>JAKAYB010000078.1 GCA_021826925.1 Thermoplasmata archaeon | reverse complement strand
GCTATCAACAGTAACAGTATTGAATACGTACGTTGTCGAGAAAAGAGAAAGAACAACTTCTAATGTCATAGTTGATATCGGCATAGACCACGGTGAATGATGCCTCCGTGCGAAATGGGTTTTGAAGAAAATGAATGAAATGGACAGAACAAATATCGATCATCCTAAGAAGAAGTTTGCTTTGTTATTTGCCATTTTAGAATTTGTATTTTTCGCTCTCTTCTATTTTAGTCAAGATTCCAATATAAATCATACACTTATTTTTCACATCTATATTTTTACTGCCCCGGTTATAATAGTTCTCTTGATTATGGTGATACCGGAATTAAGAAAAAAAGTAAAATCATTACTTTCATCGAAGGACTTAATCATATTTGTTGCAGTACTATCTATCTGGTTATATGTGTATGATGTTAAGCACATAGGTGTTTCATCGGTGTTTTCATTCCTGTACTATCCGGTGATTCTTGAGGAGTTAAACTTTAGATTCATTGTAATTGAGTTTTTAAAAAATTATACCTCCGACGGAAAGGCTATAATTTGTCAGGCACTAATGTACACTTTGTTCTATGCCAGTTTTGTAATATTCTATCCTCATGGATATCCTGGCTTTTATGCCCCACTGTTTATTCTTGATAATTTTGCTATGGCTATCATTTATGGGGCAATATATTACCTGCGAAAAAACATATATTTAACCACTGCGCTGCACCTTTCATTCTATCTTTTACTCTTTTTTCTTCCACTTGATCTTGGATGGTTAGGTTACGTGACAACGCCCGTTTGATCATTAAGATCATTAGGGGACATGCCCTTTATTTACATATTTTACATCCATTAATAATTGTTCTCCGCGGAAAGCATCACTTTCCGCAATGGTCGTCTAAAGTAGTTTCTTTCAGGTAATAATAGAAAAAGATGGCCAAAACAGTGCGACTACAGTTACTTCAGTCTGGAGTTTGCAAATTTTACTATATCCTCTGGAACATTCCTCGATTTACCATTCTCATCTACAAACACTCCTACTATGACGGCATTTGAATAAATTGTTCCATCGTCGGAGTATATCTTATGGGAAAATGTTATACTTGTTTTTCCCACCTTTGAAATATCGGTTTTGACATGAATCTTATCTTCAAAGTGTATTGGTTTTAAAAAGTCAATTTCCGCTCTTGCTATGACTATGCCAATCTCATCAGCCTTTATTTTATAGAAATTTTTAAGAAAGTTTACTCTTGCGAGTTCATAGTAGGTCAAATAAGCAGCGTTGTTGACATGTCCAAGTGCGTCTATATCACCATACCTGAGTTGTATGTCCGTAACAAATTCATCATAAGTCATCATCTATGAAGCCCACAAGGTAATTAAAAACTTTTGTGGGATTCTCGAGACTTGAATTCTTTACAGGTCTAATATATTTAATGACGGAACCAGATATTAAGTCGTGGAAACTCAGATGTTCAAGCACATATAATTTACTCATAGGTACTCCGGAAATTATCATTGTCGGAACACCGATACCGTGTAGTTTTTCCTTAACCGTTCCATCGTCTTTTGGGTCAATAAGAATTAGCTTTTGTGCTGCTATGTCTCGAGAAGAGAGAATATCTACGGCCAATTTTACCATCGTACCTTCGGAGATGATGGCTATGGGTAGATCTTGGGCATTATCTTGCGATCTTAATTTTGGAATAAGGTCATTTAGTAAATCTGGGTAATCCGTATTGTTGTATATAATTTCAATCTCAAAATTATCTAGTGCAAATTTTTTCTCAAGGAATTGAATCGCTTCTGTCTTTTCAGGAACAAACCAGAATATCTTGCCTCTCCTTTTGTTACCGACATTATTTTCAACCATGTTCATTGTCCCCTCAACTTCAACCTGAGCCAAACTTTGCGTGTTTATTGGCGTTGAGAATTTGTCATCGAGTCCACGTAATGGTAATAAAGGCCTAAGTTATGATGCTTTGCTGGTAATATCCCTATCGAGTCCCTTCTCTCTTTCCTCCTTTTCTAGTTCAATGGCTTTATGCATGTTAATTTCGTACGCTATAATGCCTATTACTGCTACACTGAAAACAACGATGAAAAATGGCAGTCCTAGAACATCTAGATTATGTACCTTAAGGCCGGTGTCTATACCATAGTTCCATAACGCCGGAAAGATAATTGTCACAATTCCGGCAATCACAAATGCTGAACCACCGTAGGTCAGGACATAAGAACTCATGCCACGCGCCACAGTCTGTATTCCGTGTAGGGATAGCTTCTTTGCCTTCGAAAGCCATAGACCAAAAAATGTTCCAGCCAAAACCTGCATGGTCATTGTCCCTAGGCCAAAAAGAAGGCCTGGCATAAAACCAATGTATAATGGCATGGAAGGTGCAAGAACAAAATATATTATAAGAGCAAAGGCACCAAAACCAAATCCTGCAATGAGTCCATGGACAAATGCAAGCCTCATCGGGATGGGTTTATAGATCCCGTCGTCTTTTCTTAAGATTGGGTTTTTCAAATGTTCGAACTCTTCTTCTTCCTCAATAGCTCTGTGTTTGTGTATTCCAAAAAGGCTGTAAAAGGCATGCTCTATCACATGAATATGGGGGTAGCGTAACTTTTTCGATATGTACAGACCAGAAATAGCCATTACTGTTCCAACTACAACATAAATTAAACTGTTGAAATATGGATAAAACATGAATCCTGCTAGGGCAATGGCTGCGATTTCCGACATTAAAGCCCTTTCCAAAGTGAATCCGCTTGAAAATATTAAACCAGCCTTTGCACCTCCCTTCACTGAATAGCTTCCCACTGCATATGAAAAAGTGATCGGCCAGGTATGTTCATCTGGCGTAATACCATGGACTATACCAAGCAAATAAGAAACTAAAAAAGCTGCATAAATACCCTCGTACTGAGGATTCCATAAATTGATATCCATTTACAATTCCTCGTTTACAGGATTGCCATGCGGACAAAGCTTTGGGTTTCCAAGATTTGAAGAAAGGCGTTCAATAAGGTCGTGCTTAAACACGTAATCAATCTCAGAGGCGACCTCGCAGCACTCACCTTTAGGAATGCCGTAACTATAAAGCATAACCTCTATGATTCTGTGACTTTCGGTAACATCGTGATAAATTTTCTTCCCGTTATCTGTTAATATTACCATACCCCCTTTCCTTGAAATTAGTCCTTTCGATTCAAGCTTATCAAGAAGCTGTATTGTAGTCGGAGGCTTGACCTTTAGTTTTTTAGAAAGGTCAATTAATCGATCAGGGAACCCTCCCTTTATATCGTTACCTATGAATACAAGGCAATCTCTTTCTCTATGAGTTAATTCCACAACAACTCACCTTGAGTTAGTATTACACTAATATATTTAAACTTGATGAAACATAATTAAGTTAAGTATAACTAACTACATCGATCGCGTGTCGCCATTGATATAATCCATATCCAATTTATATTCTAAATGATCAAGGTTTCAGTATCCTACTAGACAACGAACAAAGATCTACTCATAAGTTGATCAACACGTCGTGGCGAATATAAAATAAGGTCCGTATAATTACTGACTAAAAAATGAATCCAAGACCCTCCTCAATAGATCTATATGCGTTCGTTGAACTTTACAGGAAGAAAATAGAGGATGGCATAATAAAGAAGGTTTATCAGACAGGTAAAAACGATTTTCTTTTTCAGATTTATGGGCGTGATCACAAGAAATTCTATCTTTTTTTGTCTCCTATTATGGGCTTTATGATTCACGATCTAGAGAGGCCTGAATCACCGTCTTCACTTATAATGCTGCTTCGGAAAAAGGTCTCCGAGAAGAGAGTGGTTAGATTTGAACAAATAAATTTTGACAGGGTCCTGATGATCACTCTACACTCAGGGGAACAAATAATCTTTGAGATGTTTAGGAGTGGCAATGTCATCATAACCGAAGACGGAAAGATAACTTTTGCTTCCGAAACAAGGGAGTGGAAAAATAGAAAAATCGCTAACGGAGAACCTTATTTGCCCCCCTCCTCTATGAATCCACTCAGCCTTAGCGAGAATGACCTCAAGAATATCCTTGAGAATAGTAATGCATCAATTGTGCAGACTTTGGCTTCAAGAATGAATATTGGAGGAGATCTTGCAGAAGAATTGTTGTATAGAATAGGTTTAGATAAATCGCTTTTAGCAAAGAATCTGACGGCAAGAGCGAAGGAAATCCTTTCGAAATTTCACGAAATACTTGGCGAATCCCTATTGGATAGGGCATTCTTTTATGCGAGAGCAAACATTCTTTCACCTATCGAATTCAAACATATTAGTGAAGCCCCCGACAAAGAATTTGGCGAATTCAATGAGGGGCTCGTTGACTTCATATTGTACCATTATCCACAGGATAAACCTGTCACAGAGGCATTGCGAAGAACAGATTCCATAGAGAAAAGTATAAAGGAATTCGAGGCGCAAGAAAAGACGAATGCAGAATTGGGGCGCATAGTTATGTCAAATCTTTCAGCCGTAGATAAGATTATCAAAACTGTTAGATCAAATCAATCGAATCCTGATAAATCTCTGTACCCGAAGGTAGGAGAATTTTCGTTTAAATCATACGATCCCGCAAGAAAAGAGATAGTGCTCAGTGACGGTGAAAGAGAATTCAGACTGGATGCAAACGTGTCCGCTGGCCAGAATTCCAACATTTTATTTTCCAAATCAAAAGAGTATCGACAGAAAATAATAGGCGCAAATAAGATTCTTGAGCAAACTATCAAATCATCCAAGATGAAAGAAACCGAAAAGAAGAAGAAACGTAATTTAGAATGGTTCGAGAATTATCATTGGTTTTATTCCAGTGAAGGCTTCCTCGTAATAGCCGGAAGAGATGCCAAGAGCAACGAAAGGATAGTCAAGCGGCACCTTAAGGACAAGGACATATACGTACACGCAGAGGTTTACGGTGCACCAAGTACTATCGTTAAAGTAGAAGGTAATACCAGTCCTACTGAGAGGACCCTGACCGAAGCGGGAATATTTGCTGTCTCGTTCTCCAGGGCATGGCCGGCCGGTGTTGCCAGTAGCTCTGCATACTGGGTGCTTCCAAGTCAGGTAAGCAAGACTCCAGAATCTGGGGAGTATATATCCACGGGTTCCTGGGTTGTCAGAGGAAAGAGAAATTACATGCCGAATCTTCCACTCCGCTTACAGATTTCCATGTACTCGATAAAAGGAGGGGATGTCCCTATGATTCACCCCGTATTCGAAATAAAAAATCAGGAAAAAACAGTCACAATAGTTCCTGGCGAAATGAAACGTTCGGAGGCTGCAAAAGAAATTTCCAAGAAACTTGGTGTAGAGAAAGAGGAGATTGAAAGGTTACTGCCGCCCGGTGGGTCAAAGATAGAAGGCTAAGCCAGTCTTTTTTTCAGCAGTTCAATTTTTGAGACGTCTTGTGGATCAACATTCCTGAGTTTTGCAAGGTGATAAGAGACATAATCTCCGTAATGAACAAGGAAGAATAGTTTTTCTATAATACTATTACCTTCTGCAGTAACCTGATAAAAGTCAACGCCAGTGATCTTGGAAGTCTCTTCGATTCTCTTCTCTATACGGTTATTTGAAGATCCCCTAAATGCTATGTATTCGAACATATCTCTCCTGAATGTATCGCCTATAGCCATCGTCTCATTATGATTTAACTCTGGAAAATAGTTTGAAAAGGCCATTATTTTTGAGTTTTCGTTAAATTGCGTCTTCCACCTGTAAGCAACCCAAGAAAAGGGGAAAAAACCCATTATAACTGGTATTCTCTGTCCTTTAAAAATTTCGAGTGCAAGCATTTCCTCTTTTGAGTGGTCCTCATCCATATTTTTAAGTCTTTCAAATGTAGCATCGCGAACATTATTAGTTATATCCAAAAAAGTTGAAAGTATGGGCATCAGCATATATCCAAGCGAGGATCTCGGCTGTAAGCCGCCAGGTATCAGGACAGTTTGAAATCCCATTCCTGATATTTTTCCGCCAGAAGTTATTGCAACAGTAATACAGTTATTCTTTTGCGCTTGATTCAATACAGATATGGTCTCTTCGGTGTTTCCAGAATAACTTACTCCTATTACAAGAGTTCTATCATTGGCGTACTTTGGAAGTTGATAGTCCGATACAACTTCAACGGGTTTTTCCGAATAAAGCTCAGAGAATATTCTTCCAACTATTCCTGAGCCACCCATTCCTGCAACAACCACGTTATCGAAATCCTTATCTATGGTGAATTTTTTTGAGAATCTTACCTGGTCCTTTAATGTTCCTAACTCGCGTAATAACTTGTCGTCTAACATAAAACAGTAATTGTTTCGTTATTAAAAAGGTCTTATTACAACAAAATACCCAAAAATTGCTGTAACTACAGCGGCAGTCGTAATTACAGCCTTGATTTTAGTATCGGTAGACATAGACTTTCATCAAATCAACGTACTTAATCTTTTTCTGACTTTTGGACGACTAACTGCCGCAGAACTGCGAGTAATGCGGCAAGAGATCACTTGATGTTTTTAACATAAGTGCACGTGAAGACCATTTCACAATAGAGGAGGTTACAAACGATTTCAGCATAAACTATGATCACTTATGGATGTTCCCATGAGCCAGTAGCATGCCGAAATAGTTCTCCACGTAATGGTAATCATAATGTAGTCTGATATTTCCCTCTCCCATAAGCCCCTTTAAGATAATCATATTCCAGAAACTATCAGGCTTCGCCCGATCGACCATCTCTTTATCGACGTTTCTAAGACTTTCAAAATTACTAGACCGTACGCAGCGTTCAATGATATCTTCATACTCCTTAGAATCATCGGAATATCCGTAGGGGCCACTTTCTGAATGTGTATGTGCCTGATCGGCACTGAATATCACTGATACTTTCTTAGTGTAACCATCAACATCATGGAACAGATTTCGACCAAAAGTTTCAAGGTCGTCAAGCTTCCAGATTCTCGGTTGGCCCATTACAACAAGCTGCCTTTTATTAAAAAAATATAGCGGTATTAACGAACCAAAATCCAAAGGAAATACTGACTTTGGTCCAGAAGAAGTGATAAACGAAGCTTCCTCTGCCAATCTGTTATATCTTATGATTTTAAGCGAAAGGTCCTTTTCATTTCGATATTTTTTTCTTATAATCTTGTTTCCTAATTTTAGATACCCCCAAAAATAGTCTGTTAAGATAACTGATACGTTTTTTCCCAATCTTAAACCATGCGGGCTTATTACAACAAGTACTTCTGCACAGTCTTTCTTTGACAAAGCGGTAAGTCGGGTTGCAAGCATCTCGCTTTGTTTATTCGGAAGTGTTATAAGTTCGTCGCCATGTGGAATTATATATACATTGCAGAGGGTCATTTATCATAAAGCGATTGTGTAGATATTTACTTTTCCTGAATATAGAACAAGAATAACAACTGGCCGAAAGCTTAAAGAAATAGATCGCTTTAGACTTTTAAAATTCTACTTTGATC
>JAKAYB010000077.1 GCA_021826925.1 Thermoplasmata archaeon | reverse complement strand
TTTTTTACCCTTAGGCGAAAATCCATTTCAGGGGTGGCCTTTGCGAACTTTGTCACGCCTCCACTCACCATGTAAACATTCTTTGACTTATCTTTCATACGAATCGTTCTTTAATTATTACAACACATAATTAAGTTTCCGTGGAGTTGTGTTAAATTTGAATAAGTGATTTTAAGCCGCGTTTTACCCTTGAGTAGATAAACACATCACTCACATCAGAAATTTTCCCTTTTTCAAGACTGAAATTTTGTTCAAAACCGATATCGGAGGGTGTTTTAAGGTTGAACAAAAAAAATCATTTCAAACGAGAATAAAAAACATTGCCATAGAATCGCAGTTACGGGTTGCCACAAGAAAATAAGAGGAAGATTGTATGCAAAAAAATTTTAACGTCTTCGCTCTCATAAGGAAGGATGAAAGTAGTAGTGATTGGTGGTTCAGGATACATAGGACGTAACATTGCAAAATACATTCAGGCAGATAGTGTCGCCTATTATTCAAGAAGTGAAAATGCGGAACTAAAAAGTGCAGGTATTCAGTGGATTGAGGGGAGCATAACAGAAGCAGACAAGCTCAACACTGCCTTAAACGGTGCAGATATGATCGTTGTATCCGTTAGAACTGAAAAAGAGGATGGCAGCGATTTATTCGATACGTTTGTAAATGGTATAAAGAACGTTGTTGGTATCGTAAAGAAGAACGATACAGATCAAAGACTCGTATTCATTTCCTCGATTAATGTTCATTATGGGGCTTCTGAATTTTTCAGAATCAGGGGTTTGGTAGAAGATAATGTTTCTTTAGTGAAGAACCACCTAAATGTGAGGCCTTCCATCGTATTCGGCAATGGCGACGTTTTCACGGAAAACCTCTTCAAACTTGCTTCAACAGGTATCTCGAGATTGCCGAGCGGAGGATCACTTGCTCCAATTCATGTCAAAGATCTTGTCACGGTAATCCAATCAGCAAAAGATACAAAAGGAGCGATTGATGCCAATTCCAACGAAAAAATTTCTTTTGCCGATGCTGTCAATCTAGCATTTGAGAAGCTAGGAAAAAGAAAAAGGAGCATCGCTGAGGGAAAGTTTTGGTTGAAGAGGAGTATTGCATCAATTGAGAATACAAACATATTCGAGAAAGAGGAAGTGCATCGTCTTCTCCTGAACTATTACAGAGAAGACACGTACTTGTATCGATTTGTTAAGAATCCCATATCATTCTCAGATTACATCAAAAACTACGAAATCAAAGCATGACATGCCCTATCGCCTCACGATAGGTAAATATACTCAGCTTTGACAGGTACTTTAAAAGATAATCGGGAATTATTTCTTTAAATAATGGATCGTCACGTGCTTTTATTAGATACCCAAGTGCCTCGGACATGTGTGAATGACTGCTTAACAAGAATGAAGCGCGCTCGTCGCCGGAGCTCAATTTAGACTTGAGATCGAGCCATACATTGTCAGCGTGATTCAGCATTTTTCTCTGTTGATCAGGTAGTTTTGAATCTGGGTCCGATAAAAGGCCATAAAGTGTGTCCAACATATCAAGTATTTGCCTGGTTTCGTTAAGTCGAATACCCTTGGATATCGCAAGGCCTAGATCAGCCTCTGCAAGTTTCATCTCCATCTGGTAAAACAGTATTGGATGATCTGCCCTAATCTTCTGATCGACATACTCCGTCATGACCATCGAAAAATCTTCTTCGTCTGACCCGGTATCCGGCATTTGATTTCTTCATCAATCCTTATAGCCCCGAGCAGATTCGAACTGCTGTCAACGGGTCCAGAGCCCGCTATGCTTGGCCACTACACCACGGGGCTATACGTGCAGTCATAACAAGAGTGCTTTTAACACTTTTCCAAAGCATCAACATTGATCGCTTCATAAATTCGAAAAACAACAAGCAATATTTATAAAGGGATCGAAGATTCGCTTTAGCATGGCAAATGAAATTAATACCATGCTTGAAAGGATAAAGAAAGACAATATTGAGTTCCTGCAGTTCCAGTTCGTGGACATTCTTGGATCGATGAAGACCTTGACTGTTCCCAGAAATAGGTTTGAGAACGCATTGACAGAGGGAGTTGTCTTTGATGGGAGTTCGGTTGCTGGTTTTGCTCAGATAGAAGAATCAGATATGCGTGCACATCCAGATTTTTCCACGTACACTGTTATACCATTCACAGGAGACGGAGCTAGGGTCGCACGGTTTGTATGCGATGTGTATATGCCAAGTGGAGATCGATTTCTTGGCGATCCCAGATTTGCACTCCAAAAAACAGTTGATAAACTGAGAAGTAAAGGAATGGATTTTTTTGTTGGCCCAGAATTTGAGTTCTTCTTATTTAAGCGGGATGCGGGTGGAAATCCAACGGCGATCCCCAGCGATAATGCCGGATACTTTGACAATACACCTGTGGATGCGGCAAACGAAATACGTCAGGAAATACTTAAGCAGCTTTACGACCTTGGTTACCAGCCGGAAGCCGGACATCATGAAGTCGCGGCGGGTCAGCAAGAGATTGATCTTCGTTATGCGCCAGCTACACTGATGGCTGATCGAGTGGCTATGCTGAAATACATCATTAAGAACTCTGCCCAGAGACACGGACTTTACGCTACTTTTATGCCTAAGCCAATAAATGGAGTTAACGGAACAGGCATGCATGTACATCAGAGCATTATGAGCTCTGACGAGAAAACAAACATGTTCTTTGACGAAAACGGCCGGTTTGAACTCAGCGACCTTGCATACCATTACCTGGGAGGCATACTCAGCAACATAAACCAGGCATCAGCAGTTCTTGCATCGTGGGTGAATTCATACAAGAGACTTATTCCTGGATATGAGGCACCAGTATACATATCATGGGCAAATAAGAACAGGTCAGCACTTGTCAGGATTCCAGCTGGTAGGGGCAATAGAAAGAGAATGGAATTACGATGCCCAGACTCTGCGGGGAACCCATATCTTCAATTCGCTGCCATCCTTGCTATGGGACTTGATGGCATAAACAGAAAGCTTGAACCACCTGATCCAGTAGAGAAAGACATATTCCATATGACACCGAAGGAAAAGGAACAGAATGGCATTCAGTCGCTTCCAGAGAGCCTTGGGGAGGCCATACATCACTTTAAAAACAGCAAGTTGATGAAAGAGACATTCGGCGAACATATCTTTGAGAACTTCCTTACAGTAAAACAAAGGGAGTGGGATGCCTTCAGGTCGTATGTGACAACATGGGAACTGGACCGGTATCTCTCCATCCTCTAATCATATACACGGGAAAACGTGTATCCTACAGGAGTTTTATTGTGAGACTCCCTTGGAGGAAGCACAGTCTCTCGCTCCCAAATATTAAACTCTACTGTACCCCGTATTGTTAATTTGATCAAAAATTCGCACATTTTTTTCTTCTTGGTGATGAGAGGGGAAGAAAGACAGTGAATCAACTTATCACAGCATTCATTTCTGGAGATGCTTTTCCTTTTACTGAACCTATATTCATTACAATCCCTATAAAGGCTGAGTACTTTTGTATCAGTTTGAGGTCCCCCTGCAGAGTTATGTTTTCTATTCGTGCGCTCATTGACAACTTCATTGATGACTTGAGTGACCTTATCCTGGACAACATGTCCACGATATAATCCATTTCTTTTACTTCTGGTTCGGTTTTCGCGTTTGCAAAGGCTTGTGGAATGGATTCTTCATGAACACTTCTCTTTGTCCTAAGCGGATGTGACTCATAGAGTTCTTCTGTAATGAAAGGAAGAACTGGTGCATATAGTGTTAGAATCTCCAGCATGCTTTTATTGCACGTGTAGACGATTTCTTCCGCGTAATCTTTTCCTATTTCACTTTCATTCTTAAGAAGAGCCTTGCTCATTTCCAGATAATTGTCACAGTAAGTATTCCAGAAGAAATTATCCAGTTCTGAACGCGCCCTTGAGACCTGATATTCGTCCATGAGCGACCTATACCTGGAAACCGTATCCTCGAGCTTGGATGTGATCCATTTGTTCACGGGAAATTTCAGCTCTCTTTCAGAGTTTTCGATCTTCTTTGTGCCTGTAAGCATATTAACTAATTTGGCAGCGTTGTATAGTTTTATGACTATCTTTCTCCCTCGAAGAAAGTCCTGTTCCTTCACATGTGCATCGTCTCCAGGGATTACAGTGGAAGCCCAGTATCTCACAGCATCTGCACCGTATTGTTTTAAAAAGAATTCTGGATCGACAATATTTCCCTTGCTCTTGCTCATCTTCCTTCCTTCGGAATCACTTACCATCCCGTTTATGTATATTTTATTCCATGGTATTTTGTTATAGTGATATTTTGACCTCAGAATTGTCGTAAAAGCCCAGAACGAGATTATGTCATGGCCCTGGAACCTGATATCAGCAGGATAAAGGAGGCCAAATAGCCCATAAGGTTCCGTTGAGATTCTTGGGCTAAGCGAAGAGGTGGCCCATGTATCCATCACGTCTGTCTCTGGGACAATATCGCTTGAACCACACGCATCGCATTTTCTTTTTTTGTCGTCAAACCTGGGGTCAACAGGCAGTTCATCAGGTTCGGCGAAAAGCGTTTTCCCGCAAGAATTGCAGTACCATACAGGGAAAGGAATACCAAGAAATCTCTGCCTTGATATACACCAATCCCATTTTAGGCCGTCAATCCAGTTCGTAAGCCTGGATCTCATGTGCTCAGGGATCCAAGTGATCTGCGCTGAAAATTCCTTAAGCTCATCCTTTGAGTCGAGGCACTTCACGAACCATTGCTTACTTATCCCTATTTCAACGGGCGTATCACACCGTTCATGGACATTGACACTGTGTTTAATTCGTTCTACTTTTTCAACCAGTCCCATCGATTCGAGCTTGGAAATCATGGCTTTTCTTGCTTCCTGAATGCTAAGGCCTTCAAGAAATCCTGATTTTTCATTCAAGTGCCCGTTTTCTGTGAGTATCATCTTTGTGCCAAGAGAATATTTTCTCCAGAGGTACACATCATTTTGATCTCCAAAAGTACAAAGCATCTCCGCACCGGTTCCCTTGTCCATAGCTATGCTTTCGTCACCGATAATTGGGACCTCATATGAATACAGTGGCACTTCGGTTTTTGAACCGATGAGGTGCTTGTACCTGTCATCCGCGGGATTTACCATCACTGCCACGCAAGCAGCAATCATTTCTGGCCTTGTCGTAGCTATGGTGATTTTTCCGAATTTTACATATACAAAATCTGTGTTTCTTTCGGAATCCTTCATCTCAATCTGAGAGATTGCGGTAAGACACACGGGACACCGGATCACGGGGGCCTCTGTTCTGTAAGCTTCCTCTTTATTTATCAGATCAAGGAACATCAATTGCGATAATTTTGTCGAAGTTTTGGAAGATGTTATATACGCATCTTTGAAATTTGCGCTCAGGCCAAGATCGATATACACCTGAAGCATGGATTTTCTGGCTTTCTCTGCCTCCTGGTGACAAAGATCAATGAACTTCTTTCTTTCCATTTTTTCCCCCTTGATCCCAAGGGATTTTTCAGTGTACCTCTCTGTTGGAAGGCCATTGTCGTCAAAACCAAATGGATAATATACATTGTAGCCACACATTCGCTTGTATCTAGCTATGAAATCCTGCTGAGGATAGGAAAATGCATGGCCTAGATGTACTTTGCCGGAGACTGTTGGTGGAGGAGTGTCTATGGAAAACCATTTGTCTCTTTCCTTAATTTTTGGATCGTATGAGTATATGTTATTCTCAGCCCAGAATTCTTTCCACTTTTTCTCTATCGCAAAAATATCCAAATCCATTATGGTAGGTAATTTTGTTTTTGTTAAAACAGTTTCTATGACTTCCCTAGTCGACGGATGATAACAAAACCATTAACAACTTTCAAACTTACTCCCAGGAGGAAGTTCGTAGCTGAATTAACTCAGGCATATTGGTTTTATAAGATTAGAAATGCCCGTAAAATTTGGTGAACGGTACATAGGGAAAAATATTCGCCATTACCTTCAGAAAAAGCATGACAGATAGTTTATTAACGAGGAATTACATTGATATTGATGACAGCACCCGACAGTTTTCCGAGATTTTACTGCATTATCTCAAAGAAAGATGAGGAGTTCGATTCTGACCTGCAGGCCTATTTCAACCAACGCAACGAGGTTCTCGCCTTCATTGGTCGCCTCATGAATAAGGATCCCACATGGAGAGATAATTATCGAAAAATGATAGAATATCTGAAGGATCTAGAAGATTCACTAATAAACCTCAAGGAACCGCCCTCATACAAGTTCCTGGTTGATCTTTCGTCTGGAGATGAGGAACTTGATGGTGAGTACGATCGTTTGCTTCGCGCCACGGAGGAGACTACTGTTCTTGCCTTTCAGTCGGCTGTAAATGTTTCCAAGCTGACCTATTGGTTTGTCAAACTATCGAAGGACCCGCAATATTCTGATAGTTTTACTCTGGAAAGGTACAATGGCCTTCCGTTTCTAAAACTTGTCCTATCTTATAGCCAACAAAATATATAACATTATAATATAGTATAAGGTAAGACATTAACAATGAAAGCAAAAGAAGTTCTGAACCTTCTGCAAATTTCCCGAAAAACACTCCATGTCTATGCAAAAGACGGGAGAATACGATACACAGTAATGCCAAATAAGATGTACAATTATAATGAAGAGGATGTTTTCAAAATTCTCAATAAGGATATAAAGAGAAAAACAGTTATCTACGCCCGGGTATCTACTCCAAAGCAGAAGAATGACCTGCAGAACCAGATAGAACAGATGAAGCAGTGGTGCTTCATGAGTGGGAACACAATCAGTGGAATATATTCCGACATAGCATCAGGAATATCATTTGAAAAGAGAAAGGGATTTTTTGAGATGCTTGATGAAATCATGGATCATAAGGTTGAGAAAGTTGTCACAACATACAGTGATCGATTAAGCAGGGTTGGTTTTGAACTGCTCGTGCGTCTTTTCCGGAAGTTCAGAACTGAAATCGTTACTATACCTGAGGTTGGTAGCACCAAACTGGATTCTGAGGAGGTTTTCGGAGACATTGCATCCACGCTTCATTTTTATTCCATGAAGATGTATTCAAAGAGGAAGAATCATTCGATTGAGGTAGGATATGAAGGTTCTGCGTACTGAACAGATATACATAGAGGGCACAGACACGATCTCTTACATGTGCCATCTCTCCAAGAATCTGTTCAATCAGGTGAATTACACCCTCAGAGGACAGTTCTTTAAACATGAGAGAATGATCTCCTATAAAGATCTTGCAAAACAATTCTCAAGGCCATCAGAGATCGATGAGAACAATAATTTTCAAAAGCTTCCTGCACAGACTGCACAGTGGACAATAAAAAATGTAAAACAGTCATGGAATTCATTCTTCAAGTCCATGAAATCATGGAAGAAGCATCCTGAACTATTCAAGGGAATGCCAAAGCCACCGAAATACAAGAACAAGGATGGAGAATTCATCCTCGTCTTTACGAATCAGCAGTGCTCTATTAC
>JAKAYB010000076.1 GCA_021826925.1 Thermoplasmata archaeon | reverse complement strand
GTTGGGAATGCGCCAGACTTGAAAGACCATCTTGAAAAGAGGGCCGGGGAGGTATCAATCGTTGCGGATTCTGCAATAGACACGTATCTCGACCTTGTGGGCCTTCCAGATATAATAGTCACAGATCTCGACGGAGACATCCCTGCCATACTCAAATGCAACGAATCCGGAACTCTATGTCTGATCCATGCACATGGAGACAACATTGGTTTGATAGAAGAATGGTCCGGGAAATTCACAGGGCCAAGGATAGGTACGACACAGAACAAGCCACTTCATAACATATTCAATTTCTTTGGGTTCACGGATGGAGACAGGGCAGCTTTCTTTGCAGATTACCTCAACTCCAGGAAGATTCGCCTCGTGGGGTTTGACTTCGAGAATCCTTCGTTCAAAAGTGGCAGAGAAAGAGAACGAAAACTCAAGAAACTTACATGGGCAAAATTCCTCCTGAACTTGCTTGCCAGGGAAAGGGGGACCGAGTTTATAGAGGGCAGTGTTATTCTTCTTTAGTGATTTCAGATCCATTGAAGACTACGGGGAATTTGGCGATATCAAGCTTCAGGGAAGCTTCTACATCGTCCGATGAGCCTATCATTCTGAGCCTTCTGGCTCCACTCGAATTTCTGATCCTCTCCGCATACTCTTCGAAATCGGGATTCTCGTTCAATAGAAGTTTCTGTAAATAGCTCGCGTAGATATAGTCTTCATCGGCAGAGCCATCTGGTCTTCCGGACATGACTATCTCCACGGTCTTTTCATTCATGAGAGAAATTTGTGTAGATTCTGCGTTCAGGAACGATGAAATGTACACCTTGCCATTTCCGGATATCTTCTTTAGAACCAGCGTTCCGTTCGTTGACGTAAAAATAACGGTTTTTCCGTAAAAACTAACCTTTGATAGAATCGATGGTGAGTTATTGAAGTCAAAACCTGGAACCTTGAATCCAAAACGCTCGCCAACTAGTACGTAGGACGGGTTGTTCGATTTCATTCTCTTCGCATTCCTTACACTGTATGTCGGTATTATCTTCTCTGCACCTTTCAGGAGAATCATAGGGATGGAGCTAGTGGATCGAAATATATCTACCAAAACTTTTGTCGAATCACTGAATTTACTGGTTTTTCTTCCATCGGTTATTAGGACTTCCAATGATTCGGATATATTTGGATCATTAAAGAACTATTCAGGTCATTTTCTAAATAGAAAAATAGAGCGAACGATCAAAAACATTAATGAGGGTAAAATGGATATGGCGAAAATAAAGAGGTAACATATAAATGCCACAATCTGTATCAACTATGGTAGAAGGGGGCAAAGCAACAAGCGGTCCTCCACTTGGTCCTGCACTCGGCCCACTGGGCCTGAACATGGGTCAGGTTATAAAGGATATCAACGAGTTAACAAAAGATTTCAAAGGACTCCAGGTTCCAGTTATTGTGATCGTTACGGATCCTGCCAACAAGAAATATGAGATAAAGGTGGGCATGCCCCCGACATCAGCACTTCTTAAAAAAGAACTGGGCATAGAAAAAGGATCAGGCAAGCGCAGGGAAACAATAGCCGGAAACATTACAATAGACCAGATCAAGAAAGTTGCATCTTCAAAGATGGAGAAATTGCTTTCAAATGATATTCAGGCGGCTGTCCTTGAGGTTGCCGGTAGCTGTGTTTCTATGGGAATAACAATAGACGGAAAGGATCCGAAAGAATTTCAGAAGCTTGTGAAGAGCGGAGAGATCAAGCTTTAGGACCTTTATTGTTTATTGATAAAAGGTGAAACTTAGAGTAATGTGTATCCGTCTGGAAATCATGCCAAGAGTTGCTAAGGTTAATATCTACCTTTGATCTTGCGGTGTACTGGCATTGACCATAGCATGTCTCTTCGAAATAGTGCGGGCGGCTCATGGTTATGCTGTGATTGGTAGGAGAAGGTTATCTTCGCTGGCACTACCGGGTGATTGAATTGGCTGAAAAAAACGCTGTATCTGAAACGATCGAGGAAATTAAGAAAAGTTCCAAGGAACGCAAGTTCAGGGAAAGTATTGAGCTTGCGGTTAACATGAAGGAAGTAGATTTGAGCGATCCTAAAAACAGAATAAATGAGGAAATAATTTTGCCAAAGGGACGGGGAAAGGATCTCAAGGTTGCAGTCATTGGTACCGCCGAAATGAAAACGAAGGCTGCCAAGGTTGCAGATTTTGTCTTCGGCCCGGAAGATCTTGGTAAATTTGCTGAAGATAAAAAGGCGTTCAAGAAACTCGCCGGAGATATTGATTTCTTTGTGGCCGAAGCTACACTCATGGCCGGAATAGGTAAATCTCTTGGTCAGGTTCTCGGTCCAAGGGGAAAGATGCCAAAGCCTCTTCCTCCAGGTCAGGATCCGACACCTTTGATAAACAACCTGAAAAAGACTGTAAGGGCAAGAAGCCGTGACCGAAGGACTTTCCATGTACCGGTGGGCACAAGGGATATGAATACCAGCGATCTTGTGGACAACATCAATTCGGTGGTAAAGAGGATTGTAGGAAGGATGGAAAAGGGAAGAGGAAATATTGACTCCATATATCTCAAGACAACGATGGGCAAGGCAGTGAAACTTGATCTGGAGGCGATACAATGACGCATCCGGCACCTTGGAAAATCGAGCTTGTAAAAGATCTTGAAAGCGATATAGAAAATAATCCTGTCGTGGTGGTCGTAGGCATTAAGGGAATCGCGAATGCACAACTTCAGAATATCAGAAAGACCCTCAGGGGAAAAGCAAAGTTGAGGGTCGTGAGAAAGAGGCTCCTCCTGAAGGCTTTGGAAAACAGCAAGAAGGAGCACATTCATGACCTGGAGAAACTCTCGGAAGGACAGGTTGCCGTGGTTACAACATCGTCGCAACCAGCAGTTATAGGGAGGATACTTGAGGGAACAAGGCAAAAAGCTTTCGCAAAGGGTGGAGAAATAGCGGAAGACGACATAATAATACCTGAAATGGCAACAGATTTCCCGCCGGGGCCTATGATGAGCGAATTTCAGAAGGTTGGCTTGCAAACGGGAATCGATAAGGGAAAGATAGCCATTAAAAAGGAAGCCCTCTTCGTAAAGGCCGGAGAACCAATACCGAAGAGCAAGGCTAAGATACTCGTGAAACTGGGCATACCGACGGTTGATTCCGGTCTTGACATCAGAGGCGCTTACAGCGATGGCCTCATTTTCGATAAGGAAACCATGTCGATAAATGTCGACTATGCTACTTCAAACATAGCTGTTGCATTCACACAGGCGAAGAATGTTGCTCTAGAAGCAATGTTCCTTGTTCCAGAGATACTGCCATCCCTGATCGTGAAGGCAAGGTTCTCTGCCGAGCAGCTTGCCGTGATGACGGGAACAGTTGACGAAAGCAATGTAGAGTTATTTATACTTAAAGCTATTAGGGAAGCAAACAAACTGAATGCTACTGTTTCCGGCGAGGAAACGGAAAAGCAGGAAGAGAAGAAAGAGGAAAAGAAAGAACAAAAGGCAAAGGCTGAAGACACCTCGGACAGTGTTTCAGAGGGTTTAAGCTCGCTATTTGGATGAAAGGAGGAACAAAAATGGAATATATATACGGAGCTCTTTTGCTCCACTCGGCTGGAAAAGAAATAGATGAAGAGAATCTGAAGAAAGTCCTTAAGGAAGCTGGCGTAGACGCGGACGATGCAAGGCTTAAGTCCCTTGTTGCCAGTCTCAAAGAAGTAAAAATAGACGAAGTATTGAAGAACGCTGGCACGGTTCTGGCTGCTCCAAGCGCTCCGGCACCATCAGATTCTGGAAGCAAGAGCGAAAAGAAGAAGGAAGAGAAGAAAGAGGAAAAGAAAGAAGAGGCACACTCTGAAGAGGCTCTCGAAGGCCTGAGCTCACTTTTCGGATGAGAGTGATAGATGGACTATTATGCATATTTCTGGGATCTGTTGAAATATTACATCCCAGCAATATTACTCATTCTTTCCCTTGTCGTCTTTAAAAGTATCCTGCTATTGATAATCTCAATAGTGTGGATCCTGGCTTCTGTTTTTGTTTCAATTTCAGAAATGGAGCCACGTAAGGGAAATTTTGTGTAGTTTAAGATATCAGTTTTAATTCTTTTAGTTTTTCAAAAACCTCAACAGCGTGCTCCTTTGGACTCACCTTTGGATACACATAAGCAATTTTTCCGTCTCGATCTATAAGGTACGTGACCCTGCTAGCGGTCTTTTCCTTAAGCACGCCATATTTCTGTGTGATGTCCTTCTTCTTGTCGGATACAAGTGTAAAATTCAAGTTGTACTTCTTCTCAAATTTCTTGTGCGAGGTGTCACTGTCAACGCTCACACCTAGGACTTTTACGCCATTCTTCTCATAATGGTCTATATGATCTCTGAAATTGCATGCCTCAGCCGTGCATCCCGGTGTATCATCCTTCGGGTAAAAATACAGGACGACAGGTTTGCCTTTAAAGTCCGAAAGCCTGACATTTTTTCCGTTCTGATCTACAGATTCAAAGTCTGGTGCTTTTGCTCCTATCTCTAACAGATTTGCCATGAGGTATGATTACCATATTCGTAGATAAATCTTATGTTGCTTCCGGCGCATAAATTCGGTCTGCGTTATATTTAATAACGCGTTTTCGCTCATTATTTTTATGGATCCCAGGTCGTTGAAGAAAAATCTCCTCTGGAGCGGAGTTGCGTCGATGATCTCTGCAGCAGTATGGATCGGTACTGCAATACTCATAAATCCGAGTTTTGACTTTTTTACCGGAGCATTGAGCCAGCTGGGATCTCCAGGGGCAAATTATCCCTGGGTATACAATGTTGGACTGATGTTCACTTCGGTAATTCTCTTTCTCTTCGCGATCTCACTTCTCCTTAATTCACAGAATAAGGTGGAGTCCTCAGGAAGCGCCTTTCTGATGATCGCATCTTTATTTCTTGCCCTTATAGGAATCTACCATGGTGGGACATATCCCCATGATTTTGTATCCCTCTGGTTCTTCGTCCTTGCTGACATTTCCATCCTAACATGGGGAATAGGCCTGATTATACATGACCTGATTCATGGTGCATATGTAATCGCAATTGTGGCGATTGCCACGGGGGCAGGTTTCGGAATCTCATGGCCATCAAGTGCTGAGCTCGAAACTTTCGGTACAGCCGCGATTGCGGTCTGGGCTGCCATTATGATCGCGTTTTTTATGCGAAGTTCAAGAAACATGGTAAAAAAAATGTAGATCTCTTCTGTTCTCCATAAGATGGGTAATGGAATCAGAAGTTATTGCGTCTAGAATTTTGGTATTCTCTTAATTTCTTCTTTTTATTAAACCAGTTTATTCTCCTAGCCTCTTTTAGTGATATTTTGTATTTGGTCGCCAAATTATTTCCACCATATTTAAAACTAATCAACATGGATATTAAAAGAAATATAAAATATCCAAGTAATCCTAACATGATAGTCTCAGAATACTCCCTCGTGTAGAAATTGTAGCCGTTTGGAACGACAAATATTGAATTAAGTATAACGGAAATTGCTATTGCAGCAACTGCAGGAAAAATGATCGACTTTATCATTTGTCGTCTGCTAAGCTCCAACGGAACAACCATAATAAGATACACAAATGCCAGAACAATCGCAACAGCAATGTTGCCGATGTTATCATAAAATGCACTCATTATGCTGCCAAGCATATATGCCATCCGTTACACCCGTGTTGATAACATACCACACAAGAAAGATCCTCGCGAAGCGAAATCTTATACATTAAAGGCGCCATCTCTATCTAAATCGTGAGAGTATCGCTTAAAAGCCTTACGCTCAATTTCTGTGAAAGGTATTCAGAAAAACTGCTCATTTTAATATATATTGTTAAATCATGGTTTATGGCAATGACAGTGGCAAATCTTATAATAAATACGCTGGCAGATCTGGGCGTTAAGAGAGTTTACGGGGTACCAGGAGATTCAATAAATCCTCTTGTAGACGCCCTCAGAACACAGAAAAGAATAGAATTTATCCAGACAAGGCACGAAGAGGGGGCTGCACTTGAGGCAGCGTTCGAAGCAAAGTTCACGGGGCAGGTAACTGCATGCATGGGTACTTCAGGGCCAGGGTCAATACACCTGATAAATGGTCTTTACGAGGCGAAAATGAGCAGAGTACCTGTCATAGCTCTCACCGGACAGGTAGAGACAGATCTGCTCTACCAGGATTATTTCCAGGAGGTTGACCTGAACAGGCTGTTTGACGATGTCTCTGTATTCAACGCACAGATCATCAATCCTGATTCAGCATTCGCTATAGTTAAAAGGGCATATCGTGAGAGCATGAGTAAGAGAGGTGTATCCCATCTAACTCTTCCAGTCGATATATTACGAAAGAACGCCGTCCCAGGCGCAATTGATAATTTTTCATTCAAATTTCCGAAAACAATTGTAGACGCAAAGCCTGCAGAAGAAATGATCAATGCCAGCGAAAATCCTTTGATATTCATAGGAAGAGGCGCGTTTGGACTATCGGATCAAATAGGTAAATTCGCAGAAAAGATAGGTGCTCCAATCATATATAGCGTGAATTCTAAAGGCGTGGTTGATGACAACGATCCAAAAGTCATGGGCCCACTAGGTCTTCTTGGATCCAAACCTGCGGTGGAGGCTATGAAAAACGCAGATCTCCTGATCCTCCTTGGTACCATATTTCCCTACGTATCATTCATTAATGATAAGGCCAAGGTCATACAGGTTGATATCGACACAGCAAACATAGGGAAGAGGGTTCGTGTCGACTTACCTTACCAGTGCACGGTTTCTGATTTCCTAAGCAGCGTTTCACCTGAAGAGAAAGCGAAAAAATTCTATTCCAAATTCTCCGAAGACAAAAAGGACTGGATCTCAAACCTTGAAAAACTGGAATCTGACATGTCCACTCCAATCAAACCGGAATTCCTTACATCGGCAATATCCAGGAAAGCTGATAAAGATGCTGTCTTCATAGTTGATACCGGTAACGTTACTGTCTGGTCAACAAGAGATATAAGAGGAGGTACACAGAGGACATTTTTGCTCTCTCCCTGGCTTGGTACCATGGGTGTTGGAATACCCGGAGCTGTCGGTACTTCGTTCGCCACAGATAGGCAGGTCATAGCGATCACAGGCGACGGAAGTTTTGCTATGACGATGATGGAACTGATCACTGCGAAGAAGTACTCAAGGCCTGTTAAGATTGCAGTGTACAACAATTCCAAGCTTGGAATGATCAAATTTGAAGAAGAGATAATGGGGTACCCTGAATGGGGTGTCGATCTCCTTAACCCAGATTTTTCTAAGATTGCAGAAGCCATCGGGATAAAGGGGATACGCGTCGAGGACCCGAATAAACTTGAAGCCGCGATCGATGAGTTCCTGAAGTTTGACGGCCCAGCTGTGCTCGACACTGTAATTTTCGCAAACGAGAGACCCATGCCGCCAAAACTCGTGTTTTCCCAGGTAAAGGGGTATGTTACCTCGATCCTTAGAGAAAAGCTGGAGTGATCATAAAGTGGCGCTCGAACTTGGAGGTGTGGACGAAGTACTATTCTTTGTAGATGATGTGCCAGGAGCAGCAAATTGGATCATGAGCCTCTTGGACAAGAAACCTGCTTTCGAGAGTGAAAATTACTGTTCCTTCGATCTGGGTTTTTGCAGGATCGGTCTCCATCCTTCAGATGAAAAGAT
>JAKAYB010000075.1 GCA_021826925.1 Thermoplasmata archaeon | reverse complement strand
TAACTTTCTTGACATGCTTACAGATGAGGAGTGGAGATCAATCCGTGAATTAAAGAAGTGAAATCTATCAATCTTATTGTGTTTTCTGCGTAATTACCATAATATCCCCTACTACCTAGGATCATAAGTCTCTTCTCCCTGAAGGGACAGCCCAAGATTTTCCTACGATAAACTTTACGGGATATTTTTTTCGCTACGGGTACGTAATCCATTTCTGCGATCATTCTGAGTATTTTTTTCATATCAATCGAAAAACTTTCACGGAAACTGTATACTATCGATGAGATGAAAACGCCCTTTCTTAATTAATTCGATTTTTATTCTCTAAATATAATTTTTCATCTTTAAATAATCACGTTTAAATACTGTTAGCTAATGTGTATGCATGACAGAAATAGTTGTAGTGCATAGTTGGAAGGATGACCAGAAGGACAAAGTTATGGATTTTGCTAACAAAGTAACCTCGATGGCTAAAGAAAAGAAGTTACCGTCTGGGCTTAAATTGCTTGGAATAGATCTCGGCCAGGGAAAAAATATGGCTGTATGTAAATGGGAAGCGGACTCTTTGAATCATCTCATGGAAGTTGCAAAGTCCCTGGGCCCGACGTGGGACATACAGGCTTTCGAAGTAAAAAACGTCTACAAAAAAGGGTTATTCTAAACCTAATTGTATTTATTTTTCTAGCCATTTTTTTGAGCTCATTTTTCTTTCTGTATTTTCTCTCGAACCATATCAACATATTTCCATTTATTTCTGATTTCACAGGAGGAGCCTATTTTAGACCAAATAATTGCAATGCGGGAGGATATTTAAATCGTAATCATGGTATCCAATGAATCTTCGCAAGAGATGAATTATAAGAATTTTGTAAAGGATAAAGAAGGAGGATATTTATGGTATTTTTTCCATACTTCCACTAAATTCAATTACCAATGGACCAGTGAAAGAATTTCTGGGACCTACCACAGTCACGATTATGTTTATATACCCATAAGTCTCAGTGCTGAGAGGTAGGTCATCAACAGACACTCCTATATTTCCGCTTACAGTATCAAGAACAAAATAATCAGTACTGTTACTATCTGTAACATTCAGATCTTCAGTAATCTTCTGTCCAGTATATATCAGAAGGACAGATCCATTATGATCGCTGAAGGGATCAGAGACATTCAGTGGTTCAACAACCACACCTCTCGCAGATGTCCATCCACTTATTTCACAATCTATTTGATGGCCATCAAGTGTAACGTTTGGATATTCAGTCTCGACTCCTATGTGCTGAGAAAGCACGGAAAGAGATGACGAAACTCCAGGAATCTTAGACGTACTTGCGGAGATATCTGGATTGTATTCATATCCATTGGGCACGCCTGTAAGTATAACCGCACTTTCAACTGAAATGGATGTTACGCTGGCCGTTGTATTGAAATAACCTGCTATTTGCCCAGACATACTCTGTCCGTTGCTTAATTTCACGTATCCAACATTTGCTCCAAACAGAGATGTCGTAGGTGTATCCTCAAAAACAGATTCTGTAGCATTTCCTTCGTTGGTGTGTATTTGTATATCAGCAAAGCCAAAATAGGTAGTCCCAACGCCATGGTAAGTTATAGTCAAGTTGTAAAGCATTCGGGTATTGTTTAAAAACAGGCCTATGGAATTAAGGTACGATGAATTAAAACCTGAAGCTAAATAACTTTCAGCTAGATAATCAGCGTAGGCGCTATCGTTTATGGTTTTATCAACTGTTATAGTAAGATATCCTGGAGACAACAGAGCAGAGCCTTTCTTTGGTGACGAACCAGAAAAATGATCCTTGATAAGGAAAACTCCTCCGATTGCAACTGCTACCAATACTACTACTATTATTATAACATAAATTTTGCTTAGTGACATTTCGATAGGCGATTCAGCATCCCTATATAATTATTGATCTATGAAATAACATGAAATACTGTTGCAGTTTTTAGTACTGGCTATTTCTGCTTATGCCATTCATCAAGCCATGGCAATAGTTGTTTCTCAAGAAGATTTATGTCGAATTGCAGCCGTCAACAGAATGAAGTTGACGTTATGATTGTACCAATAATTGCCGTCAGTAATTTTCCGTTGTTAATGGTTGATAACACGGGGTTCTGAAATCTACTGACTTCACGTCTATTTACGGATAATTATTTTCATTGTTTTTGATTATGTAACTAAATTGATAAATTTTCATTCCAGCCCTTCTCGTTCACATCAATCTTTGATGAGCATGTTATGTGCAAACGAAAGGAACTACAATATATCTACACTCCGAGTGTCCTCGTAATGCTCCATAATCCTAGTTGTTGCCCTCGATAAAATCGAAATAACGTGAGAGTTTTTTATACTCAGCTTCTCCAAATAAGGTAAAGACGGAAAAATGTCTGTTAGAAACAGAGTGATAGTATCCTCATATTGCCTTTCATCTCCTCAAACATAGCAATGAGCTAGAAGATTCTGATTTCTATTTCTAACATTCTGGCAATTTGTACTCTCTAAAAAAAATAATTCAAGAGATAATAAGGATTATCTTTCAGAAGTTATTCAAGATTGAATTTATCGATGTGCTACCTATTTATGATGCGTACACTCTGTCAATCGATCTTGAACAAACTATGTAGCTTAAAAGCAAGAAGGAGATGGAGAGTAAAAATATATTTTCATATCCCAACCTTTAATGTATGATATCATCAGAATAAGAAGGCAAAACTATATGACCGGCGAAGTCAGATGAAAGATTCTCTATTACTACATGGTTATGAAGAGTGCTCTGATATGTTAGGCTTTTAGGCAAGATTTATCCCTTAACGACATTGAAATATTGCAGTTGGGACAGTGAATATGTATTAATCAATTGATAAAAGAATAATAATTATAGAACGATAAATTAAGGGTTTCTTAATCATTAAGATAATTAAATAGCACAGAATAGATTACAAAAGTCGACTAACATCTTGTAATATTTTTTAAACAATAAGTTATTATATGAGACGTCATTTGTAGTTTCGATAAACAATGACAATTTCAGCTTTACCACCTCTTGCAGTTGGATTTATGGGCTTGGGAACAGGATACTATGTCTGGGGAGGGCATGAATTTTTTGGAATCCCCCAAGCTTCTGAAAAGGTGAACAAAGTACTTGGACAATGGGGTATCTGGATGCCAGGTTTTATGCAGTTTGTTACAGGAACTTATTTGTTCCTGGGACTGACTATATTCAATGCATTCGAGGGATCACCTATACTCTACATGGCCGCTCTTGCCTTTACAGCGTATGGGGTTCATTGGTTTGCGCTCGGGCTTAACAAGTATGTGTCAGGAGATCCAACAGTTGATGGCTATATGGCAGTTGCATTTCTCTGGATCAGCATTACCGGAGCATTTGTGTTCTTCAAGGGCGGGGATGATCCTGTTGCCATACTTTTCGTGCTGCTCGCTCTGGTATACATAAGTGATATCCCGGCCAGTTTCCTTAAATCAAGGACGTGGGTCAGAACAAAAGGAGCTTTCCATCTAATCACGGGTACCTGGCTTATGTATCTTATGTTCGCGGCGACCACAACTTTCGCCCTGGGAATGCATCTTCCTCTTTAGAATGCACATAGATACAACAATTTTTTCAAACATAGCTAGCGAGGTAATTTCATACCCAGACTCTATTAAGTTCTAGGAAAACTTTTGTGAGATGGCATAGTTAATTAGTAGAAATTAAGGTTATAGTGTTACATTCCAAATTAGAATTACAACTTATGGATTTTAACTAGAACCAGGTCGCACATAATTGGTAATGTGAAATTCACCTTATTTTGATTTAGTGCTCCGGTCGGGATTTGGACCCGAGTCGAGGAATTGAGAGTCCCTTATGCTTGGCCGGACTACACCACCGGAGCTTACAAGGGCAATGACAAATTGAATTTAATTCTTTGCGACCGAAAATCAATAGTCGTATCTCAGCAAAACCTAATGACAACTATATTCCAGAAAGATGTGCTCAAGCAATAAGATTGATGAAAGTATCATATTGGCCAGAATATCTTAGCCAACTCAACTATGACAGCCATAGCGATCCCGATATAAATTACAAGTTTAGGATCAAGTGCTGGACCTTTGATTTCTTCTTCTTCAAAGTATCGTATAAGTCCAGCTCCGGACTGAAAACCTTCATTCTTTTTTTCTGCCATCTCTAAAAGGTAAAGATAAACAAACAATTAATATTTTTCTATATCAGACTTATGAACGAGTTATTACATATAGAAAGCGTACTTTGTTGCCAGGCATGTTCACCATATTTCAATTGCTGATTATTGAAGAATCTATGACATGAGCTTTTCCTGCCACTTTCATCGGAATCAAACTATCACACAGATCACCTAGGCTTTCTGACACTGTTTTTAGATCCTTTTTTTCAATAGGGACAAATACGTTGCTACCCCCCGTAACTATGTATGTCATCCATGTCTCCTTTCTCAATTCCCTGACAATGTTTATCAGCTTCCGCATCCTGGCATTTATGACCCTAACGTTGACCTGTTCGAGTAAAGCGTGATAATCATCAGTGTCTTTCATTGAGAGTTCAAAAATCGATTTAATATCCTTTTCTTCAGCGTATTTTTTAAGAGACTCGGCTCTTTCTCCTGCCCTTTTCACTCGTTCCGCGTATGCAGGATGTCTTACAGCTGATTCGTGAATTATATCTGATGGATTGCGCTGGTCTCTAAAATTACACCCTAATATGATGTAATCCTTGAAACTTTCTGGTGGAAGAAGAACCTCAGTTGAGCATTCTTTTCCAGTAGACCATGTGAGGGTCAAACCGCCGAGGTAACTCCTTCCGACACTTTCGGAGATACTCCTCAATTCGTTTTCAAACTTTACTGTATCATCTACTCCACCGGAAAGATGAACTATGTCAGCTCCTATTGCAGCTGCACCTGCATCGGAACTTCCACTAAGTATATTCCTGTTCTCAGATCGAAATGACACATTGATCTCCTCCGAACTTAAATGCAGATTCCCAAGTATGCTGTTTTTGTGATTATTGATAATTGTGAAAGGTGATCTTTTTGAATCTGAATACTCCACCGGATTACCGTCAAGAAAACCTTCCTGCCTACCTTTGTTTAGGTACACTATTGTATCTGTGTAAATTTCCGAGTCAAGCCCTGTATAAGCTATTCCAGCCGAAGTGTGTAAAGGGATTCTGTTGCTCTTGTCTGAGATACCCGATAGCAAGATAATTCCAATTGTAGGGTATGCAAGTGCCTCAGAATATGCCAGTGAATCTTCTTTAATCAAGCCATACATAAATGATACCTCAGATATGAATTTTCTTTGCTGATCATCCATGAATATCTTCTGCATATTTCTCATTTTTAGCTGTTGTGTCTTCCATAGACACGAATCTGCGCACTTCATTATTTTTAATAGACATATAAATTGATAAGAAAATCACGGCTATTACAGCGATCCCGTTTATCTTCCATAAAAATTCAATTGGAATTGTGTTTATTGACAAAGTCATAAATGCCATCAGGGATATTCTTGAAATTGTTGAAATTATGTTTATTCCTGCAAAAAATTTTCCAGAAATCTCATGTTGGATTCTGTTCATTACAAACGTATTCCTGAGTATTCTGGCGGATGGGTTGCCTATACCAAAAAATATAGGTTGAAAAATCATGAATAATAAAAGAGAGTCACTGACAGAAATCAGTATATTTCCCAGAGCGAAAAGTCCTATGAATATCCAGATTAACGGTAGATTTTCCCCAAATTTTACAAATTTTGGAGCTATTAATCCAGATACAACTGCGGATAGTGCGTAGATTGTTTCTACAATTGCTAGGTCGTATGCACTTCCACCGAGCTTGTAAATGTACACAGGAGTAAGGTAATTGCCAGACATGAGACAAACGAAAGCAAAATTTAAAGTTGTTACGAAAACCAATATAGCTAAATTCTCTTTCATAAAATGGAGCGTAGCTTTATAACCACCCCTTGTTGTTACGTTTGTGTAATTTTCTGCTGGCTTACTTTTTTTAACCTCTTCTTTGATTCTGGAAAGTAGCAGGATAGCCAGAAAAGACGTTGCAATGGCGAATAGAATAGCTCCAAAGAAACCAATATAGATTATTATTGGTATCGTCAACAATGCACCAATCACTTGTGGAATCTGACTCGTGATTTCCGATATCCCATTGTTCCTGCCTATTTCCGATTTCGATGAGATTGATTGTTGAAGTGACCTCTGAGCAGAAAAGACGAGACCTGTAATAATGTCTCCAAAGACTAATAAACCTAAAAGCATGAATTCATTACCCGATCCAAATTTAATGGCTAACAAGAAAACTACAAGGACCGTTGCAATCGTGCCAATAGCGCAGTATTTTAGCACGATCTTTCTTGGGAATTTGTCTATAGCAAATCCAAAAAATGGCTCTAGACCCAATTCAATGAAAAGAATCAAAATACTGATCATTCCAAGATATTCTCTCTGGAGGTAACCGGAAGCCAGCATGAAACTTGCAATTATGAACACTGGACCAAGACTTATGAGACTCGTAATTCTATAGATGGAATATTTAAAGAAATTTCCCTTGTAAAACTGTAAATTGTTGCGTTCTTTT
Organism: Thermoplasmata archaeon; assembly: GCA_021826925.1. GTDB lineage: Archaea > Thermoplasmatota > Thermoplasmata > Thermoplasmatales > Thermoplasmataceae > JAKAYB01. The sequence continues at coordinate 1,078 of JAKAYB010000075.1, read as the reverse complement.
CTTAACATAAAGAACTTATCGATGGCCTATTAATATAGTTACCAATTTATAAACTATATAAAGTTCTGTGCCAAGACTCGGTTTCCTGCAGCTTTACATTTTTAATAAATTAACAGGACAAGTTTACGCTTTGCAGTTAAAATAAATACACACTTGCGATATTACATATGCTGGGAAAAGTATGATATCTAATGATGAAGAATCTGAAATGATGAAATTACTTGATATTAGGGATGTGGATGAGCTTTTTGCTGATGTGCCAGAAGGCATAAAAGGGAAGATCATTCACATACCAAAAGGAATTTCGGAGGATGAGTTAATAGAAGAGGCATACTCAATTTCGCGAATGAACAGGGATAAAGAATACTATAATTTTCTTGGAAACGGAATCTATGACCGGATTATACCAAGCTCGGTTGACGCGATAGTCAGCAGATCTGAGTTTGAGACCTCCTATACCCCATATCAGGCAGAAATATCCCAGGGAATGCTTCAGTCATTGTTCGAGTACCAGAGTATCATATCTGATCTAACGGAAATGGATATGACGAATTCATCCATGTACGACGGATACAGTGCACTAGGCGAAGCGGTAAGAATGGCTTTCAGGATTAACGGAAAAAAGGAGATTCTGATTCCAGCAAACATGTACGATGACAAGGTCAAAGTTATAGAGAGTTACACCGAAGGCTTAGACCTTAAGTTTTTGAGATATTCTTTAGATCACAAAACTGGATACATAAATCTTGATGATATCCAGGGAAAAATAACAGACAGTACTGCTGCCATTGTCTGTGAGCTACCAAACGCATATGGGATTCTTGACGAAAACGCTCCCAGAATCCAGGAGATAAAGAAAGACGCTTTACTGATATCATATTATGATCCAATATCTCTGGGATCAGTTATTCCGCCGGGGCAGTATGGCACGGACATTGCCGTATCGGAGGGGCAACAGCTTGGTATACACCCAAATTTTGGTGGCCCACTTCTTGGACTATTCTCCTTTAAGAAGGAATATGTAAGAAGATCCCCTGGCAGAATTATCGGAGAGACCCTGGATACTAATGGCAAAAGG
>JAKAYB010000074.1 GCA_021826925.1 Thermoplasmata archaeon | reverse complement strand
GTTCTATCAGTATTATATACCTTTAATTAATTTGAAATTGTTTTAGATGAAGTCTGATCTTGTTCTGTTACACCCCCCCGCTTTTTATGATTTTCGTAAGGAACTGCAATTTCGTGGGCCGATAAGCGACGCTGTTCCATCAACTTCTGTGTTCGAAATGTATCCGATTGGATTCACAAGTATAGGAGGCTATCTGGACAGGCATGGAATTCGAGTAAGGATCGTAAACCTTGCTAACAGAATGCTTCTCAGTGAAAAGTTTGATGTGGAAAAGAAAATCAGGTCCCTTGATTCATTGGTTTTTGGAATTGATCTGCACTGGCTTCCCCATGTTCAGGGATGCTTAAAAATTGCAGAGTTGGTTAAAAAGGTACAACCTGAAAGCTCTGTGATTCTAGGCGGTTTATCGGCCACATACTTCCATTCAGAGTTGATGAAATATGATTTTGTGGACTATGTAATGCGTGGAGACTCGACAGAAATTCCACTGCTGAGATTTATGCAGGCAAAGAAATCAGGAAAGAGCGATTTCAGTGAGATACCGAATCTCTGCTGGAAGAATGGATCGAGAGTTATAGTTAATGAGTTGACGTTTATTCCATCAGACCTTAGCTATACAGATATACCCGATTATAGGTTCGTCATAAAATCTGCAGTTAGGCACCTGGATTACCTTGACGGCATCCCTTACAAAAACTGGATTAAATTTCCAAATGCTGCTTTTCTTACAACGAAAGGGTGCACTTACAACTGTGCAATTTGTGGTGGATCTGAAAGTGCATTTGAGATAAATTGTCTCAGAACAAAACTTGTAATGTATCCACCTGAAAAAATTTGTAAAGGTATAAAACTGGTGCAGAAATTCACGAGATCACCAATCTACATTGTGGGAGACATAAGGCAAGGAGGACCAGACTACGTCTCTAAGTTGCTTAATGGTCTACATGATCTCAGAGTAAAGAACGAAATAATCTTTGAACTTTTCGATCAGGGAGGTGATGAATTTTTTTCGCTAATTGAGAGAAGCTTACCAAAATATTCTGTTGAAATGACAGTGGAAAGCTGGGACGAGAATATACGAAAAAAAGAAGGAAAACTCCCTTTCCCCAATAGTAGACTCATTGAAACTTTCAGGGCTGCGCTGAAGCACAATGTCAGCAGGATTGAGATCTTTTTCATGATAGGGCTCCCAGGACAAACCTATGAAAATGCACTTAAAAATGTTGATTTTTGTGAAGAGATATTCAACGCGTGTGGCAAGGATAAAAGGCTAAACTTTATCATATCGCCCCTTGGACCTTTTCTCGATCCAGCATCGGCTGCGTTTGAACACCCGGAAATGTATGGCTACAAGAGCCTTTGTAGGACAATAGATGATCATCTGAAGATATCAGCCGAGCCCTCATGGAAAGATAATCTTAGCTTTGAAACGGAATATATGGACAGAGATACTATTGCCAGAGCAACCTATGACTCTGCTCTGAAGCTATACGATTTCAAGTATAGGTGCGGAATTGTTACAGAGAATGTTTATTCACAGGTGGTACAGCAGATCAAGGATTCTTTGGATTTTATGGAAGCTCTCGAACGCTTGAAAAATACTGCCTCAAATGACAGACAAAAAATGATCAGTGAACTTAAATCCAAACTAATTTATAACGGAAAGTACAGCATTTATGGCGAAAACGAACCAACATGGGAAAGCTCAAAGAATTACCTTAAGTTTGCTCCACTCCTAGCTCTTGGTGTAGGTTATAACATAAAGGATTTTTTCGCAAAAATTCAATTGTGGCGTTCGTGACAACAATTTCAAAACAATTGTTTTTCCATGTTTGGTAATTCAGAAATCATTATTTTCTCATTACTTTGCTACACTTAAAATTAGAAGCGGGCGCGAGGGGATTTGGACCCCTGATCTGCAACTTAGGAGGCTGCTGCCCTATCCAGACTAGGCCACGCGCCCATTAAATCGGTTGAGAGAAATGTGTACTCGGTATAAGTTACTTTAGATTTTCAAAGAGGCGTATATAAGAACGTGCGATTACAAAAAACTCAAGATCGATCCAATATCATGAGTAAGGATTAAAGCTAAAAAAACAATATACCTTAACAATCATGTATATAGAAATTGATGGCAAGCAAAACAATCTTCGTTTTTCCGCTGCGCATTTCATTCCGACAATTGAGAAATGCTCACGACTCCATGGTCACGATTACTCCGTGAGCCTCAGACTAACTGGGGAACCTGTTGATGGCATACTGATAGATTACGGCATTGTTAAACAAATTATAAGGAAGTTAATAGAAGATATCGACCATAAAGTAATCGTTCCAAGAAGTTCAGAATTCTCGGCTGTGAAAAAGAACACAGAATCTTTCGAGGTCAAATATGGTGGGAAATCTTATATGTTTCCGGCGGGAGATGTTTATGAGCTAGATGCAGACTTTTCATCTAGTGAATCCATGTGCCGTATAATGTGTAATAAGATTGCAGAAAAGCTCAAACCGTATAGTAATTTGCAAAATCTCTCCGTTTGTTTATACGAAGGACCAGGGCAATCTGCATGCGTCGAGTTGAAGTTGAATGACGGATAAGTGTGTTTGCCTTCTTTCTGGAGGGATGGACTCAGCAACAGTTGCTACACTTGCCTCCAAGGAAGGTTACGAATGTTATGCATTATCGTTTGATTATGGTCAGCGCCATAAGAAAGAATTGAAATCTGCATCGGAAATAGCTCAGAGACTAAACATACAACATAAAATTGTTATGATAAATCTTGAAGATATTGCATATAGTGCACTTACGGGACATGGCGAAGTGGACAAAAGGAATATCGACAGCATCCGTTCTGAGATACCAAACACCTATGTTCCTTCAAGAAACATAATGTTCCTGTCCATAGCTGCTTCATATGCGGAAAGCATAGGTGCCAGAGAAATATTCATTGGCGCTAACGCAATAGATTACTCTGGTTATCCCGATTGCAGACCAGAATTCTATAATAAATTCGAGATTGCGCTCAACACTGGGACAAAGGCAGGGAATTTCAGAATTAGGGTTCCACTACAGTATCTCTCCAAGCGTGATATTGTTAAACTTGCAACGAAAATCGGAGCCCCTTTGGAACTCACGACATCCTGTTATGAGGGATCCGATCTTGCCTGTGGTCATTGTGATTCCTGCCAGTTGCGGTTACGCGGTTTTATGGAAGCCGGCATTAAGGATCCGATCAGATATAACTCATATCCTGACTTCTACAAAAAATGGTTAGAAAATATTTGATTGGATGCCCTGATCAGTTTGCACCCGATTTGAAGAAATCATCGACCTTCTTACAGTTAGATTTCACAGAAGCCACTGTCTTTTCCCAAAGTTCCTTTTCATCAGCATTGAAATCGATGTCATAGATCTCCTCTACGCAGTTTGAACCTATGCGAACAGGCACGCCAATAAATACATTCTCGACGTTGTAGTGTTTTGCATGTACTCCTGAAATATAGGCTGCGCATGGAATAACTCTGTTTTTGTCACGAACTATAGATTCAACCATTGCGGTGATAGATATGCCCGGAGCATAATAAGCACTGCCGGATTTTAGAAGGTCTACGATCTCTCCGCCGCCAAATCTTGTTCTGTGGACTATCTCATCAATCTTTTCCTTTGATAGCAGTTTTTCTATAGGTATGCCACTCACACTTGAATACCGTATGAATGGAACCATGTCGTCCCCATGCCCGCCTACAACGAACGCGTTTACGTCTTTCACGGACACGTTAAGAGCATCTGCTATAAACGTCCTAAACCTCGAGCTATCAAGGCTTCCACCAAGGCCGATAATGTGGTTTGGTGGCATTCCAGATACTTTTTGGAAAGCATAAGCCATGGTATCTGCCGGATTTGACACTATGACAACCATCGCATCAGATGCGTATTTTTTAACATTGTTTGCAACATCCTTCATTATTTCGAGATTTTTGAAAAGCAAGTCATCTCTGCTCATGCCGGGTTTGCGAGCCAGACCTGCAGTTATCACTATTACATCCGATCCCTTAAGGTTGGAATATGTATCTCCACTTGTCGTTGTAAAGCCTTTAACTTTAGCGTCAACGCCAAAATGTGGAAGACCTTCCTGAATATCAAGAGCCTTACCCTCAGGTATTCCAGGTATGACATCAAAAAGGTAAATGTCGCCTAGATCCTCGAAAGCCAGAAATTGCGCTACAGTTGCGCCTACATTTCCCGCGCCTATGACTGAAATTTTTTGTCTTGTCATAATATAGGTATCACTTGAATTGTTAAATATTTAGCGCAGTTCAATATTTATAACCAGCAATGTTAAACAAACATAAATATCTACAGAGGAAACTCAAACTGCAGCACCTACGCTTGATTTCCAATATAAAACATTAAAGACTCTCCCCGACCATCAATAAAATTATTCAATCCATGAAAAATTATTATTCACTTGAAGTTGCTTAGTGAAGCTGAAGAAAACCTCTTTGGTTCCACTATTCGAATGATATTTTCAATAATTTTGCTCCTTGCGACTTCAGGCGTAGTTCCACGGAATTTTGCTTTGACCATTATTACATACGTATTCAACGTTGTTTCGTCTATATTTAAGACAGGATCACCGTCTATTCCGGATATTGTAGAAACTTTCTGAGTTATCTCGTCACGAAACTGAGAAATATCAAGGTATTTTGGAATCTCATATCGTACCTGAACGACAGGAGTATCTGTTATCAGTCTAAAGGCACCTTGAGTAAGAACATTGTTGGCAATTTTTACAATTTCACCACCATCTGTTCTCAAGGTAGTGAAGTTGATTGATATATCCTCTATTACGCCAAGGAAGCCATTATTGTAAAGTAAGTCGCTGGAGAAGTATTTCGGAACTATTACGCCGTAAGCGATACTGAACTGCCAGACATGAATCCAAACCCTATCGCCTATCTTGAAAGGCTTAGTGATTATAATAAGGAGACCTGAAAATTGATTTGAAAGAACACTTTGCGCAGCGAGTCCAAGAACCGCTGCCAAGAAGGTACTACCAAGGATCAATGAGGACACATCTATGCCCAGAGAAGCAACAACTGCGAGCGCAATTACAAAGTACCCGACCATGTTTATAATAAAGACAAATGGGTGTACCTTTGCGCGATCTAAATATTTCAAAAGCACATCGTTAACATAAAGTGTTATAATTTTTAAGATTAGATAAGAAACAAGTGCTATAACACCCGCATCAACAAACTTAGCGTATTTGATTGGTATTCGGTGTAGAAAAAACACTGTTACGTAAATAACTATGAGAATAGCTATCAATAAGAATACTAACGACGCAAGAATTTTAAGATGATTGATCCGATTGGTAGACATAATTTGCTTATGCTTTCTTCAATTTAACTTTTTTCTGAATGTACTCGATTTTTAAGAATCGTTTTAGTGCGAATTCTCACTGGGATTTGAATGTGAAAGAAGAGAGATGCTGTTTATACCTGAAATTTCAAATCCTGATATATCCAGACTAAGATCGCGCATTGATTTAAGACCATGAAATCCCTGATTACGCTGTTTTCCATTTATAAGCTCTAAAAAACCCCATTGAAAATATACATTTGTTTGTAAATTTGTTATGGCAATAATTTTACTGGTGGAAATTTCTCTGAACTAATACGATGATAGAAAAACTACCCAATAGGCTTGGAGATCCAAAATTTGACGCCAGTAAGGGCTTACTCGATATTCAATCCTGAATAGGAGATACTTTTATTCTGAACTTCTCGAGATTAACTTTGATCTCGTTTATTATATCACTTTTCGTTGTTTTTAGTTCAAGGGGTGTGAGATACACAGAAACAATCATGACATAAGTGTTAAGAGTCGTTTCGTCCATAAACATATTCTTAGAATTTATTTCGGAAATAAAGTTTAACAAGCATTCCTCAGTCTTTTTGTACACAAAATCCGGACTCAAAGATTTCGGTACTTCGTATCGAATTCGTACCCTTTTCACATCACTTGGAAAAATAAATGCGCCTGTCGAAACGATACTGTTAGGAAGCACTACCACATTTCCGTCATCTTCCTTTAACGTAGTGTAATTAAGAGATATATTCTGAACTTTACCACTAATACCTTGTGATAACAAAGCGTCTGCAGAGAAATACTTAGGTAAAAATATGGAAAACTGCAGTGTTATCAATGCGGAGGAGGAATTCCAGGAAAGAATCCAAACCTTATCGCCCAGCTTGAAAGGTTTAGTTATAGTTATAAGTAACCCTGAAGCAACATTTCCAAGTACACCCTGAACCGCAAGGCCCAGAATAACTGAGAGAAAGGCACCACCAATAATTACTGAATAGACATTAACTCCGAGTGAGCCGAGTACGGCTACAGAGAGAACAAAATATGCAAGTATATTTACCAGAAAGAGTACGTATGTCTTTCCTTTTCGCATTGACTTGTCAGCCGAAAGTTTATGTTTAATTAAATTATCAATGATGAATATAATGATAAAGCCTGCAATGGCGATTATAGCTGCATAAACAAATTCGATGTACTGCACTGGAATTAATTTGAGGAAGAAGGCGAAAACATAAATGACAAGGATCGCGGCACCGGCTATTAGAAAGAGCGAAAAAATGAACAGGAAGACTCTTTTTCCATTAACCATAATAATTTAGTTCCTCGCAGAACTGTCACTTTGACAACGTCATAAGGCACTGCCCTATAGGGATTAGCGTGTATTTTTCTTTGGCGTTGTCCATGGATTTTACTATATATGCCCCCTGATCAATGCCCACAAGTATACCGTTGATGTACAGCTCGGGGGTTAAACTCTCCTGGTATTGGCCAAGAATTATGGCATTTACTTCATGGCCTATTAGATCATTCAAATTCATAATCTTACATCCAGAAATAATAGAATAACCTTATCATTTCGGGTTAGTCATCCCGGATAGCGTTCTGTAAAAGATTCTTCCCCTTATCTTGAGCTTAATATACGAAACATTTATAAATAAAATTAACTACTATATAATTGATGCCAGAAAAAGATAACGATAATCAAGATGAGATCAAACGCTTGGTTAAACTGTTTGCAACTCTCATCGTAATCGTTGTAATCATTTTTGCTGCTGTAATATTGCTTGAGAGATTCGTACATCTCCCTCCAAGTTATTCAAAATACATCTATGCAGTTGTTATTGGCCTGGTCGTATACGTCATCGTAAAGACGATCACAAGAGTTATTGAAACATTTCTAGACAAACGTATAGGGAGAGCAGAAGCAAAACCTATAACCATGATTATAATGATAATTGGCTATTTCATTATTCTTCTCGCTGTTCTTGCAGCTTTGGGAATAAATGTTTCTTCGGTGATTCTGAGTGCTGCGTTATTTGGTGCTGTTATAGGGTTAGCAACACAAACAATACTTTCCAACATCTTTGCCGGACTGATTCTGGTGTTTACAAAACCTTTCAAAGTTGATGATTATGTTACTATAAATGCCTGGCAGTTCGGAAAGGCTTATCCGACTATTGCCCCGAAGTATTTTTCGGTTGACAGATTTGAGGCTTCAGGGTACAGTGGAGTAGTGGAAAATATAACTCTTAACTACACAAAGATACGCCTAGAAGGAGAAAATACAGTTACAATTCCAAATGGGGTTCTAATGCAAGCCTCTTTCACTGTTATGAAAGGAAGCCAGTGGATTCAGGTAAGGTTCGAAGTTCCAAAA
>JAKAYB010000073.1 GCA_021826925.1 Thermoplasmata archaeon | reverse complement strand
TATTAATAAGAAGATGAAGAATAAATATAGCGAATATCAGATTGAAAAGCACAATTGCTGACAGCACAATGTAAAGTTTATTTCTCACCCAAACAAATGCAACTATCGCTGTTACGACAACAGAGACAGGGGTGAATACCAGCACCCAAAGGCCCAGAGATATGAAGTATATTCCATCTAGATGGTAGAGGCCAGAGGGTAATGTTGAAAGGTTCAGTATAGCCGAATTTATGTGCAATTTTACGTTGTAGCTGGAAATTTCTGAAAGTGTATACCCCATCCCACCGTCCTTAATGAATAGGAGTGCCATTCCAATAAGGATCAGGGTTATGCTTGTCATTACGCCAGTTTTAAGTATGTAACTGGAGACTGTATCCTGATCAAACGGTTCCTTTTCGTTCCTCATGCTTTTGCTCCTTTAAATGGTATACATACAATGAAAAGATCAATATAATAGAGACGATGATGGAAATTATGAATTGATCCGTGAGTGCAATATGTATTATTGCGTCAAGGTAAAGGCCTTTTAGCAGCATTTCAACTCCTAAAAATGAAAGGATCGCAAAGAAGATCCATCTAACATCTTTATTAGTCATCCTGACCAGCAGTTTTGCCCCAATGAATGCTCCAATCAATACACCGATTGCAGTTCCAGCCACAATAAAGAACTGTATCCATCCATAATACCAGTACATGGCACTGCTGGTTGCCGCTGTGATTCCGATCATGAAGTTACTAGTTGTAGTTGTAACTTTCATTGGTAGATTCATTGCCCAATCCATTCCAAGTACCTTAAGTGCACCGCTTCCGATGCCGAGTAGGCCGGACACAACTCCTGCAAAAAACATGATTATTTCTGCTAGCCACCATCTGACACCGTGATAGTCGACCCTTTTCTTGAGGCGAGCATCATGGTAGGATCCGGCAAGCTGAAAGAGCCTTGTTGTCCAATCCGGAGCTCGATCAGGCGGTGTTTCATACTTTCCTCGCGTTATTGTAGGTATAAGGGAACCAAGCAACACTATACCAAAAATAATGTAGATCAGGAATTCAAGCGCATGCGAATAGATTACATAAGCGGTGATCGAACCGACAATTGCACCGGTTGTTGTTGCAACTTCCAGTCCAACCCCTATTTTTATGTTTGAAATATGATGCTTTGTGTATCCGCTCCCACTCCCCGCTGATGTAGCTATGGTTGAAACCAGACTCGCCCCCGTGGCGTACACTATCGGAATACCATAGAAAAGTGAGAGCAGAGGCACCAATACTGTCCCGCCACCAAGACCTGAAAGCGATCCGATGATCCCGGCAAATATCCCACCTCCAACTATTTCTAGGAATTTTATGAGTACCAGGATATCAGACATGTAATGACGGGATCGAATCATGCTATAAATGAATATTCCATGGTTAACGACGCTGAACTTTACATTAATCTCATCTAAATTATAGCGATTTTCTGCAATTTCTTTGCCTTAGCAAAACAAAATGAATGTATTGTTGAAATATTATTCTGTGGCATCGAAATTAATTTCATCCAAATTTTGAAATGTACCATAATATATTAACCACTTAGGTTATCTTATCGTATTGCATGCTTTATGTTGTGATAAAAATGCAGAAAGGTGAAAACAGAGAGGAAGTGGACAAAGGCCTTGAAAATGCAGAAATAGAATGGACGAGACTTACTACAATAGACGGAGAGAAAGGCATTTTACTTTATGGTGGCTATTCCGTTGATGATATAATAAATAGCGGAGCTTCTGTAGAAGAGATACAGTATTTATTTCTTTACGGAGAGTTACCTAGCAAGCATGATCTTGAAACTTTTAAGCAGAACATTGAAAGGGGGTATAAGTTACCCGACTATGTTGTAGACATAATAAGAAAACTACCGAGACAATCTGACGCAGTTGCAATGCAGATGGCGGCATTTGCTTCTATCGCAGCCGCGGAAACAGGATTTAAGTGGAACAAAGAGACTGACAGGGAAGTTGCTGCAAATGCAATAGGCAAGATGTCAGCAATTACTGTGAATGTCTACAGACATATCATGGGCCTACCGCCAGCGATGCCAGAACATTCTGATAGTTTTGTACGAAGTTTTCTGAAGGCTACATTTGGAAAGGAGCCATCAAAAGAAGAGGTTGATGCCATGAATACCGCGTTGATACTTTACACAGATCATGAGGTTCCAGCTTCTACAACTGCTGGTCTAGTTACTGTTTCCACTCTTTCTGATATATATTCGGGTGTCACATCTGCATTGTCAGCGCTTAAAGGGCCGCTTCACGGCGGAGCCGCAGAGGCTTCAATTGCACAGTTCAAGGAGATTGGCTCCGAATCGAACGTAGAGAACTGGTTCAATGAAAACATAGTCAGCGGAAAGAAGAGACTCATGGGATTTGGGCACCGTGTATATAAAACATATGATCCACGCGCAAAAATATTCAAGAGATACGCTGAAAAACTCGTAAAAAACAGCAAGGAAGCAGGTAATCTCTTCAAGATAGCTACCAAACTCGAAGAGCTCGGGATAAACAAGTATGGAACAAAGAAGATCTACCCCAACACAGATTACTTCTCTGGGATAGTTTACCTATCAATGGGGTTCCCGTTGCAGAATAATATATACACTGCACTTTTTGCTTTATCCAGGGTAACCGGATGGACTGCCCACTTTATTGAATACGATGAGGAAGAGGAAAGACTCATAAGGCCAAGGGCGGTGTACGTCGGAAAGGGCATCAGAGAATTTGTTCGAATGGATAAGAGATAAACCATCTGATTAAATTTATACAAAATTTTTTTTCTAAAATTTTACTGATCATGTTGTATGTTCAGTAATAAAACTTCAAATTTTATAATCCTTAAGTAACTAAAATTACAAAAGTAAGAAAATTCGCAGGATCAGTGGAATGAGTGAAAACTATTGACACATAAAGTTATAAATAACATAACAGAATACTTTAAATTATGACGCTAAACTTATCAGAACTTCGATTTGGTGATGAGCTTCTTAAGAGAGGTTTTGCCAAGATGACAAAGGGCGGTGTGATTATGGATGTCACAACAGCGGAACAAGCTGTCATTGCCGAAAAGGCTGGAGCTGTTTCTGTCATGGCACTTGAGCGTGTTCCCTCTGATATAAGAGCTGCGGGTGGAGTTGCAAGAATGGCAGATCCTGAAAAAATAAAGGAAATTATGAATGCAGTATCAATACCAGTTATGGCTAAAGTCCGAATTGGACACATCTCTGAAGGTTTAGTCCTTCAGCAGCTTGGTGTTGACATGCTCGATGAGAGTGAAGTCTTAACCCCCGCCGATCCTTTTTTCCATATTTACAAAAAAGATCTGACAATCCCGGTCGTATGCGGGGCTAGGTCTATTCAAGAGGCTGTGAGAAGAATCCTTGAAGGAGCTGCAATGATAAGAACCAAGGGTGAAGCTGGGACAGGCAATATCATTGAGGCTGTAAGGCACATCAGAATGGTGAATGAAGGAATAAAGATCATTAAAACACTCAGTAACGAGGAGCTTATAAAAGCCGCAAGGAATATTGCATCATCTTACAGCATATTGAGGCATAATGTATCGAAGGATCTATTTGGTGCAGAGGATTATCTCGGGGAATTCGATTTATACTCCGGACTTTCATTGGAGGCCATAGAAAAAGAAGCGGTCAAGGTCTTAAAAGACATTAAAAGACTGGATCGGCTTCCTGTAGTTAATTTTGCTGCTGGTGGAGTTGCTACTCCTTCGGATGGGGCCCTAATGATGAAATTGGGCACAGATGGCGTTTTTGTTGGAAGCGGAATTTTCAAGTCAAAAGATCCAGAGAAAATGGCCAGAGCTGTTGTTGAGGCGGTAGAAAACTATGAAGATTACAAACTTATAGGTGATGTTTCATCGAATCTTGTTGGTATGCCTGGTATTGAGATCGAGAACATACCGCCAGAACAAAAGCTCCAGGAAAGGGGATGGTAAGCAATATTCACAGTGGATAATATAGGTATATCTATAGCAATTCTCCTGATCTTCTTCGTGATCTCTCGCGCATTCAATGTATTCGATTTTAGAGGTAGTATAGCAGCACTTGTTGTTGGTTTTGTGGTCTCTGTCTTCGGATCGTACCGGTGGCTCATTTTGTTGCTCATTTTCGCTACGGGTTCCTTTATAGCCACACGTGCCTACTTTAACAAAAAAACAAAAATTAACGCTCAGGAAGGAAAAAGAGGAGAACGAGGCATATATAACGTCGTATATGCTGGAATAATAGGCCTATTTATTGCTTTTCTCAACGGGACCACGTTTCTTGCAAACCTTGGTTATTTCCATTATTTCACGTTGTTTGCCGTCTCACTTGCGGTCGTAAATTCCGATACATTCGCGTCAGAAATTGGGGTTCTTGATAATAAAGTCCGTATGATCACGAATCTCAAAAAAACAAGGCCCGGCATAAACGGAGGAGTCTCGTTGCTAGGTGAGATAGCAGCACTCTGTGGGGCACTTGTCATTGGTATATCTTATGGTGTCCTGTCTACCCATGGTTTCGTCATATCGCAGGTTCTCATAATTACTGCCTTAGGATTCCTTGGATGCCAGATCGATAGTATTCTCGGAGCAGTATTCGAGAATAAAGGCAAACTATCGAAGGGAATGGTCAACTTTCTTTCCGCTTTTATCATAGTTGTTATGGTAGTGCCGATGATTTTCTTCTTTGGTATTTGATCGATCAGTTTTTTCGCTTCAGATAATCTGGGACATTGATTTCCGCAGGTTCCCAATCCTGAAGTAATCCATTGTTATAATCGTTGTATGCGCTGAGATCAAGAAGGCCATGTCCACAGTTGTTGAAGATTATGACCTTCGATTCACCGGTTCTCTTACACCTTATTGCTTCATCTATGGCATATGTCAGGCCATGAGCTGATTCAGGTGCAGTGAATATTCCTTCTGTTTGCGCAAATAATTTTGCAGATTCGAAGACTCGAGTCTGCCCATAAGAGACGGATCGAACATATCCTTCGTTTATAAGAAGAGAAAGGCTTGGTGCTTTTCCGTGGTATCGAAGACCACCGGCATGAATTGGTGGATTCGCAAATTCATGCCCGGTTGTATACATCTTCACAAGTGGTGTTCTCTCCGCGGTGTCCGCATAGTCATAAGTATATTGTCCGCGTGTGGTAGACGGCACGGCCGAGGATTCGACTGCAACGAAATCCGTTTTCTTTTCTCCGTGGATCTGATCCTTCAGAAAAGGATAAATGAAACCAGAGTAATTAGAGCCACCTCCTATTGCACCGGTCATTACATCTGGTTCTATATCGAGAAGCTCAAGCTGCTTCTTCACTTCCTGTCCGATTACTGTCTGGTGGGCAAGTGCATAATTGAACGATGAAGCCAAAAGATATCTCGCGTTTTCGTTACTAAGAACATCTTCTACCGCCTCGCTTATTGCTATCCCAAGTGACCCAGGATGCTCACTGTTTTCCGATAGTAATTTCCTCCCGAATTCCGTGTTTTTGCTCGGAGATTCCAGAACCTCTGAACCATAGGTCTGCATCATGATCTTTCTCCCCGGTTTCTGTATAGAGCTCACGCGGACCATATAGATCCTGGACCTTAAACCGAAGAAAGCGCACGACATTGAGAGCGCCGCACCCCATTGACCCGCACCCGTCTCGGATACAGCAAGATCTATGCCTTGTTTCTTAGCGAAATAAGCCTGCGGTAATGCCGTATTTGGCTTCATGCTTCCAACAGGTGTCACATGCTCCCCTTTGTAGAATATCTTTGCTGGCGTGTGCAGGTATTCCTCAAGTCTTTTTGCCCTGAATAAAGGCGTGGGTCTTGGCAGGCGACGATAAGCGTCAAGCACATCTTCAGGTATGTCAAACCACCTTTCCTCGGAGAACTGTTGTTTTACTACTTCCTTAGGGAAAAGCCTCTCCATCTGCGATCTCTTCACAGGTTCTTTCGTCACTGGATCAAGCATTGGATCAAGCTTTCGCGGAAGATCTGGTATTATGTTATACCATTGTCTGGGCATATCCTCCGGATCAAGAGATACCCCATAATCGATATCGCAGAATCCACTTACCAAATCAATCACCCTCGTTCAACTCGCTTTTACTTTCTTCCATTATTCCGAATTCCATTCTCTTTTCCTCCTTTTCTCTTTCAAGTTCAGTAGGATCGACAAGTGATACTGTGATCCTGTATTCCCTCTGGGGAAACCATAACAAGAATATCACAAAAAATATAGCCGCAATGGCGCTCCACGCAATAGTCACACTGAATATAGACGACATGTACCCGATCACCAGTGGAAGCAAGAACGCGCCTCCACCAGTACCGAAACCCTCAAAGTAAGCCGCAGCCGCACCCACAAGTAGGACCCCATACCTGTCACCAAGGAGTGCAAATATTGGCCCAGCTATGAGAAATGGTGCGCCTGTGGAGATCGTAACTAAATAGATTATGTATAACGGCAATGGGTGTATGATCGTTGTTACCACAACTGCACTCATAGATATGAATGCGGCTGCAAGGCCTATTTTAACAAACAATACCCTCTTCCTGTAGGTATCACTGAGATAGCCAAAAATAAGGATCAGCAACCCCTGTACTGCGCCCCAGACGGTCCCGATTATAGCGATCTGTGATATTGAAACGCCCTGTATAACCGGAAGGACCTGCTGCAGGTATATTCCGGAGATTATGTTTGCACCTCCTATGACTACCAGTCCGGAGAATATGGCAAGCAACATCCATCTTTGTTTGAATAGAGCCCTGGCGGTTTCCAGAAACTTAATATTCTTTGTTGGTGAAACATCGCCCCATTCAATCAGAGGAAGCCCGACCATTGGTCCAAACGGTTTGGCCATGAAGTATGCCATAACACCAGCGATTATGCCAATGATACCAACGATTTCGGTCCACGTTGTCCAGGAGCTAAGAGTAGCCACCGTTATCCCCATAAGGAGATCTATTGATATAGCCCAACTGTAAATAGCCACAAATACGCTTATGTATTTCGATCTTTTTTCAATTGGAAACCATAGCTGTACAGTCTTAACTATTCCGGACCATGCTGCACCGTTGAAGACACCCTCGATGATGCGATATACTATCATTTCCTGAAATCCTGTGGAATACCTGAAAAGGAATGTTGAGATTCCTGCAATGATGAGACCTATTGTAACTATCCTGTTAGGCCAATACTTATCATTAAGGTGGCCCCACAAGAAATTCGTTAGGATGAACGCTGCTCCGAAAGACGATATAAGCAGGCTAATCTGTATGGTTCCGAGGTTAAACTGAGACCCAACAAAGGAATCGACTGATGGTAGCCAATACCAAATTAAAGCATACGAAAATGAAGCTATTATACTCCATAGTACGATCACTTTTTGATGCCTAGAAAGGATCTTCCTTTCCAGTTGTGTAAGCTGGGCGTAAGATTTCGTTTCTGCTCCCAAGAATGCGATATGTGGATCACCACTCTTCAACTCTGTACACCCTCCATTTTAACTGTTCCATGTTCTCTGTTCAAGATTTGTTGGTCAGTGTAATTGCTATAGATTTCCTTACAATAATGATATTTAAGACACATCACTGTCATTTAATCTACATTCAATCAACCCATTTAAATTTTACTCAATAATACCTCCGGTTCTTTAAAGTAAGAGTTCAAAGAGACGTTAGAGAGTTAAGAAAAACATTAGGTATGAATTACTTAAGCTGTGCATGTCGCCTATATTAGCAAAAAAGACCCCCCTACGGCACCCGTTGAAAATTAATAACCTATGCTAGAATAATGACGTATGATTGAAAAACTTCCCGACGGTATTTTCGGTAT
>JAKAYB010000072.1 GCA_021826925.1 Thermoplasmata archaeon | reverse complement strand
TGAGAATCAGGTCACAGTAATAATGGCATTCTCAGTGAAGTCATGGGTACCGGTGGCCGTTGATGTATTCTATGGTTCAGTAAAGGATATCAAATCCCTGGGTTATTTTATAGACCGTTTTCATGATCGCGACATGGGCTTCATCATGGATCGCGGCCTGTTCTCAGAAACCATCATGAGCGATCTGAGAAGGATGAAGATGCACTACATCGTACCGTTGAGAAGGAATTCCACCCTTGTTCCGGATAGGGTGAAATTTGATTCAGCGTTCATGTACAACGGGAGACCGATACAGTCCTCAAGAAGATCGTCAAGACTGGGATATGTGTACATGTTCCAGGACCCGATGATGAGGGCGGAGGAAGAATCATCCATACTGAAGGATGTTGCTTCATCGAAAAAAGGTATGGATTACTTTGAGGATAGGAAAAGCCGTCTTGGAGTCTTTGCAATAATATCCGATCTTGATCGGAATCCTTCCGAAATATATGAACAGTACAAATCAAGGGAGGAGGTGGAGCAGGTGTTCGACACAATGAAAGGCGATCTTGAATCGGACAAGACATACCTTAGAAACAATGAGAAAGTGAAGGGATTCTTCTTCATCGTCTTTCTCGCGTTGAGGATAAGATTCAAGATCCTGAAGGTGCTGAAGGATCATAATTTACTGGGAAAGATGTCTGTAAGCGAGATCATCTTTGAACTGTCAAAGATGGAGAGGATTGTTGAGAAGAACGGTACAGAATACTTTGCTGCAGTTCCAAAAAAGGTTGAAAAGATTGTTGATCTATTCAGTGACATGATACCTATGGGTTAAATTGGGGGGAGTTCAGGTACTAAATCAAAAAAATATTAGACAACATGAATTGACAGGAATCCTTTAAGAAGCGCCTGATTACGGTAATCTTTTCTTAAAAGAAGGACTCTTGCTCGAACATCAAAGTGAAATTTGTAGCTTGTGTAGATACGATATATATATACAAATGTACTTTATTTTTTATGAACAGGAAAGTAAAAATATTATGGGTGATTGTGATGACTATAATAATGATGTCAACGCCCATCTATGGGTTTAGTCATCATGGAGCTCTGGTTAAATGAGACCATCATTTAAGTTCCTTATTCTTTTCGCTTCGGATACAATACTTTTGCTTTCATTTTTGATCTATCAGTTTACAAGCATATTCGCTGTTGAAAAAAATTATCCAATACAGAATCTAACAAGTCAAAATGCGAGCGGAAGTGGAGGAATACATATAAGTACAGGGTTTTATTTGGTTGTTTACACACATCCTCTTACCGTATTTTTCATTGTTGCATTCGTTTCCGTATATGTGGCTACGTTTGTATACGCGTACAAGCACATTAAAAAATAACTATATGCTTTTTGGCCCATTTTTTGCTATTACCCCTTTGCGACAATGTTGTGAATCTGTTACGTGTTATTTATGCCTTTGAGTTCGATGAGGGTGCTGAAATATTTCTTCTGACTAGATCAATGTAAACCTTAAAAGAGATGGTCATAGAAGAGGTTATTTAATATTGTTCAGAATAAGGTCGCGTGACTAACAGCAGTGAATCCAAAATCGTCGTAAAAAACCTTGTTAAATCATATAACAACAAGACAAACGCTGTCAATGGGCTTACGTTTTCTGTTTCTAAGGGGGAGATATATGGTCTTCTTGGAAGAAATGGTGCCGGAAAAACTACCACGATAAGGATTCTAACAACTTTGATTCCTCCGACCTCCGGAGAAGCTGAAGTATGTGGCATGAACGTCGTTCACAAGGCAACTAAAATAAGAAAACTCATTGGCGTTGTACAGCAGGGTGAAGCTTTCGACTTTACTACAGTCGAAGGTAACTTCAAGATTTACCAGCTTTTGTGGGAAATACCTAAGGAAGAAGCCTCGAACAGGATGGAATCCCTCATGGAATTATTTAAGATCGAACATCTCAGGAAAAAGAGAATGTTTGAACTTTCAGGTGGTGAGAAGAAGAGGGTACAGGTTGCGAGGGAATTCATGCACGATATGGAGGTGCTGTTTCTTGACGAACCTACTGTCGGCATGGATCCAATAATGAGAAGGGATGTCCTTAACTTTGTCAAGGATAAAGCCAAGGAGGGTCTTACCGTTCTTTTTACGACACAGATACTTGAGGAAGCAGATTATTTATGTGACAGGATAGGGATAATGAATAATGGTGTGATCTCAGCAGAGGGTACGTCGACATCCCTGAAAAACTCTTATGGCGATCTGAGGAAGGTCGAAATGAAGTTCAGTTCTGAGGTAAGTCCTGATTCAATAGAGAAATTGAAAAAGGAATTCTCGAAAATTTCTGATATTCAGGCATATTTAATCAGCGAGAAGGAGTCTGAGTTTATAATCAAGAACATAGGTAAAACTCTTCCTTTAATCCTCAGTTTGTTCGGTTCGACAGGGGTTAGTATTGAAACAATTTCTACAAATAACCCGACTTTGGATGACGTATTTCTTCAGGTGGTGGCCAGATAATGATACCTTCCTCAATAAAGCTTACAATAAGAAATATCAGAGTAAACGTGGACCCGGGGACACTCGCCTTTCTTCTTGGACTTCCAGCATTATATTTCTTTGTACTTGGCCTAATGTTTCAGGGTATTGTTCCAGATTTCGAGTACGGAACGGTAAAGATCTCATACGTTTCATTTCTAGCGCCCGGGATTATCGGAATGCAAACTCTCACTGCTGGGAACATTGGAGGGAGCCTCCTGTGGGCGGACAGAAGATGGGGCATGTTTGAACAGTTGATGGTTGGACCGTTCAGAAGATCTGACTACCTTCTTGGAGTTGTCTTTGTATCAATAGTGTTCTCACTTGGAGGGAGCCTTATAATGCTTGGATTCGCGTTCTCTGCAAATGCAACATTTATTCTTTCAACGCTTTCAATTCCTTACATAATAGTTGCACTAATAATAGGAACTGTATTTTTCACCTCTCTCTTTCTCATAATAGCGGTTGTAGCAAAATCCATGCAGGCTTACAATACAATCACTATAGTCTTGTTCTTCTTCCTTGATTTTGCCAGCACTGCATTCTATCCAATAACATCATCAACACCAATCTGGCTGAGAGCAATTTCATCTGTAAACCCAGTCAGCCTAGTCTGCAACATAGTCAGAGATTCTATGGTGTCTGGAATAAGCTCGGCAACCATGATATCAACACTGGAGATGACAGGAATCATGGCACTGTTCTTTGTTCTAGCGATGGTCATGTACAGAAGGGTAAGGGTTGGAGCTTAGGATCAGCACATATCCACACCAATATTCTTTAGAAGTCAGATATTTGTGAATAATACTGAAGGCGCACTGGTAGAATCCCATGTTGAAAGTGTGTTTAAAGCGTTAAGAACGATGATCGTAAATCTGCAAACGAGCCTACATTAATACCATGTTGGAATTCCGTAATGATGTTCCATACGACGAAAAACGGCCATAAGATCTGGTATGAACTTGGCGGCAATGGTCCTGGAATTGTTCTACTTCATGGACTAGGCGGATCTTTAGACTCGATGAAGCGTATCGCATATGACCTCGGTGATGATTACACAAAAATTCTTGTAGATCTTCCCTGCCACGGGAAAAGCGACAATTTCTCACTTTCTCTTAGAGAGTTATCTTATGAGATTGTTGCAATCATGCAAGAAAACGATTTTCGTGAGTTTTCTGGAGTTGGTGTAAGCCTTGGGGCAATTGTACTGGAAGAGACTTTATTTGACTGTGGAGATTCACTCAAAAATGCTGCCCTAATTTCACCTAGCTCTGGATTCGATAATGAGATAGCCAATATGATCATGAAATGGGCAACTGTTCCAGGTCAAACAGCCAAAGATGTATTTTCCCCAGAATTTTTTGAGAAGCATAAAAGAGAGATAGAAGAGTATGAAAATGAAAATCCCTTCTTGCCAGAAAGACTTGCACCTTTGCTCTCCGAAATAATCGAGTTTACAACTACAGACAGGGTTTCAGATAATTTTGTTCTATTGCTGATAGGAAAATATGATAAATTGTTTGGAAAGAGGATGCTGGAAGACCTCAGGAATTCCTTTCCTAACTCAGAATACAGTATTCTAGATTCAGGACATGCAATCCACAGAGAAAATCCGGACCTGGCCTCAAAATTGATACTTGAATTTTTTAAAAATTACATAAACAGGAATAAGTGAGTTGAGAGGGCATATGTCAAAGATCATCTAGAATAATCGAAAATTACTGATTCCCGTAACGGAAATTATGGTTTGCTTTATTTTCTGCAGAGCTCAATAAAATTTTGGAATATTTCCTTTCCGTACTGAGTATTTTCTACCTCCGGATGGAATTGTATTCCGAATATTGGCTTCTTGATATGCTCAAAGGCCTCTATCTTGCATGTACCGGACGAAGCGAGGATCTCGAATTCCCTTGGAATTTCTTTTACCTCGTCATTATGATTTTCCCATGCAGTGATCTTTTCTGGCAGTCCCTTTAGAATTCTAGCGGTTTCTTCTATCACTATCTCTGCTTTTCCAAATTCCGGATTTCTTGCAGGGCCTACTTTTCCTCCGTAATGCAGGGCTATAAACTGCGCTCCGACACATATTCCTAAAATTGGGTACGTGTGATCGTCAATGATTTTACCAATATTCCCTAACTTGTCGAGCTCGTCCTGTATACTTGGAGCACCACCAGAAAGCACCAAGCCATCAAGATTATCTGCTTTTGAAGATGGAGAATCGTTTGGGATTATCTCACACTCTATCCCAAGATCTCTCAGGACTCTGTATTCTCTGTGTGTCCACTGACCGCCATTGTCGACAACGTTGATTCTCATCTTTGTGAGTCCGGACTATTCTATTCCTTGGATTCCAAGAGATTTGCTTATCTCCTTGTAACGGTTCCTTATTGTTACCTCGGTCACTCCGGAAACTCTGGCTATTTCTTTTTGCGTCCTCGGTTTCCCCACCATAACTGAAGCAATATAGATGGAAGCCGCAGCAACACCCGTTGGACCCTTTCCGGAGGAAATACCCATCTCTATAGACTTTCTAACTATATCCTCACTCACGATAATTGCCTGTTTATCCAGGTCGAGTTTGCTGCAGAACTGTGCAACATAAGAATACGGTGTTGTAGGTTTCAGGTTCAGACTCAACTCTTTGGCAAGATGTCTATAAGCTTTACCAATCTTCTTCTTGTTAACCTCAGACGCCTTTGATATTTCGTCAAGCGTCCTCGGTAAGTTGACCATTCTGCATGCGGCATATATGGACGCACATACAATACTCTCAATACTTCTGCCTCGAATAAGATTCTTCTCAACTGCTTTCCTATAAATAAGTGCAGCGGTTTCTTTAATGTCTTTTGGAGTACCAAGTTTTGCACCATTATCATTCAACATTTGTAATGCAAGGGAGAGATTCCTTTCAGCTGCATTGCTTACTCTGATCCTCTGGTGCCACTTTCTTACACGATATATCTGCGCTCTGTTCTTATGCGGTATTCTTTTTCCATAATAGTCTTTATTTGACCAGGATATTTCCGTTGCCAAGCCTTTATCATGACTCAGAAAAGTCATTGGAGACCCTGTCCTGGCTCTCCTGTCATCCTGCTCGGAGTCGAAAGCACGCCATTCTGGCCCCTGGTCAATAAATGAATCCTCCAGAACCATACCACAGTCATTACAGATTAGCTCTCCTCTCTCATAATCCCTTACGAGATGCTCAGAACCGCATTCTGTGCACCTCTTTGTTGTTTCCTGTCCTTCAACTGTCATTTATACACCTAACAAAAGAATTGTTAAAACGACATTCTTTCATGTATTAAACCTTTTCTACCTATAATATATATAAATATGAGTGCACAAAAATCGATATTGTCCAATAAGGGATAACCTTTATCTGTAAGCAGATCGAAGCGGAAAATAATTAAAATTTTACGCAACATTTTTACCTTTATTGGCTTGAATAAGGTGTTCGGGGATATGAGGAGTAATTAAATAATGCCTGAAAAACTTTTTAAGAGTTTTACGAATGATTTAAATAGTTGAATTTACTATTCAGTTTATGCAGGATGATCACGTGGAAGTTGTTCATGTCATGAAAAGACAAATCGTTATCCATATTAAGGAGTGCATCAAGATAAAAGCTAAAGTGTTCGACGGTGGCAAAAAACCGATCGGCATCGTCACAAGAATATTTGGTCCAATTTCAAATCCTTACGCCTTGATCAACTTCAATGAAGAAATAAGTGATTATAGCAACCTGAGCGTGAGATGTTAGGTGATAAAAATGGAAAATGAGCAAAAAAAGAAAAACATAGAGGAAATAGAAAAGTGTCCAGAGTGTGGATCCACGCAACTAGTAAGAGACTATGAGCGTGGTGAATTAATTTGTAAAAATTGCGGTCTTGTTATTGACGAGAGTTATATAGATCAGGGCCCAGAGTGGAGGGCGTTCGATTCTGAACAAACTGAAAGCCGCGCCCGAACCGGATCGCCAATGACATACACAATACATGACAAAGGGCTTTCAACAGATATCTCATGGAAAAACAAGGATTCCTTCGGGAAATCTATCCCTACACGAAACAGGGCACAACTGTACAGACTGAGAAAGTGGCAAAAAAGGATTAAGGTTTCAAATGCTGCAGAGAGAAACCTGTCACAGGCCCTTCAGGAACTTGAAAGAATGTCTTCAAATCTGAGTATTCCCCAGGACGTAAGAGAAACAGCGGCCGTAATATACAGAAAGGCAGTAAAACAGAACATGATCAGGGGGAGAAGTATTGAAGGTGTTGTTGCTGGTTCAATTTACGCAGCATGCAGAATCACCAACGTGCCAAGAACACTAGATGAGATCGCTAGCGTTACCAGGGTTAAGAAGAAAGAGATAGGTAGAACATACAGAATAATGAGCAGATACCTCAAGCTCAACATAATGCCATCAAAACCAGAAGACTATGTTAACAGGTTCTGCAGTAAGTTGAAGTTATCCATGGAAGCCAGGAAAAAAGCTACGGAGATCCTTAAGATGGCAGAAGACAATGATCTTACCTCAGGCAAAGGCCCAACTGGTGTAGCGGCTGCGGCAATATACATAGCTGCACTAATGTCACAAGAAAGACGGACCCAAAGATCGGTGGCCGATGTAGCCGGTGTTACAGAAGTAACGATCAGGAACAGATATAAGGAGATAACAGAAAAGCTTTCCTTAAACATTGAGGAAATTGAGTGAATTGTCACTTGAGTTATAACCAGATAACTCAATCTTTTTTTCTTATGCTCTCGAAAACCTCATAATTCCTGAGGATATCATCAACGACATTATACAAGGAAGTTACTTTAAGTCCTATTATTTTTATCAACAATCCATTTTCTACTATATCCATAGACATCGTATCAGGGTTATCAGGTTGAAGTGTTTTGTATAGATCTTCAGCATCATCCTTTCTACATTCGATTTCGAGCTTAATGTCTATTTCTGGAACCGTTTATATCACTTTATGTATATTTCAACTCATAATCAACTTTTCCTATTACAATCATACCATGGCAAAAAATCATGGCCCAATCAAAACAGAAACAAATTAAATGTAAGAGTGCTAACGGGGTAAGCGGAGGTTGCCGAGCCAGGTTAAAGGCGACAGACTCAAGATCTGTTTCCGTAGGGATCCGCCGGTTCGAATCCGGCCCTCCGCATTTTGTGTTTTTGCTTATAAATCCGCTATTTTCCCTGCTAAAGAGAGAATGTGGGTAAAATAATGAGAGGAGACTATATACATCGCATTTTGTATTTCTGAACACGATGATAATAATCATCTGGGGTGGGCTCATTTTTACTGTAAATTCATTACGCCATCACGCATTACGTAAGAGGGGAGCACAAGGGTATTTTCTGGGATAGAA
>JAKAYB010000071.1 GCA_021826925.1 Thermoplasmata archaeon | reverse complement strand
TTCTGTTTGAACCGATCCAATACCTTCTTGTGCTTCTATTACCTATAGCAGTGATTGGTTTTGGTGTCATACAAGCCAATCACTCCCCTGTATTTCACTATACAGGGGAGTTATGCAACACACTTCTTCAATATCAACATCATTATTGTTTGAGTCTGTTCCAACAATTCTAGCTGTCGATATAACACCCATCATCGTTGTATTGCCAATCCTATCGATTAAATTAGGAGAAAAGGTAATAGAATTTATTCTAAGAAGCTCAGTCTTTTCACACGAAACAAAGAAACTGGAAAACAAAAGATTCATTTGTTCTGGTATTT
This sequence comes from Thermoplasmata archaeon, assembly GCA_021826925.1. Classification (GTDB taxonomy): domain Archaea; phylum Thermoplasmatota; class Thermoplasmata; order Thermoplasmatales; family Thermoplasmataceae; genus JAKAYB01. The sequence continues at coordinate 7,896 of JAKAYB010000071.1, read as the reverse complement.
TTATTTCCTTGTTTTCCTTCTCAATTTCTTTTTTCGATAATGAATAGAACTGCAGTCTATCGGAATCAATGTTTATTATCCTATCAAATAACGGCGAAACAGGCCTAGTTAAAAATGAGTCTTTCTTTGACTTAAGTCCCTCCAAACTATCGGTTACCGTTTCAGTCCATTCTGTTTTCTTGTTTGAGTGTATTATCATTTTTAATCCACGCTTCAATAGATAGTATATTTAAATAAATATAATCATTGCAAAAAAACAACTTTTTTGGCGTTATCTCTATCATCAAAGAGAGAATGGGGCTGACCGGATTTGAACCGGTGGCCTCCCGGTTATCAGCCGGGTGCTCAAACCATGCTAAGCTACAGCCCCTTGGACAGAGATTTATTGAAGCGAAAATCTTGCTGATTGTAATAAAGATTTCCGATCACTAGGCGTCTCAGCCGTCCATTATCGGTATGTACTATTCGAATATTTCCAGACCTCTGCAGACTGAACATACCTCACTAGAAGATGGTTTGCCACACATTTTGCATCGCTGAAGCTCTGGTGCCTCGGACTCTGAAACCAGCATTTGTTTGAGCTTGTCGGAGAAATTCAATATGGCAAATTTTGTCCCTGGAGATCGTTCCTCCAGTTCATTAAGAATGACCCGAAAAGTGTTTCTTTGTGCCTTCCCGTAATAAGGGCACCAGGAAGAATCGAAGTGTATACCTTTCAATATTGCATATATTACAACTTCTTTTTCGGGGATCTTACGTAAAGGAAGGACCCGCCTTGTCATTCCATCTTTCCTTTCCCTGTGTGGTGCCATTCTTACAAATCTCTCAGCATCACCCCTTGCAACGTTCATTAATATAGACTGGGAGTAGTCGTCTAAATTGAGACCAAGTGCAACATAATCAGTATTGAGGTCAGAACTTTCAAGGTCCATGAGCTGACGTCTCATTGGCCCGCATCTTGAACACGGTATTATATCTGGATGATCCGAAACTATCTGATCCATTGTGGTATTGAATTGGTCTTTGAAAGAGATAATTGAATGCGGGACACCCAATTCTGCTGACAGTTTTATTGCGTTTTCCAGACCTGAATCCCGATAACCCAAGATACCTTCATCAATAGTGAATGCTTTCAAAACGACATCTTTCCTGCCTTTGAACAATTCTGACAGAACGTAAAGAGTGACTGAACTATCTTTCCCACCGGAAATTGCAACTGAGATACTCAGGGAATCACTGGAGAAATCGATCTGGTCCCTTACTTCCTTTTTTACTCTCCTTTCAAAAGATTCGATAAAGTGCTTTCTGCACAGATATTCTCCACTGTACCTTGCCTCGTAGACGGCATCATTGTTGCAGCGTGTGCATTTCGTCTTCATCCTTAACCATCGATCCAAAGAGAAGCACAGTCGTCCGGAATACAGAACGGTATGAAGCTGCACTCATTCATTTGCATACACATATTCTATCTTCTTCCCTGCCTTGATATAGTTGTAAATCGCCGCTCCGTTGTCGCTAATCATCTTAATCTTAACTAGGCCTTTATTGGAGCTTTTTGCCTGAAGAATCAGGATGTTATCAACATAAAATTTCACCATTGTGTTTGGTTTTCCAACCTCGAGATGTATGATCTTGTTCTTTACTGTAACGTTTGCTTCAAATCTTCTTCCTTTATCCTTCTTTTCAAGTGGTTCTACATCTATCTTCATTCCATATTTCCTTTCGAGGCTTGAGACCGTTTCGCCCTTCCTGCCTATCAGCCTTGGAATGTGTGTTTCATCGGTGAATATTGATAGCTTGTTTCCATCACCGACTTTTACCTCGACCTGGCTTGTCCCAAGCATGTTCCTTACGTCCTTTAGAATAGAATCCTCTGCTATCCTGGAAACTGGATTCTTCTTTTCCCGGGAAGAAATTGGAACAACCACGATCTCTTCACCGAACGTGTATATCTCAAAAACCGGTTCGTTTGTGTAAAAATCTTTAACTTCTATCACAGGCCTAGAAAGATCCTCTTCACTCATCCCACTTGGTACCTTCACGGAATATGATGTGTAATATACCTGAGAAACCTGGCCTTTATCTATGAATATTATTGTGTCGATTACCTGTGGAATCATCCCAAGTTCTATGCGTCCTATGAATCTTTGGATTGCATCTATAGGGCGGGTTGCGTGTACGACGCCGATCATTCCTACACCTGCAAGTCTGAGATCTGAGTAAACCTTAAAATCCGATGTGACTCGCATTTCGTCAAAAACCGTATAATCTTCCCTCACAAGAAGGAGTATGTCACCTGTCTTCTCCATCGATCCTTCGAGGCCGGTATATTGTGTTATCTCTGGCTTTACCTGGAGATCTCTGGGCCGTTCCATTGTTTTCACAATCTTTCCCTGGGAGCTGAGATAATCGGCAAAGGCCTGAACAAAGGTGCTTTTCCCCTGTCCTGGGCCACCCGCAACAAGTATCCCGTTTGCCTTATCGGAAAGCCTTAAAAGAAGTTCTGGAGTCAGCTTGTAATAGTCAATATCTAGCTTTTTAACAGGCCTGACAGCCGTGATTTCCAGATCGTCGGAGAATGGGGGCCTAGTAATGACGATTCGAATATTATTCAGCTGAATCACGGTTGCTCCGTGCGCATCAATTTCTATAAACGAACCTTCTTCATTTCTTCCTCTTTTGACTATATGATTTGCTATATCCTCCAGTTCGCTCCTAGAAACTTTATAATCAAACTTTTCAAGTGTTATGTTGCCTGGAATTCCCTTTTTAGCAACTGGCTCCAAATCAGCCTTGATATGCACAGAACTCGTCAAATCGTCAAAGAATTCTTCTATATTCCTGGGTTCTTTAACAAGAGGTTCAAGGTACTGAACATCTATTCCCTTTATCAGGGCAATATCCCGTTGTATCTGATCGCCGGTAACAAGAACTGCACCAAGTTCAGCCGCAGTATTTCGTATAATTTCGTCTATCTCTCCGCTCTTCGCCCTCTTAATCTGCCATTCAGAAGGCCTCCTTCCAGATGTGTCGAGAGATATTTTCTCTTCTCTTGCCATATTTCTCAGGGATTTTAGTTCTTGCAGAGCAGCAAAACCGGTCGAACGGCCTTCGTTAGCTTGGTGCTCCACCTCGGAGATCATGGCCTCAGGAAGAATCACACGAGAACCTGGCCTTTCAGAAATAAATAATGTAAATCTGCCATCTATAATAACAGAAGTATCAGGTACGTAATCCACAGGGGTTAAGTCCAAATAGTTATTTAACCGATTCTAGATTCACCATAAGTGATACCCACAAATAAACAGATAGATTGTGCAGAATGTGTTTTAAAGAAAATGAGAGAATACTTTGTACGCCAGGATCTGTCCGATTCTGCTCTTGCTTTCTCAGGAGGGCTTGACAGCTCCATACTTCTTAAACTTTCGGAAGGAAAATTGGATGCATACACCCTCGGATCAAAAACCAGCATAGACATCAGGAATGCAACGAGAACCTCTGCATTGCTCAACTGCACATTTAAGCCGATATATTTAGAAAATATGGATTTGAAATATTACATGAACATTTTGAAAACTATCGATCCGGCAATAAGCAAACTGGATCTGTCGTATGAACTCGTTCTCGCAATACTGCTTGATCATATCGACGAAAATACTGTTTTCACTGGACAAGGTGCAGACGAGCTCTTTTATGGATACAATAAATTCTATAATGAAGAGCAGAAGGATAACTCAGTAGAGCTAAACAAGCTCTACAATGTTACATTACCAAGGGAGAAATTGATCGCTAACTACTTTCATAAGAGTTTAAAGACCCCTTATCTTTCAGCAGGCATTAACGAGTGCTTGATCGGTACCACGAAAGAAGATCATATCGGAGCTGATAAGAACAAGGTCATCTTGCGACTTGTTGCAGGAAAATTGGGTATGCCTGATGAGGCAATTAATGTACCGAAAAAAGCCGCGCAATATGGTTCGGGAGTATCAAAAATTTTGCGGGATCTCTCAAAGGCAGAAAAAGGAATACAAACAATATAAATATAATAAAACAATAGGTATCTAAATTCAGTTACAAAACAGTGAATACATGACATATATAGGAATAATCGGAGGTACTGGCCTCTACAACATAATGAATGAAAAACAATCCAGGGACGTAGACACGCCTTTTGGTAAACCATCAGATTCTGTCGACATTGGAAAGATAAATGGTGTTGAGGTTGCGTTTTTGCCTAGGCATGGAAAAAATCATACCATACCACCGCACAAGGTCAATTACAGAGCTAATGTGTGGGCAATGCATGAACTCGGAGTTGAAAGGATTATAGCAGTAAATGCTGTAGGTTCCCTGAAAGAGGAACTATCTCCGGGAACGGTTGTTATTCCGGATCAATTTATTGATTTTACGAAGCGGAGAGAACTGACCTATTATGACGGTCCTGACGTCTATCATATCTCTGCTGCGGATCCATTTTGCCCGGACATAAACAAAAATATGTATGAAGTTTCTAGAAAATATTCTAAGAGTTCCCATCTTGGTGGAACTTATGTCACCATTGAGGGCCCCAGATTCTCTACCAGGTCGGAGTCCAAGATGTTCAGGCAATTCGCCGACATAATAGGGATGACACTAGTGCCAGAAGTGAATCTGGCGGATGAACTTTCCATGTGTTACTCAGTTCTTGCGACTGTTACGGACTTTGATGTCTGGGCAGACAAACCTGTTGACGCGAAAGAAGTAACAAAGATAATGAAAGAAAATGAGGAAAATGTTTTGAAGATACTTTATGATGTTATTCCACTAATAAACAGCAAACGAACATGCAGCTGTAAAGATAGACTGGATTATGCTAAGGCGTGAATGTAGATGAAAATTAAATTTTTAGGCGGAGCAGAAGAAGTAGGAAGATTAGCAATAAAGATTAATGATGGACCAGATTCGTACATGGTGGATTATGGAGTGATACCAGATAAACCACCGCAATACCCGATGCCGTTTGAACCTGTGGATCATATATTCGTGACACATGCACATTTTGACCACGTTGGAGGTTTGCCTGTCTGTTTTCAGAGCAAGGCACAAAACCTATTTGCAACGGACATGACTATTAACAGCATGATGCCTATATTGAATGATTCTCTAAAGATTATGAGGCTTGAAGGTTATCCTGAAAGATTCAATGCAGATGATATTAGCAGCATGTACGATTCGATCAGGACAGTCACTTATGGCGACAGTGTTGAGGCGGGGAATCTTATTGGGACGGCCTATTCAGCTGGACATATCCCAGGATCAACAATGTGGCAGATCGAGAACCATAACAGGCTTCTTGTAACTGGCGATTTATATACCCGTGATTCGAACCTGTTGACTGGGGCTAAACCGGTAAAATCCGACATACTTATTATGGAAAGCACGTACGCTGGGAAAAACCATGAAGACAGAAAGGTCGTTATTCAGCGTTTAAAAAACCGCATTAAAGAGGTCGTTGACAACGGAGGCAAAGTTCTGCTTCCTGCGTTTGCAATTGGTAGAACACAAGAGCTGCTCATGATACTATCAGACATGGACCTTAACGTAGCCGTTGACGGTATGGGAAACACACTCAGCAACATTTACATGACCGGCCCAAATTATCTTAGATCTATGAGCGAATTTAAGCGCTCACAGGGGCGTGCAAGACAAATAAGAAGCAGGAATATGAGGAAGGGTGCCCTGGATAACGACGTCATTGTTTCAACATCCGGTATGCTTGATGGCGGTCCCGTTCTTGGATATATACAGGAACTAATGAATGATGAAAAAAGCGCCATCTTCATCACAGGTTATCAGGTTGAGGGAACAAACGGAAGGCTTCTTCTCGACACAGGCACGTTAAATATAGCTGGAGTTGCTGTTAAACCTTCAATGATGGTCGAAAAATACGACCTTTCGGCTCATGCAGGACATGACGATCTTGTTAGTTTTGTAAAAGATGTAGATCCGGACACAGTAATATTATGCCATGGAGAACATAGAGAAGAACTGCAGGACGACCTATCTGAATATAACCTTATACTCCCAATGAACGGACATGAATTCGAAATAAATTAAATCAACGGATTGATAGAAAAATGATCATCACTGCATGCTTTTAACCACTGCAAACCCATCATCTGTTTTCATAAGCAGACCAGAATAGACACCCCATTCAATTAGGATCACCTCAAGGTCGTGAAGACCAGACGGAGAATTAAATGTCTGAACTCCTCGTTTCTGAAGTTCATCATTAAGGTCTTCGAGCTTGAATTCTCCTAAGGCTAATGCGGTCTTAAAAGGTTCAAGTTTTATCAATGAATTTCTAAGAATTTCCTTTCTGCTTTTAATGCCAGCCTTCAGGTATTCCCTTCCACCTTTTGTAATATTTATGTCACCCGATTCGGCATGAACAAGGTCTAATCGAGCACCGGTATAGACAATTGGCATTAGATCGTCTATATCGACTTCCATCTCCTTTTCAAGTTTGTACAGATCGGTTTTGTTATCAAAAATTGTACTCAGAACATAAAGAAGCCCAACGAGATCTGCGATTCTTGCGTTTGGGTCCACAACTTCTGTCATTTTAATCTAATATGTATTCCTTAATATTAGAATTTCCTATAACTGGATATGGATCGGAAAGCAGATTTCCGAATGTTATTAAAAAATCCATTGATAAGTCAGGCAGCAAAGATGCCTTCTTCCGCGACGTACCTTTTTCGCGCCAGGTCCATCATACGTCTTGTGAAAAAAATAGAATAAATAACAACAACGATTCCAAAGATGAATGATGCCCAGCCAGCAAGGCTTATGTTTCCACTGGAAGTCTGTACTGATATAAATTTCATCAGGCCCGTATGGACTTCAAGCGTCTTATCATGAATTATGTCTGGCCAGTACTCTGCGATCATTAGGCCGCCCCAAGCACTGTTTATCGTTGAAGAAATACCGGAAATAAGATATGGAAATGTTGCAGGAAGAACGATCCTGCGAAGCTTGGAAAAGTACCCGAGGTTGAGGTTTCTCATCAATTCAAAATACTCCACAGGGAGCGATTTAACACCCATCCAGAAACTGTAAAAAATATAATAGAAAGTACTGACGAAACCGACGGCGAGAACATAAAACTCATCGGAAAATGGGCCAAGGTACCGAACAATGAAAGGTAAGGAAGCAGCAAAAACGAATGGAAAGTATATGGGAACAGGGTAAGCACTGAATGCCTGCATCACCGGGACTCCAACGAATTCGGCCCTCTTGTTCACGGCAAGATAATATCCAAGCGATATTGAGATCACGAATGATATTACAAGTATTATGGCGACTCTGGCGTAGTCGTACACCAGACCAACCAGTATTTCCGGGGTTGCAGAGAACAATTGAGACCATTCACTCATTTTTACAGATGAAACAAGAATAAAAGAGGCGTATCCTATGATCAGGAGAATTGTGACACCAACTGATGCCCATGCGTATCTCCATATGTTTTCAATCCTTTTTGTTTCTTTATAGTTGTTTACTCGTTGCGAAGATCTGTTCCTTGAATAGCGTGCTATCCTAGATAGGGGGTTAATATTGGTAACCGAATGAAGTCTTGAAGTCATTCTTATGCTTAACCTGCCACGCCTTACTATTGGGGCGTCCGTGTCCAAAGTGAATTTTGCAACTGCTTTCTTGGCATATTCTCTTACTCCAAGTATAATAAGCGTAACAACTAAACCGAGGATGACCAAAGAAAGAATTATTCCATAGGTATTCGAGGAAGAAATGAATGAGGAAAGAACAGAACCGATGCCAAAGGTCGAGTAAGTATGTACACCGATAGCGAAAACTTCACTGACCGTAATATAAAAAAAACCATCAGAAATACTGGGA
>JAKAYB010000070.1 GCA_021826925.1 Thermoplasmata archaeon | reverse complement strand
ATATTCCCTGGATGAGGATCGGCATGGAATATATCATCCCGAAGCAGCATCCGCATGAAGACAAGATCTACCTTCCACGCGAGAGATTTTAGGTCAAATCCTTTCTTCCTTAAAGAATCTACGTCTATTATCTTGGTTCCAGGTATATATTCCATGACCATGACTTCTTTTCCGCTGAGTTCATCCAGCACGTTCGGAATTATAACCCCCTCCCTCTCCACAATATTTTTTCTGATCCTTTTAAGATTTGATGCCTCCTTTGTATAGTCTATTTCATCATAGATCCTTGCGCTGAAGTCGCGAATAACATTCTCAACACTGACATAAATGAAATTGTCTATTCTTCCTCTTAGAAGCCTAAGCGTTCTGGAAAGTATAAGAAGATCTCTCTGTACTACAAACGATATATTTGGCCTGTTTACCTTAATGGCAACTTGTTTTCCGTTATATTCCGCAAGGTACACTTGGCCAAGTGAGGCTGCAGACACGGGACCTGGATCAAAGTTTTGAAACGTCTTGTCAATGTTTCCAAGATTACGTTCAATTATTGGTTTAACCTGATCAAATGGAGCAGGAGGCACCTCATCCTGCAATTTTTCAAACGATCTCAGATATTCTCTAGGAAGAAGATCTGGTCTTGCTGATAATACCTGCCCGAGTTTTATGAAGGTCGGGCCAAGCTTCACGAATGCTGCCAGAGCTTTTTCCCCATTTCTTTCTCTTTTGTCGCTCCATGGGTTTTCATTATCCATATCTCTTTTCGCTGTTTCCCTGTCTTTGAGGTATCTTCTGAAAACAGGAAAGAGGGTAAAAATTAATTTCATTTCCTGCCAACGTAACCCTTTTCTAAGCTCTTTATCGTCATTCATGAAATTGCTTCCAGATTTACATTTTTGGGTGCTTTCCATCCATCAGTCTTGAGTAAATGTATCCTACTGATGCGAAGGAAAGTCTTACGATATTATAAAAGCTATAATTATGTATTCCCCTCTCTTTTTCAATATCATTCCAGATGAACTTATGTTTCTTTTTTAACTGATAGCGGCCATAACCGTTCCAGAAAGCCTGTTTTGCAAAACTTCCAAGACTTTCACGCACCTTGTTGTACACAACGCATTTTTTGCAATACGAGTGCATAGCTCCGTTTTGAATTGCCCTAATATTCAAGTCGATATCTTCTGCTGTAACAAAGTTTTCGTCAAATCCGTGAATCTTGGAGAAGATATTCTTCGTTATCCCGAGGTTTGCTGAGGGTGATGTAACTTCAAAACCCTTGTAATATAATTTCACACGATCCAGGAAGAATGCTTTTCTTCCCTTCGGTACAACTTCGCCGGCGATCAGATCATTGCCAGCTTCGAACGAGGAATAGTATTGTCTGAGAGTAGTTCGATCCCATTCCGTGTCTCCATCAGTAAAAACGATATACGGGTATTTTGACGCTCCTACTCCCATATTCCTCCCCTGACCTCTGGTACACTGTCTCCTTATGTATTTCAAGTCAAGCTTGTCAGAATATGTTTTGATCAGGCTTTCCGTGTTGTCATTGCTCATGGAATCAACAATTACAACCTCAAGAGGCATTCCTTGTTTCGAGAGTGTTTCAAGCAGTAATCCTAAATTATTCCCTTCATTCTTAACGGTAATGACTATTGAAATTCCTGGGATATCTAACGCCATGCCAATTAAACCCAGTCCATCCTGTCCAATTCCCTATCCTTCTTTGTTGCTTTTTTGTACTGTTTATAATGTTCCTTGCACAGATGTACCTTGGTTTTTTTATCATCAAAAGAAAAAACCTTCCTTGCGTATTCGGCAGAAACGGTCTTGAAACTCTCATTTTTGCAGCCATAAACTTCACACATTTTTACAGACATTAATCTCCCCTTTTTGCAAGGATTTAACGTTAAACAGTATAAATAAGTATTTCTGCATTGATCATTATATCGGAATTCTACATTATTGCCACAAAATCCACTCATGAATCGAGAAGGCAATTGTCAGTACTGGGCTTCTAATAGATTATAAAGTGCGACTGGAAAGACGTGGTCGTTATTCTGTTCGGACTTTGGCTGTAATAGGTCCTTGCGTATTTCCCTTCCCTGTACCAACATCTCTTCATGAGAAAGTGGTATAATATGTTCGCTATCATCTGTATAGTTGAATCCAGGGTACTGAACAAATGGTGATAGGTAGACAATGTCGCTTGAGTCCAGATTAAGATCTTTAATTATATCAACAGTATTTCTCATGTGCTCGTCATATAGATTACGGCCGCCAATTCCAAGTATGACTATTATTCCGACAGAAATCTTTGATTCTTTCAACCTATGTACGTAATCCCGGAATACATTAAGATCCATGGGTTTGTTGATCAACCTTAAAATTTTTCGAGATCCAGACTCCAATCCTATGTATACTCTCTTCAGCCCATGATTCCTGAGCTCCTGCAGTTCTTTCACCGTCTTTGGCCCGTGACCTGTAAATGGCTCCGAAAAAGAATATATTGGAAGTCTGAAATGGTTGTTCAGGAGTTCGGTTGCGGAAAGTAATAGTTCCTGTGGAAGAGACATAGCGTTTGCCTCACCAATAAATATCGATCTTCTAGATTCTATTCCCATGCCGAAGAACTTCTCTAGGTCTACAATCTGCTTGGTTATATCTTTCAGGGAGAGAGTGCTAAATTTTCTATCCCTGTATAATTCGCAGAAATTGCATCTGTTCCACTTGCATCCTCTTTCAAGTATAACGTACAATGCAAAATATTGATCCGGGGGAACAATGGGAACAGAGCCTGAGTATATTCTGGTTAAATTTTCTGCATCCAACTGCAACTTTTGCCAATTCATTGATGCAATTTTAGATAGAAAAGGTGTGATATCATTATCCCGAATCGATGGAATAATATTTTTTATTTCATCATACGCCTGGTCAACAATATATTTTGCTTCCTTCTCAACAACTTCTTCAGAAATTCTCTCTCCAGATACTACTCTTGAAAAGATAAGGTGATTCTGCAACGTTCTTCTGTACGTCCTACCCTCGTTTATGTAATTTAAGAGTCTCCCTTCCAGGTCGAAAGAATAAACGTACTTTCGGCCATACTCGATACTTATTATTCCATTTGCATTCTTGGAATGCATCTCAAACTGCTGCATGACTTATCAGACTATGGTTTACCTTGTTTTCTTCCTCACGGCCTTCTAGTAAATATGGTCGGTCTGAAGTCATTCAAAGAATTTCGGTATCTCCGAAATATCTTCTATAGGTTTGGCCGAAATATAGAGCCCGTCCCTTACTCTTTGATCGAGGATCTTTCTGGACAGCTGCGCTTCCTGGCTTAGTGTCAGAATTCGTGCGACCTTATGCTCTGGTGTATTTACTAAATAGCCAATAATCTCCCCTTTACTCAGAAGGTTTGCAATTGTAGCCTTTGTTCCAATTTGAAAATTACTAGTCCCTTTCAAGAAATAAGGTCCATCGGCCCCCTTCAGCAGATCAGTGAGTATTTCACTCCTCTGTTCAAGCTCGTTTAAAAGCAACTCCCACTCTTTTCTGGAGAACTTTTCGCTGCTTTTACCAAGAATGTCATCGAAATATCTCTCTAACAGACTGTTCAAAACATTATCCTTGTACATATTTGATGATTAGAAAAAGTAAGATTAATCTTTGCATGGATCTATTTTTAATTTTATAAAGGAAACTAACGATCGTAGCTGGTGATTTTTTCTTTGTCTATTCATTTAATGGAAACAATCTTAATGTAGTACGTGATCTAGAAATATGGATGATGACGAGACCAGAATTGTAGAAATTGAACTTAAATCATCGGATATCGATTACTTGGAATCCTTAGCAAAGGCTCTAAATCTGAGCACTAAAAATTATATCCGGTCTATCTTAAATGACTTTATATACCTCAAGAAAAATCATAAAATGGACAAGGATCTCAGGACCTGGGTCGAGGATCTTTACGAGGAGGCCATGACAGCCACTGTTGAATTGAAACAATACAAGAATCGTTCACGATTAAGTCTCATTTTTGGCAGAAAATAACGTAAGAATAACACTTTTTGTCTATTTATCAGCTTCCTGCTAAGAATTTGTCTAATATTTTCTATACCGAATGCATAATCTTTTGATAGATTGTTTCCGATATTGAAATTCGTCTAAAAGAGTTACTTTAAAAAATGGTTAATATGTTAGTCATCGTGCTTTTTAAGTTCTTTCCTATGACAGAATTGAGAATCATGACAGAAAAAATGACATTATTGTTTGTATCTGGAACTTTAGATAAACTGATGGCCGGTTCCATAATAGCGTCTGGTGGGGTCGCTAATGGTATGGATGTTGACATATTTGTGAGCTTCTGGGCGTTAATGAATTTTAAAAAGGGACAAGCCATGAACGGGAAATTCAGCTATGAGGGGGCCGAAATGGAGAAGCAGGTTATGGATATAATGAAAAAGAAAAAAGTTGCCCCATGGATCGAGACATTAAGAAGCGCAAAAGAAATAGGAAACGTTAAGATATACGGATGTGCCATGTTTGCGGACCTTATGGAGATAAAAAAGGAAGAGCTGGATCCGATAGTTGATGATATTATCGGAGTTGCGGAATTCGTCTCTTTGGCTAAGGATTCGAACATGACGCTGTTTATATAAGGTGAGAAAAATGGAAAATGAAATAAAACCAAACAAAGTAGTAGATGCAAGGGGAAGTTTTTGCCCTGGTCCGTTGATGGAAATGATAAAGGCTTACAAAGAAGCAAAAGTTGGGGACGTTATCTCGGTATATTCAACCGATTCAGGAACAAAAAAAGATGCTCCGGCTTGGATCAATAAGTCTGGCAACGAGCTTATTGGTATCTTCGACAGAACCGGCTATTACGAGATCATGATGAAGAAAGTCAAGTAATGGTGCACTTATGTCTTCAAAAATTTTGATTCTCGGAGACGGGGCTTCGGGGACAATAATGGCAAATAAGCTCCGCTTTCTCATACCAAGAGAAGACGCTGACATCACTGTGTTGGGCAATTCACCGATGCATTATTTCAAACCCGATGGGATACATATACCCTTTGGCCTTAAAATGCCAAGAGATAGCGTAAAACCTGCGAAAATGCTGTTTAATTATGGCATAAACTATGTTCAGGATGAGGCTGTAAAGATTGACGTAAATAACAGGAAAGTTAATGGTAAATCCGGAAAGGAGTATGATTATGATTACTTAATTATAGGAACAGGCGACCGTTACACTCCTGAAGACATTCCTGGCTATGCGGAAAGTGCACTTCATTTCTATGATTATAATTCCTCTATTAAACTGAGAGACGCGCTCAACAATTTCAAAGGCGGGAAGATAGTAATTGGACCATCAAGTATCCCATATCAGTGCCCTCCGGCACCTTATGAGTTTACATTTCAGCTCGATCAGTACCTAAGAAACAGAGGAATAAGGGACAAGACGGAAATACATTATACGTATCCATTGAATAGGGCATTTACTATCGCTAACGTTTCAGAATTCGTGGAGAAATATTTTGAAGAAAAAGGAATTATCCTTCATACACTTTTCAACGTCGAATCAATAGATGCTAAAAGCAAAAAAGTAAATTCTCTTGAAGGAGAATCTGTAGACTATGATTTGCTTGTATTGATTCCGCCTCACAGGGGACAACAATTTATCACCGACTCAGGTCTTGCTGGACCAAGCGGGTTCATTGATGTTGATCGCTATAAACTGAACTATGGTAATTTTGACAACGTTTTTGCATTGGGCGACGCAACCAACTTACCTGTGTCGAAAGCAGGGGCAACGGCGCATTTCCAGTCAGAGTATCTGGCAAACAGGATTGCACATGAGATATCTGGGGATGTCTACTTTGAATCTTACGATGGTGCAGTGGCTTGCACGACGGTTACAGGTCCAGGGGAGGCCATCACGCTGTACTTTACATACGAACGCCCTCCGCGGGCAAATTTCAATAGCAAGATGGATTACCTGTTAAAATGGACCTCAGCCGATACATACTTTTCCGGTATGGTCAGAGGTATAATGTGAGGTGAACAAAGATGACAGAAGAACAAAATAAAGATCCAATGGATGCTCTAATATTGGACTTGGCGGACAACCTAGATATTCTAGAGTCAATGATGGCTATTATGAAGCGGCTAAAGGAAGCTGGCATAATCGATCTTCTGAACCATTTATCTAAGGATTACATGCCTACTGACATAGAATTTCTTGGAAAATTCTTTACATCAAGGGAATTCTCTGTTTCCCTTCTAAAAACGTTAAACGTTCTAACAGCAGTAATGTTTGCAGTAAGCGACGAGAAGAATTCAGATATGTTAAAAACGCTGATGTTCAATTCACCAGGCATCAGCGACACACTGAAGGATTATACGTCTCCGGACTCGAAACTATCCATCCTATCCATGTACGAGAAAATGAAGAATCCCGATGTTGTCGCTGGCATGAACGCAATGCTCGGGATACTTGGATTCCTTGGTCATATTATTAGAACACAACAATAATTTTCCAATCTTTTTTTGAATTTAAACTCTAATATTTCTTGTTGACTTTGCTATTGTGGGGATCAATCCATAACGATTCAGAATTGTGCGATTTTAAATAGGATAAGTCAATATTAAATTATGAAGTACATTGTTGCAACCTCACGAGGCCCAATTTCCCATGACAGGATCGGTGAGAAATCTATTGTAAGATCAAATGTTGGTGGAGTTGCACGTGCACTCTCAAGCGTAATGACGGAAAGGGGAGGCACCTGGGTCTGCTGGGGAGACGGTCACCTCGATGAAAAATATCCTGAAGAAAATTATTCCGGATACAAGATTTCAAGAATATTCCTCAATAAGAACGAAAAACTTGGCTTCTACGACAATTATTCTAATTCCGTTCTATGGCCGCTTTTTCATTATTTTCGTGATAAGATTTATTTTGCCCAGCATAGTTATGATCTCTATAAAGAGGTCAACAGAAAATTTGCGAACGCAATAGCAAAGGAAGTCCAGCCAGGTGACAGGATCTGGATACATGACTATCAGCTGGCGCTGGTCCCAAAGATGATCAAGGATCTTGGATTGAAGAATTTTGTCATATTCAGTTGGCACATTCCATGGGTCGCGAGTGAATTTTTCTCCATTCTTCCAGAATCCACTTATTTTTTGGAAAGTGTAAATTCTGCGGATCTTATAACCTTCCATACATCCTGGTATGTTCAGAACTATGAGACGGCTTGCGAAAACATACTAAATGTTAATCCAAGTAACAAAAAGAAAGTTATGGCTGTTCCTCTCGGGGTAGATTTCAAGTATTATTCTCATGAGCCAGTCAAGCGAAATGTATGGCAGGATAAAAGAACAAAATTAATATTTTCCATCGACAGACTGGACTATACAAAAGGGCTTTCCGATAAAGTCAGAGCTATTGAGGCGCTACTGAGAAAACATCCTGACACCCGTAAGCAGTTTACTTATGTAATGATAGTAACTCCGAGCAGGTACAGTGTTTCTGAATATCAGGAAATGAGGAGAGAAATAGAGATGCTTGTGGGGCGAATAAACGGTCTCTACTCGGATCTCTATTGGTATCCGATAATCTATATGTACAGAAGAATACCCCAAGAACTGCTTTTACAGTATTATCGTTCAGCTGATATTGCGCTGATTACTCCTCTAATTGATGGGCTCAATCTTGTCTGCAAGGAATTCGCTTCTGCGACAAAGAAAGGGATAGTTATACTTTCTGAATTTGCGGGTGCAGCAATCGATCTGCATGGTGCATTGATAGTGAACCCTTACGATATCGATTCAACAGCAGATGCTATATATAAGGCTTTGACAATGAGTGAGGAGGAGAAGTCCAATCATCTCAGAGAAATGAAAAAGGACGTGAGAACTAAAGATATCCATTGGTGGCTGTCAAAAATACTGTCTCGTTCTGATCGCCTGGACAGAGAATCTCGTGAATGAAAAACAGGCAACAATAAGAGAATTAATGTCTGACAATGAATAAAAAGATATCCTTGCATATGTTGATTATGCGCTATCACGCTTTTTATTGTACCAAAAGATTTAATAGATGTTATTGCTATAAACGTCTGACATATAGTCAGGAGAAAAAACATGGCGTATCCTTCAGTACTCGAACCTTATGCAGCGTACATCACGTTGTTGCTAGTTTTTGTGGACGGTCT
>JAKAYB010000069.1 GCA_021826925.1 Thermoplasmata archaeon | reverse complement strand
AGGAAGGAACCCAATTCGCTTGAACGATTGATAAGCCTCATATTCACAATTTGTTCCTTCCATCCTTACTATTGCAGCAGACGGATGAAAGCTAGAATCCGTCTACTGACCACCTCTTCTCTCCTTCGCTTTCATTCTGAGGCCAGTGTATCCACATTTTCTGCATTTTGTAGCATTTGGTGAATTTCTAGCGTTACATCTCATGCAAATCTTTTTGTTCAGTCTTCTTTCAACTGCTTCAGGGAATGCCATATGAATTCTAACTAGGGATATTCACCGGCTATATAGCAATTCTCATTTGTTTCCAGAATCTGCCTCATTATACCACCTGAAAATCGTTCATTACTATTTGTAAGCCTTAATTTCTGTAGACAAAGATCTCTTACGCCAGAAACGTGATATGTATAATCAATAACTGGAATGTACTCCGGAGTGTCAATGGGATAATCTACAGTACCCTGCTGATATAAACTCAGAAACGAAAGTGCGGACGAATTATCATTCAGAAAATGAAGGATTGGCGTTCTAGATTCGTCTATGTTGATCTTACGCGATAACTGATCTTTTTTTACTGCCAGTGCACTACAAAGAATAAAGTGACTAAATGCGAAATTTTCATTCAATATACTAAAATAAATTATTTTAATATCAAACAACCAGAAAATATATCTCTATTGCAAATAACAATAGAACAAAAAAACTTGATGCGATCATTACATATCTGACGTTGTTTTCTTTGCTGAGCCAAGAAAATGATTTGTGCTTACCGACGATCAGCATACTGTCTCTAAAAAACTGGCCTCCGTCAAAAGCTACCACCGGAAGCGCGTTCATGATCGCTAAGAGGAAATTCCACCAGAATAACCAGTAGAGCATATCAAATATACCCCAAAATAGGAGTGGAGAGAAAGGTGTGGAATACATAGAAGCTAAGGAGCTTGGAATTGGTGAGAGATATAGGAACGGAAGTGCTATATATTGTAGCATCCCAGACCAAGGCGATGCAAAAACCTGTCTACCGGATAACATCGACTGCATGTAGGTCAAGGTATATCCTCCGAATCCGGAATAAACGCTTGTGATACCTATGAAGCTATAATTCTTGTATGCGTTGCTGTTCTGAGATGGATCATATTTTGCATAATAATAATATTCAGATGTAGTTATTAGCGTGAAATTCTTCTCCACCATGCTTCCGCTCGTCGGTACCATCATTTCCAAATAATCCTTAGAACCTGGGGGAAGTTTATTTAATTGGTCCGTCAGCACCGTTGCGTTATAAATTGTTAAATTATTACTCTTAACCAGAACTGAACCCACAGGTATCGAAATATTCGCTGCTGGCAAGCCACTTATGGTCGAGTAAATAGTCAAACCGGCCATAACTTTAACAGAATGCATAGATCCGCCATAATAAACGGATGCATGATAATACTGACCCGGTGTCAAATCTGAAATAGTACTAAGGTTCTGGATAACATTGCCCGTGTAATTTCCAAGTGATACGACCTCATCACCATTAGATATCACATGTGATACCTGAGAGCCTGAAACTGTGGCCTCAACGTATAAACCATCATGCGTCGGAGATGCAGCAGGAACCACCAGTAAGGCGACTAGAAGGAAGCATATAACGGCTAAAACAATGTTAATACCTGGGCCAGCGGCAACTATTCGTCTCCTGACAACCGGGTCGGATTTGGTTATTTCCTGCTCATCTGGTTCCACAAAGGCACCGACCGGCACAACAAACCAAAGTACACCCACGGACGAAAGCTTTATGCCCTGTTTCTTTGCGACTACGCCGTGAAAGAACTCGTGAATAACGACAGCCAGTATCAAAGTTACAGTTCCGAATCCAATTGGTATTACTGGATTTACTCCCGGAATGGCAAGGAGCAAGGAAAGACCTGCCGCATGTGATGGTTTAATTGCAAAAGAAAGAACCGCGCCGTAAACTAGTATGATGACAGCCAAAATAGCACTGGCAAAAACAATAATAACAGAAATTCTCCCGA
The DNA here is from genome assembly GCA_021826925.1 of Thermoplasmata archaeon. Lineage (GTDB taxonomy): Archaea > Thermoplasmatota > Thermoplasmata > Thermoplasmatales > Thermoplasmataceae > JAKAYB01. Next base: position 6,277 of record JAKAYB010000069.1, on the reverse strand, counting down.
ATGATTTACCGGGAAATTTTTTTGTAAATCGTTCAATAATTCCTCGATTCTTGGTAATCTTTATCATGATAGCTGGACCGAACAGAGAAAAATGTTTGGTCTTTGAGATCCTGGGCCCGAGATATATCGCAATGATTATCCACGCAAAGATTAGTAAAATCGCAATCTCAAGTCCACTGATCATACCACCCCCTATACGAAATGATTATACTAATGTTTTTTTATGGAAATTTTGCTTCACCTTTTGGTTTTAGAAGTTGGATAAAACTAGACGGCTATTTCTTAACTCGATTTCCTCAAACAGCAAGTATCATCTAGTTTTCAGGTACTGACGAATAGAATTTCGAAGAGACAACAGCAATATGATGCCATGCTCTTAAGCTTTAATTTGTTCCGTTTCTGATTCGCTATCCTCGTAATCTAGCCAGAAAGAGCTCATATAAAATGCAAATTCATTGAAAATTATACACACATTGCCGAACTAAAGAATAGATTAATTCGACATCAGACGTATGCAAAAATGAACGAGCGAAAGTTTAAAATATCAACTTTTAAAATACTATTTATGAAAGTAACAATATCGCACATAAAGGCAGATATAGGTAGTTTACCAGGCCACACAGTTGTATTTCAGCCTGTTGTGGATGAAGTCCGAACATTCGTAAAGGAAAACGGGAAATCATTGATCAGTGATTTCTATGTCTCAAGTATTGGAGATGATATTCAGATAACAATGATCCATGACAAGGGGATAGACAACGCAGATATACATGAACTTGCCTGGAATGCTTTTAAAGCTGGAACGGCGGTGGCCAAGAGATACGGGTTGTACGGTGCTGGTCAAGACCTTCTTAAAGACGCATTTTCAGGAAATATCAAAGGAATGGGTCCTGGAGTGGCAGAGATGGAAATTACTCCCAGAAAAGCTGAACCATTCATCGTCTACATGATGGACAAGACAGAGCCTGGCGCGTTTAATTACCCCATTTATAAGATGTTTGCTGATCCATTCAATACACCAGGACTTGTTATCGATCAAAACATGCATGATGGTTTTGTTTTTGAAATATGGGATATAATAGAATCCAAGAAAATTTTCCTTGGGTCCCCGGAAAATCTTTACGACATATTGGGCCTTATTGGATCAAAGAGTAGATATGTCATTAAGCGTATTTTTACAAAGCCTTCACACGAAAAGATTCCGGATGAAAACGTCGCAGTTATAACTACAGACAAGCTCTCTTTCATAGCAGGAGAATACGTCGGTAAAGATGACCCCGCAGGTATAGTTAGGATTCAGTCAGGGCTTCCGGCTTCCGGAGAATCACTGGAGGCTTTCTCGTTCCCGTATCTCGTCTCTGGGTGGATGAGGGGATCCTTTAACGGACCGCTTATGCCTGTTTCTCAAAAGGATTCCAAAATGACGCGTTTTGACGGACCACCACGGGTAGTTGCTCTAGGATTCGTTCTTAAGGATGGAAAACTTTCTGGACCTGTGGACATGTTCGATGATCCCGCCTTCGATGGCACGAGAAAGACTGCTATGGAAATTGTGGATTATATTAGGCGCATGGGGCCATTCGAACCGCACCGGCTTCCTGAAGACGAAATGGAGTATACAACTCTGCCGCATGTCCTTGAAAAGTACAAGGGACAATTCGAGCCCATAGAAGGAGCCGTTCGAAAAAAGAATTTGGGTGTAACTACTAGAGAGATGGACTAATTTTTAACATATTTCTAAATAATAAAGCCATTATAGCATTATTTTTTTCTATATTCATATGCGTAAGGTTTCTGGTTATTAGCGCAGTAGTAGAACATAACAAGAAATAAACTCCAGTTCTAATTTTTCTGTGTAAAATTAAATCCGAGTCCATCGAGTGATCAGCGTGGTTTATTCAAGGAGTCATATATAGATATAGCACGCTGGTAATCTTCCTCTGTATTAACATTGAAGAAGGCATATTTCGAAAATAAACTGTCCCTGAGTCCTATATAGTCTGCTTGCAATATAACTTCTCTGAGACTCTTTCCTTTTTTCAAATCCCCAGAATAAATGCAAAATAATGGTTCGAAAGAATGATCGCTGTGGATCGGTACCAGGATCTTTCCACTGAATTTGCCCATCATCAATTGCAAATCATCGATTGTGAAAAAAGGCATGTCCCCTCCGATAAGAAAAAATTCGTGATACTTAGCCGATAAATTCAAAACGAGATCAATGATATTATCTGACCTATCTGGAACATAAGGAAGAGAAAGGTCAATTTTAGAATATATGACCGTTTCCATGACCGAAGATACTTTATCATAAATTATTTTCAAAATACTATAATTTCCGAGTTTCAGAAGATGTTTATTCTCCAGTCTCGCTGGTTTCTTTACCGGTATGATTCCAATCATTAACAGACCGCAAATTGAAGATTCTTTATAGATTTATGGTGATAACGAGGTAAATTTATTTAGATTAAACGCCATTAATATCCCATGATAAACATCTCGGAAAAGCAAATAGTACGAAGAGAAGCTGTTGCATCTGGGAAAATTAAGCTCAAGAGCGAGACAGTTAATGCAATAAAGGAAGGGAGGGTTAAGAAGGGGGATGTTTTCACATCGGCCAAGATTTCCGCTCTTGAAGGTGTTAAAGAAGCATGGCAAAGGATGCCATACTGTCATCAGATCCCTATAGAAGCAATAGATTTCGATATGGAAGTGCAAAATGATCACGTTACCGTAAGATGCTCGGTGGAGGCTGAGTGGAAAACCGGAGTTGAGATGGATGCTCTGAGTGGCGTAAGTTCGTCTTTGTTAACAGTATGGGATATGGTAAAGTATATGGAAAAAGACGAGACAGGTAATTATCCATCTACAGTTATTTATGACATAAAAGTGGACCAAAAGGTGAAAGGACATGGAAATGCACAGAGAAAAAGAATTTAAGAGCAGGTTCTCTGTCATTACCTGTAGTAGTTCCAGGACCGAAGAGAACGACGAATCTGGCAGAATTATAAAGGAGCTCATTAATGGAACAAAGCATTCAGTGGTTAACTATGCAGTAGTAAAAGACGACAAGAAAAGTATAGTTGAAAAAGCAAAATATTTTTTAACAAGCAGTGACGCTCTTGTGATTTCTGGAGGGACTGGTCTTACGAAGAACGACGTAACAATAGAGGCCATATCCTCCATATCAGAGTTCGAAATTACTGCATTTTCAACGATTTTTTCACTACTCTCGTATGAGGAAATTGGTACTTCTGCTATAATGTCTAGATCATCTGCGTTTGTAGTTGACAGAAAACCTGTTTTTTGCCTGCCCGGCTCACCAAAGGCCGCTGAACTTGGAGTGAAGAAAATAGTACTTGAACAAATCGATCATATTCACCACGAACTAAATAGATGATCTTGGAGCAGCCTGTGATGTTGTAAATTAAGAAAAGAAGGCCTTGGGGATCATTAAAATTTGGCAATTCACTTTTAACTTTTGGAAACTTCAAAGAAACAACAAATAGTTTTGAAGCAAGTAAGGAAAATTATAAATTGTTTGGCCCACCCAAAGGATCTTATAACGCATATTACAGCGTGTCAAATGCTTTGAACCAGTCTAATTGCCACATACAGGACATTCCGGATTTCTTACAATGCCAATCTCTCTCACATCCAGATTCCACGCATCAATGAAAACGAGATTCCCGCTGACATCTTCGCCTTTTAGTATGCGTACTGCTGTTGTCCAGGCAATCGATGAGGCCATTACAGGAGCAGAGGCAAGCACGCCTAGCTGCTCACAGCTCATGTCGATCTCATCAGTATTCTTGACAAAACAAGCAAGACACGCCGTTTTCCCAGGTACTATGGCTTTTACTTCAGCCACGGTTCCAATTGAAGAAGTAAAAACCCATGGAATATTGTTCTTTACACAATACTCATTTATAATACGCCTTGACCGCATGTTATCAGTACCATCCATAACCAGATCAGTCCCGTCAAGTAATTCCGAAATATTACTTGCATCAAGGTTAACTGGGAAACTTGTAATTTCAGTATCGGAGTTAATTTTCTTTAAATGAGATGCGGCCATATCAGCCTTGTTCTTCCCAATGTCCAACTCATCGTATAGTATCTGCCGATGCAGATTCGTGATATCCACACTATCTCCGTCTACAAGTGCGATCTTTGCTATCCCAGCCCTTACAAACAGATCGGCGGACACTGATCCCGTAGATCCCAGACCAATTACACTCACCTTTGATTTCTTCAGGGCGAGATAACCGTCTATGGATATCTCCTTGAGGGCAATTTCACGCGAGTAGCGAATTCCAAAATTCATGCACAACAGAAATTGGAAATCGTTAATAAGGATATTCAAGCCGCGAGGAACATTTGGGACGATTCGTAATCATTTTAGGTACCCATGCAATCACATATTATGAAAGCTGCAGTTCTCTACGAGCTCAATAAACCACTTGAAGTAAAAGAAGTGGAACAACCTGAGATTTTACCTAACGAGGTTCTTGTTGAGCAGGATTCGACAGGCATTTGCTACAGAGACATTCTTACCCAAAAAGGATTTTTCCCAAGGGTTTCTCTTCCCATAGTTCCGGGGCACGAAATTTCTGGTCGTATTGTAAAAAAGGGCGATGACGTTAGAGGTTTCAATGTGGGAGACAGAGTTTCAAGTTTAATCTATGTACCTTGCGGAAAGTGTGAATTTTGCCTCTCTGGAAGTGAAAATCTGTGTCCCTACAAAAAAACATTTGGGGAGATGATGAATGGAGCCTATGAGAAATACATAAACATCCCTGAGATTTCACTGGTGAAGGTCCCCGATGGTGTTCCAGCTCCTGACGCTTCAATAGCTGCGTGTGTGACAGGCATGATTATTCATGCCATATCTCGATTGGGGAAACTACAGCAAGGGCAAAATATTTTGATAACCGGGGCGGGCGGTGGTGTAGGGACACACGCAATACAAGTTGCAAAAGCTTTAGGAGCACATGTTATCGCAGAAACGAGTTCCCCATGGAAGTCTGAACAGCTGTACCATCTGGGTGCTGATCACGTAGTCACGGGGAAGGAGTTTAACAAGGAAGTCAAAGATCTAACAGGCGACGGGGTACATGTTGTTCTTGAGTCCGTTGGATTGCCTACTTTTGAAAGGGCCCTTCGTTCTCTTCGAGTTGGAGGGAGAATGATAGTCATAGGGAATGTAGATCCAACTGCTGTACCTTTACCGCTCGGATTGATTATTCTTAAGGGAAATACTATTAAGGGAAGCATAAGCTCCACGAAAGAAGACGTTTCAAAGGCGCTAGAACTGAATAAAGCTGGTAAAGTGCACTCCGTAGTCTACAAGACTGTAAGTCTCTCGGAGGTCAATGAAGCATACGATGATATGCTCGCAAAAAGGTCAGTCGGTAGAATAATGCTCAAACTTTGAAAATGAATGGAAAAAATGGCCAAATAAGTACGCATGGAACTGGTGAAAGTATCGAACTCTAAAATAATGATAGGTTTCAGGTTTTGGGATGCGTAAAAACTTTTATTTTAAAGAGATGTATCCCATGAGCAAGAAATGAAAGAATCTGGAATTGTTTGGGAGCTTATACAACACTGAAAGAGGAGCAGAAGTCAATTAAATTTTTTTAATAATACAAGAAAGAATTATGCAAGTATGTCTGATCTCTTCCCTATGGGAATTTTTAAAATTGTTCACGCATAACTAAAATATCAAAGAAATGTTAACCTAAGACCGTGGTGTTGTTAGCTTCAAAGTAATAAGAAAATGTTTATAGTCCCAGAAAATCGGGGGAAAGGGGTGACAGTGTGCAGGAATTAATATGTAACATTGAATTTGATAAGGACGGGGAACAATTCTTGGCAAAACTTCGGACTGAAATGGGAGGATTGCGAGAATATAATGCAGAAACTTTCGAGGAAGTGCTCAGTATGGTTATGCTAGAACTTCAGGAAGAATTTTCCTGAACTCGACACATCAGAGTGGGGCTTAGCTATATCAGATCGAATATGGATAAGTAAGATGCACTACTGAAATTCTAAAATTTTTTTAAAAGAGAGGAGTAGGATTCCATATTGAAAATTTCATCAAACGCGTGCCTAAAGTTGGAGCAATCAGGAAATTATCCATTTTAGTATGCTGTGGACACAACTGCATTATAGCGACCTTAAATATTTAAAAATGAAAGCCTATGCCTATGATCCAACAATGAACTTGAAACGATTAGAAAAGATATATTGTACCAGAAAGTGTGTTGCACAA
>JAKAYB010000006.1 GCA_021826925.1 Thermoplasmata archaeon | reverse complement strand
TTATTCATGCCAAGAACAAAGACTGTAGCTACGATAGGTCCGGCAAGTTTCAAGAGATCACTGTTGAAAACAATGTTCAGGAACAACCTGTCTGCAATAAGAATAAATACAGCGCATATAGAGCCAGGGTACATACAAAAGGTCAAAACTGTTGTCGATGATATAAATTCTGAAATTCACAAGCACGTTGGTATAATGGTAGATCTAAAAGGTCCTGAATTAAGGACTGGTGTTTTTAAAAATGGTTCACTCCAAGTAAGTAGGGGCAAAGAATACACCGTTGGAAAGGGGGGCGATATAGAGTTTAACCATGACAGTGCATTGGCATCCCTCCATGAAGGTGATCAGATACTGCTCAGTGATGGAAAGATCCGGATGAGGGTTACAAAGGCAATCGGAGGAAAAATTTCCGTGAAATCCAGGGATTCTGGTGTATTAAGAGATCGAAGCAGGGTTAATATTCCAGGTAAATTCATTGAGCTTGGTACACTCACAGATCGTGATATCTCCTTTATGGAGGAAGGCATCAAGGCCGGTGTTAATTTCTTCGCCCAGTCATTTGTTCAGAGAGATCAGGACGTTATAAATCTCCAGAAGATGATAAGCGAAAGGGGAGGCAACCAATATGTCATCTCCAAAATCGAAACTAAGAGTGGTATGCAGAACCTGAATGGAATTGTCAGAAACTCAGACTTAGTAATGGTCGCACGTGGAGATCTTGGCGTTGAACTTCCACTGAGAGAAGTATCTGTTGCACAAAAGGACATAATCAAGATTGCGCACAAGGTCGGTGTCCCCGCCATAGTTGCGACTCAGATGCTTGAATCTATGGTAAAGTCAAGCAGTCCAACAAGAGCGGAAATATCTGACGTAACAAATGCAATTCTTGACAATGCAGATGCCGTAATGCTTTCAGAGGAAACTGCAATTGGTGATTTCCCTGTGGCTGCTGTTAGGTACCTCAGGATGATCTCCGATTATGTGGAATCTGAACGTGAAGAAATGCCTGAACCTGCAGAATTTTTTGGTAATCCTGTTGCATATTCTATCGCAAAGGCATCCAAGATTGTATCACAGGAAATAAGGGCTGATGCCATATTAGCGTTCACAAAGACAGGAAATACAGCAAAGATGATTTCTGCAATCAGGCCTCATGCGCCATTAATCGCTGCCGTCGAATCTGAGAATGTCGCCAGAAAACTGAACCTTTACTGGGGCGTGGAACCAACGGTTCTCGACTCAACAAATCTTGAGAAGCTCGATTTCAACAGCATTCTAAATATTATCGTGAAGAATTCCTCTCTGAAAAAGGGAAACAGGATTGTTATAACTTCAGGAGCCCCTTACTTTGTTTTTGGCGGAACAAATGAGGTTAGAGTTGCCACGGTTGGAAACTTCATAGGCCGCGGCTATCCCCTAGGAAAATCTGTTGACGGGAAAGTAACATTGAAGCCATCCGGAAAGGGGGACATTCTTGTTGCTTCGGGCAACACAGTAAGCGAATCCGCAGAATCGAGATTCCGGGGGATAATATTTACTGATGACATCCCTCAAAAGCTTAAGAACGAACTTATCTCCAAGAAAATAACTATCCTGTACAGGACAAGACTGGCTGGTGGAATAGATGAGGGACAGATGGTGCACATAGATGGTTTCACTGGAGTAATAATATCCTGACATTCTTTTGATTGGGGGCGTATCTCGATAGCTATAAATACGTTCTTGAGCTTTGGGCGTATTCGAAATTTGGTGAAACCTGATGAATGATGGCGATTTCATAAAGATTAGTTACGAAATGTATGTGGGCGATGACAGGAAACTGGTTCTGACAAGTGATGAAAAGCTTGCTAGGGAAAACAATATCTACCAGGATGGAGCGAAATATGAGGATCAGGTCCTGATAGTAGGCTCTGATAAACCCATTAAGGAGATAAGCGATGCCTTGAACAAATCATTCCGCGAGGCTGTTGTCGGAACAGATTACGAGATAAGAATAGAACCTGAGAATGCCTTCGGAAGAAGGGATCCAAAGAACATTCAGTTGCATACATTTCGTGAGCTGCAGAAAGAAAAGATAAATCCAGAGCTGGGCATGGAGGTTACGCTGAAGGGTAGAACCGGAAAGATTATCTCTCTCACACCCGGAAGAACTCTTATTGATTTCAATCATAAATGGGCCGGAAAAGTAGTATTTTATAAGTATAGAGTGAACGCAGTTATCTCTTCTCCAACTGATAAGATTCTTGCGCTGTTAGATCTAGATTATCCAAAAGGATCAAATGGGTTTAGTGTTAGCGAAAGCGGTGAAACTTTGGAAATTGTTGTACCAGATGATGCAAAATTCAACGATGAATGGCTTGAATCCAAGTTCAATTTTGTAACAGATGTTAGAAAGTACGTTAGCACAAACGAGTTGAAGCTTGTAGAAGTGTATCCTAAACCTGAAGGTTCAGAGGCTAGTGCCGAAACTGGAAAGACGGAAGAAGAAAAGGAAAAGCAATCTGAAGTCGACAATAAACCAGTAGAGGAAAACATTGAGCAAGGAAAATCCTAGACATCTGCAAAGGAAGAAAGACAAATTTAACGAAGAAGATCTCTCAAGCAGACTGTCTGAACTCGCGTCTCGTGTTTCAGTTGTTTTAGTAAGTCCGAAAAATGAGGGTAATATCGGTGCTGTCGCAAGGATATTGAAGAATACTGGTTTAAGCGATCTACGCCTCGTAAATCCACCTGCATTAGGAGACGAGGCTTTTGCGAGATCTATGGGCGGAAGAGAGATTCTTGAAAATGCAAAAATCTTTTCCGATTTTGAGGAATCGGTAAAGGACTTTACAATTGTGGCAGGGACATCAAACGTTAAAACCTACGATGAGAGAAAATTTCTGAGAATACCGGTATCTCCAGAAACATTCTGGAAGGGTATTCTCCCAAAGAAAGGCCGTATCGCAGTTGTATTTGGGAGGGAATCTGACGGATTGCGCAACGAAGAACTGGCAAAATGCAATTTTTTCATCAACATACCAGGAAACCCAGAGTACAATGTGTATAATCTTTCTCATGCGGTCGGAATTCTCCTTTACGAGATGATCAGGCAGGTCCCATATAGCCAACCGCGGGGATCAGAACTCATATCTCCAAAGAATTTCGAGCTTCTTGTTGGTCGTATTGAGAAGCTAATGACCGATTCTAGTTATCCAGAGTATAAGAGGGATAAATCAATGGTAATGATTCGTAGAATTCTCTCCCGGGCTAATATAACACAGAGTGAGTATTACAAGATTATGGGCGTTCTAAAATACGTAGGCGGCCCGCGCTACGAGAACAACGATAAGAGACCCTAGGAACCTGAAATCTCTCATTTGATACTGTGCATAAAGGAGAGTTTTAATTCGTGCTTCCGCCTAAAGGTTTAACGATCATTTTATTTGTAATTCGTAATTTTGAAATTTAAAAATTCCTCATTGCAAATCATGCTAAACTGATGATTTTCGTCAAAAACTTTTATTACCGGTAAACTATGAGGTTTACCGGTCGGTAGAATCAAATGTCGATAAGATCAATTAAAAAGGAAAACCCATATCTACGAAATACAATAGATACGTTACTGCAGATTTCAAGGGAGAATAATTCTAGCATATGGAGGACTATTGCTGATAAGATGAGTTCCTCTCGTTCCAGGTACGCAGACGTCAATCTCTCAAAGATCGATAAAGTGGCAAAGGATGGCGAAACACTTGTTATTCCGGGGGCAGTCCTTGGTTCCGGTCACCTGAATAAGAATGTGACGATAGGAGCATTGAAATTCTCTAAAAAAGCTGCCGAAAAGGCAAAAACCAGCGGATCAACGCTCAAGCCCCTTGTAGAGTTGGCAAAAGACAATCCAAAGGGAACAAATGTAAGGATCATGAGGTGAATAATTTGCAATTAATAGATGGAACTAATCTCATTTATGGACGATTATCATCGTATGTAGCAAAACAGCTTTTAAACGGTGAGGAAATTGTCATTGTGAACGCAAATAAGGTAGCTATCACCGGTTCGAAGGATAACATCTTCAAGAAATTTGAGGCTCTCCGCGATATTGGTAGTGTAAGGAAAGGGCCATATTATCCGAGAACATCGAATCAGATACTCAGGCGGACTATCGGAGATATGCTGCCAAAGACTAAGACTAGAGGGGCAGAAGCGTTAAAAAGATGCAAGGTTTACAGTGGTTTTCCTGAAGATTTAAAAAAATTGGAGCCTAAGTCTCTGGAAGAAGTGAAAAATAATAAATCCACGGGATACCTTACTCTAGGTGAAATATCCAAACATCTTGGGGGAAAATATTAATTATGGCAACAAAAAATGAGGTTGTTTTAACCTCTGGTAAAAGAAAGACGGCCGTGGCTAGGGCACGTGTGAAGGTTGGAAACGGCAGAGTTACTATTAACGGTTTTCCGGTTGAATTGCATCCTGTCGAGATTCTCAGGGAGAAGATAATGGAACCTTTAACGCTTCTCGGAGATAAGCTCAACACTATCGATATAAGCGTTGAAGTCTCTGGCGGGGGTACAACCGGCCAGGCAGATGCCTCGAGAACTGCGATAGCTAAGGGCATAGTCGAGTATTTCAAGGATGATGCGATTGAATCTATGTTCAGGCAGTATGACAGAACCCTACTTGTAAACGATATTCGCAGGAAATTGGCGAAAAAACCGGCGGGCAGGGGTGCCAGAGCAAGGACCCAGAAATCATACAGGTGATCTAAAAATGATGATTCCAGTGAGATGTTTTAGTTGCGGACGTGTAATCGCTTCTGATTATCAGAAATTCAACCAGAAAATAAAAGAAATACGTTCTGACGGAAGAGAACCGACCCCGCAGGAAATTTCTGCAATAATGGACGATCTTGGTTTAAAAAGATATTGCTGCAGAAGAATGGTGCTATCCCACACAGACCTGATCGATGAAATACTGCCATTCTCGTGAGTTGGGACCGTGGGGTAGTTTGGTATCCTACCAGCTTGGGGTGTTGGTAACTTGAGTTCAAATCTCAACGGTCCCATAACTGATAAAGTTCAAGTATTATCTTGTTAATATTTTTTTTTAACTTGAATTATTTATATTATGCCAGAGCTTCTTGGGATATATTTGCATTTAGGAAAACTTAGCGCCAATTCCATTTCTTCCTTCGCCGTATTATGATGCCCTTATTTTTGTTCTTTTCTTTAAGTCAAGATTGAGTGGGGATATTATATATATAGTAAATCCAATGAAAGATCATCATTACTTCCGATAGTACAGTATGAGCTTTTCATAGTAACTTCACTATTAGTACTCTGTTGTGATACTTCACTATGGTGTCTAAGAAGCCCAATGGTGGATCAAAATTATCTGGAGGTATTCATTGTTCGTGACTGATGAGCAGGCGTACCTTGAATATGAGAATCTCAGAGAATCCAACAACCGAATCTCTATTTAAACCCAAATATGGCAGAAAAATAGTATGTTTAATGTTTGAGTCATTTGAAGATTTATAATACCATGAGATCTGATTTATTCGTTTTGGATGTATTTATAATTGCAATCTGGAGGTACTACACCAAACTCCTTATTATATAAAATATCACTTAACTTCTTTGAGTTAAGTGCAATTCACAATAACGTTAGCATAATCAGAGTGGATATCCTAAATATTTTCTGTGGCTAAATCAGTGTTCCGTTTCTTAATCTTAACTAAGATCAAAATGGCTATTGCAAAGAAAATTACACCCGATACGTAACCGAGATTGAAGACTGTGCCACCGCCCATGGGTATTTCCAAATAACCAATAGAGTTCGCTATCCACAACATCATACCAACAACTATGAGTGTAATTAGTAAATTGGCATCGTTTCTAGTCATCTACACACCATAGACTACACCACTAATTTATATATAAATTTTATACTTTGAGAAATTCTAACGTTTATGAGAAATTATTTGAGTAATTTGACTTTTTATTGCACTTTTTTTCTCGTTGTTTTAGGCTTTTCAGAGGTTTCCTTTCGGAATTCTGTATAACCGCACTTTCCGCACGTAAATCTGTCCTTGTGTTCAGCAAGGAACACGCCTGGCCCACATCTGGGGCAAAATCTTCTCTTCCTTTCAAGTTTGTTATCGGTAACACCATATAATTCTCTTTTCATCATTGAGTCGCAGTCTCCTTTGTTTTTAATCCATTCCTGAATAGTTCGTAATCTGGTTCATATAGTAATGCATTTTCCTTAGTGTCATAAATCTTTGAATATCCAATAACCTCATTTTTTCCCGTTTCTTGAATATTCTTATCAACGACAACAAGCTCTTTAGGAGCGCCAGTGTTTTTGGCAATTAAATCCTTTATCTTTTCTCGACTGGGTGTTGGCTCCCCGACAAATACTATCCTGTAGCGTATCTCCTTTCTGTGAAGTAATTTATTTTCACTCTGCTTTTCTATTTTTAATTCCTGCATCTTATCTCCATCCTCGACAAAATCTCATCAACTAATTTCTTAACACTTTCATTAATGTCTATACATGCCATTCCTACATCTGGAATACCGTACGCAACTACTGTATTTTGATCTGAATAAAAAATTATTGGTATCACAGACAAATCCTCCTCCCCCTCAATCTCTATGCGTCCCCCATTTCCTTTCAGCATTCTCTCAACGAGAAAGAACAAATCATGGCTTATGGTGCCCGGGCCGTTTTTTATTATTTCAGACCCTGATCTGTGCTTAAAATAACCATCACTTGCCCTCTTTGTTTTTAGATCCACTACCTCAAGAAAAGGTTTTACTCCATTTCGCTCAAGTATTTCGGTAGTAACATCACCAACAGAAATAATCCTTTTTTCAGAGTATTTCGTTTTAAAAACTTCCGGGTCACAGAGTTCTCCATTGTTAAGCGCAACCAATCTTCTGGCATCATCGCTTAGCACGAATTCACTGCCTGACTCTAATTGCATAAGCACCTGGTTCTACAATATTGGCTCTCTTTGCTATCTCCGATCTTGCAGGGTCAATAATTATTATAAAGCCATACCACTCGGTTGTAGTTTTCTCATTTGCATGCACCGGACAGGTTTTCTCAGTTGTTAGAATCTTACATTTCTTGCATGCCCTGTATTCTTGTTTCATTTCTCCACCTTCCTTGTAAATCCGCCTTGATCATCTAATGATATATAATGCATATTTTCACCATTCACAAAATTGCAAGTTGATTATTTCTCTCAAAGACGCTTAACTTTCAACCTTCTTAGCTAGCCATTCTGGTTTTCCTAGACCGACTTGTTTCATCGTAAGCCCTATCTTGCTATCCTTTGCAGAGAGAGAACTGAGATTCAGAGACACCACACGAACCCTGAGTTTGTCTCCTACTTTAATCTCCTTCTTTGTATCTTTTCCGATAAGTCTCTGGCTTCCTGCATCAATATCAATTCTGTCATCCATAATCTGGCTCTTATGCAGCAATCCTTCGAAAGGACCAAATCTGACAAAGAGACCGAATGGTTGAACGGAGACAACAAGGCCTTCAACGATCTCCTGCATCTCCAAATAATATCCAAGTGCACTGTACCTGACTGTTTGATAAACCCCACCATCTCCATGCACTATCACACCATCGCCTATTGGTTCGGCACTTAGTATTGATATTACAAAGTATTTTCCTGGTGAATTATTCTCATTTCCCTCACTCTTGAAATCAACAAGTTTTCCTTCCAGCGACGCCTTTGTGACCTCAAGCATTGCCCTATCATAATCTTCAGATAGCTTGTCTGGAGGTATTCTCGCAACATATTCATCTTCAACTTCTACGTACATAGTTCATCCTCTTAACAGAATTAATCTTGATCTTTGCGGATATTATCTATGATTACTTTAAATTATCTAATTCTATTTTTTGTTTATCTGGTGATCCAACCAAATTTCTCGCATAAATTAATAGTGAATCACTTCTAAACATTTACGTGCACATGTAAGCAATTAGTTTCAATTAAAAGACTAACCAGAATAGTACAAAACGGTATGTGGCATAAATCATGACAATAGTTTCTGAATGTTTGACCGAATTATTGTTCTTCAGGAAAAAATCAATGAAAGATAGAATTGTAAAGGTCTTCTCCGTAACTTGTGGGAAGTGGTTTACCTTCTATGATCTTGAAAGGTGGGCTTTCAATATCAATCCTGTGTGCCCTCATGAACAGCATCCAATTTTCTCTCTGATCATAATACGCTGCTGCAAGTTCATATAGGTGCGTAACAAAAAACACCTTAATTTTTTTATTAATAAGCGCATCTATGATCTGTTTTGCAATCTCAGAACCTTCAATAGAGTTTGTTGCTGCAAAAGATTCATTAAAACATACAAGACTACCAGACATAAGATTCTCAACAATTAAGTTCATTCTGTTCAGTTCTTCGTCAAATTTCCCTTTATTCATTTCAGTGTCCTCCCCCCTCTTGAAATGGGTAAATACCGCATAGACTATCGGAATTTTTGCAAACTCTGCAGAAATAAAGAGTCCGCTTTGCATTAATAACTGAGCCTGACCCAAGCTTCTTAAAAAAGTCGATTTTCCACCTCCGTTTGCTCCAGTTATTATCATGAGATTGAGCTTGTCTGTACTAAAGCTGTTACCTACCGGTTTTCTTTGCAGTTTTATACCTAGTGATATATCACAAAGTTCCCGAATTTCCATGGCGCCGTCATAGTCCTGAGGTATAGGAAAAACTATGGGCATAGAGCTGCTTTCAATAGCATTATGCAGATTTATGCTGGCAACACAAAATCCGATTTCTTTCACAATCTCATTTATAAATACAAGGACATTTTCTGCAGAATCTTGGAGTACATTTGTCACGTCTATTATCGCTTTTCTTCTCATTGTGGATAATGCCTGCGCACCGGCTTCGTCCCTCTCAGGTAAGACATATGTGTAGTGGCGGTCCCTATTCCTTAATGATATTCTGGACAGTGAATGCTTCACCGGATTTGGTTCCAGGAGCATATAATCCGTTATCGAATTTCCTTCTCCAATTTTCCCTCTAACACGGATACCACGTGGGAAGTTTAAATTAGATAGGTGCCTTCTAATCTCCGCTATGTAATCTGAGTCGAAATATTTCAACATAAACTCTATGAAAGAACGGAAACCGCTTGAATCAAATTTATTATAATTCCTGCTTAAGGTGTCTCTTACGTATTCTATTGTATCTATATATGTAGATAATATTGATACAGACTCATGCAAGATATATTCCGGATTCGAGCTCCCCATCCAGAAATGGTGTTCCTTGGCCTGTAAAACTGATTTTTTGAATTTGTTATAGATCTCCCTTATAATATCTGAATTCTTCAAAGAATCCTCTATTACCTTTTGTCGATATCCTATTGTCTTCAACTGTCTAAGAGGATTCAGGACAATCTTCATAGATATCTCCTTTAGCTCTTTGTCGCCAGCAGACATGGTATTAAACAGTCGCTCAAGCTCAAAATCCTTCACAAGATCATGGGAATTCCATGGAATCTCATCGCTTACACGATCGTTCTCTTTGTCGAACAGTAAAGATGGCCTCATTACTTAATCCGCTCCAATATCCTCTCATAGGTTAGTCCATACTTTTCTGCTAGAGCTCTAGCATACGCCAATCCATTGGACTCTTGTCTCAAAATTTTGAATGTCCTTATTGCAGGATCATCTGGATCAACCTGACTGACCATGCTTAAAGTGCCTTTTAGTCTAGTTAATTGATCGATAAAAGTAACGTAAACACAGAGCGATCCTTTGACCCTCACTGCTTCTATTATCTTTGTACCAATAGAAACAGCATCCATAACGGAAGCCGAACTAAGCATTTCGTTAATTATGATAATGCTGTTGGATGTGGACTGGCTGAGTATTTCTTTTATGCGATGGAGGTCATCCTCAAGTTTACTTCTAAGGTTTTCAAGGTCCTCACTTCTTTCAAAGTGTGTATATATTCCATCGAAAAGAAATAGCTTTGCACATGCCCCAGGGACCGGAACACCTAATAATCCGAGAAAATGCAGCTGACCAAATGTTCGGGCAAACGTAGTCTTACCACCATTGTTTGGACCAGTTACGACGATGATATTCTCTTCTTCCGAGAGATAAAAATTGTTTGTGATAGTCTCCTTCTTTTCTGAGGTTAATTTTGATGCAAGTGCAATGTCAAAAGTTTCCTTTGCCATTACATTTTTACTGTGAGATATTTGAGGAAGGGTGAAGTGCAGCCCCATACTTTTCATTGGCCTTATAAAATCGCAGTACGAAATGTAGAATTGCAGATCATAATAAAAATTTAAAATTGTTGCATTCAAAAAACTCTTATAAGATTCATAAAAATCCTTCAGTTTCTTAAAAGGCTCAGGGAATTTCTTCGCAACCAGAGCAAGAACGGCTGCCTCAACGTGAGACATCCCATCGTTTTCTTTTATCCTTAGACTCTCTTTGTGTGTGGCATAATCGCCGAATCTTTCAAACGAATCAATAATCTTCTTGCTATAGTCTTCACCACCAGAGAATCCGGATACAGTAATCTTACCATTTCCTATCACCATGAGGAATTCCAGGTCCGAGATATTATCACGTATTTCCTGCGCTGTTTGGACAAGCGTCTTATAGGCTATAGAATTTATATAATCAAGTAGAAAATCACGGAAGGAAACTAGCCCAGCTGATTCTAATTTGAGTTTAGAAAATGCATTGGACAAATTTTTAATGGACGATGAGTAGAGTAGCAATGCGTCAAGGTACCATCCTTCTCTCTGATATTCGTAGAGCTTCTCGAGAGTTGATAGATGTCCAATTACGGTCTTCATGTTCAACGAGAACTTTTTCAAAATGCCAAATAATTCGTCATTCTCGAGATCTCTGAACACTGCCTGCCGAAACTCAATAGCATCTATGTCCTTAAGAGGACTTAGAAATAAAGATTTCAGATTGAATTTCTCAAACGGCTTAATTATCCCAGAAATAACAAGGCTGAGATTCAAATCCGCGAAGAAATCAGGTTCAGACATATGCCCTTCATAATAATTTTCCTCAGATGTTCCAAGCAGACCTTTAAACCCCATTCAAATCACTTAACCTAAATCCTATATGATCAGTTAAAGGAGTTATCAGTCGCGTATGGACAATAAACGGGAACTCCATCCCACTATTGCATATTCATGGAGGTAATTTAACATTTACGGTTGTTTACTACGTTCACAGACAGAAAACACAGGTCAAAACATCAGAGCAGAGTTGATTGTCAAACGTATATATTCCCTCTCTTACTTTGCATTGTTCTAAGCAAGAAAATCACTGAACTTACAAAGATTCGAGCAAGAATGCCCATGACTTTGCGCGTGGGATGAATTGCTAAAACTTTAATATAGTATAAAGTACATTTGAGAAGGTGCAGCAAGGCATGCTGGATTTGAAACCCGATAAGCTCCTCAAAAAAGATAGTGAGAGATGGAGTAAGAGCTCTGGATCAAATAAAAGGGGCACCGTCAATGAAACAGAAACCCATGGATTTATTCGTTGCAGAATGTCAGGAAGTAGTAAAACTTCGAGGTCTTCAATAGAAAATAAATATGATATAACAAAAGTAAGGAGGCGCATTCCCAGGTTCACATATGCGGAAAAAATTAGAGTGGGCGCTCCCAAAAGAAAATTTGAAGCACGCAGTTCATGAATCGGAAGCTTTCGTCATGTGATGTTATCAGGAATAAGATTTAAACTATATCGTAATTCTCATAAATGATGTTCGAACCAGATGATGAAACGTTAAGGATGCTGAGACAATCAATCAGAGAATTTGTCTTGAAGGATGTTGAGCCCATCGCTTCGCGAATTGATAATGAAGATTACTTTCCAGAACCTATTTTTAGGAAAATGGGAAAAATGGGGTACCTCGGAATAACTGTTCCTACTGAATATGGGGGGTCAGGCATGAATATTGCCGCGCAGGCAATAATAGAAGAAGAACTTGGCTATTCCTCGCCTTCCTTGGCACTTTCTTATGGCGCCCACAGTAATTTATGTCTGGACAACCTGTATAGAAATGGATCGGAGTTAATTCGAAGGAGTTTTGTTCCGAAACTTGCATCCGGGGAATGGATAGGTTCTCTGGCTTTAACAGAGCCCGGTTCCGGTTCAGATGCGCTGGGGATGAGGTCGGAGGCCAGAGAAGATGGTGATCAAATTATTTTAAATGGATCAAAGACACTTATTACAAATGCTCCATTTTCGGACCTGTTTCTTGTTTACGCTAGAACTGGTGATAGTTATTCTGCATTCGTAGTTCTCAGTTCCGATAAGGGATTTTCCAGAGGAAAAAAGTTCAATAAAATGGGAATGAGAGGATCCCCTACAGGTGAAATTTATTTTGACAACATAGTACTTGGGAGAGAGCGGGTCGTAGGAGAATACGGCAACGGAAAAGATATTATTCTTTCCGGACTTAATTCTGAGAGGGTTGTACTTTCCTTTATTTTCACAGGGTTGGCGAGAAGAGCGTTGGAAACTGCAATAGAGTACTCAACACAAAGAAAACAGTTCAATACACATCTTTATCGTTTTGAACTGATAGAGGAGAAGCTTGCTTATATGTATATAAAATACGAGACCAGCAGACTTTTAGTCGAGAAAGCGCTGCATAACCTTGAACGAGATCGTATGGATTCCCTTAGCGCAGCTGCAGCCATAATGCATTCCACCGAGTCTGCGGAATATATATCTAGAGAGGCAATACAGATTCTGGGAGGTCTCGGGTATACGAAAGATATGGTCGTGGAAAGATTAATGCGAGATTCCATCTTGGGCCAAATAGGGGCCGGAACAACTGAAATCAGAAAGCACCTAATTGCTTCTGCTCTTGTTAAATCTTTTAAGAAAGACCCGAAAATTCTCGGCTCGGTGTAGGATACAGTAGTGATTTAATGTCCAAGAGAATGAAATGTATAGTTTGCGGTAAAAATGATGCACAGATCGGTGCGCTATGTACAGACTGTTTTATCGACTCGCTGAAGATAGACACCAAGGATTCTATCTCGCTGACTCAATGCCCAAAATGTGGTGCGATCAAAATCGGGAACCGGTGGTTGTATTCAGATTTCAAGCACTACTTAGTTAGAGTGCTTAAAGACACTGTAAAATCTGATCAGAGTGGTGTTGAATTCAGCATACCCGTTAATGATATAAAGCTGGATTTTGAAAATCAGACTATTTCTTTCCGTCTTGTTGTTAAAAAAGGCGAGTCTGCAATTCAAAATAAGATGCTATCTGTCAAAATAAAGTCTGTAAAGGAGAGCTGCCCGAGGTGCAATAAACTTACAGGATCGTATTATGAAGCAATTATACAGGTAAGATCATACACCACTAGAAAAGCAGAACAACTTGAGCAGGCAGTTAATTTGATAAAGGAATATACGAAAAGAGGTACCAGCAAGGGAACGTTTGCGATCACAAAAACTGTAGACCTACCTGAAGGATATGACATATACCTTATGTCAAAATCCGACGGAAACAACGCTTCTCAGCTAATCCATGACAACTTCTTTTCGTACGTTCTGGTAACTAAAAAGCTAGCCGGAAGAGAGGGGGGAAGCGATCTCTACAGATACACCTATCTCGTACGCATACTCGATCTTTTGCCGGGAGAAATAATTTCAAATTCAGAAGGTAAGTTCATTGTTGTCAGTACAACGCCTTCAAAACTGACGATCGTTAGCCTGGAACATTCAACTAGAAAGTCCCTTTCAACGAGAGACTTCTTCAGCAGCAATTACATTTTCCAGGGCGAAACGGCGGTATTAAGAAAATTTGTAATACTCTCCACATCGGATAAGGAGAGTGAAGTCATGGACACAACAGACTTCAAGATGTTTACGGTAAAAGAACGCTTGAGTCATGATTTCGACGGATATATCTTTGAAGAAAAAATATTCCCTGTACCTACAGCAAATTAATTCAACTTCACAGAAATAAGGTAATGAAATTCTTATGAAAGCAAAGGCAGAGTGGCACACATTAAGAAAAGTCATGATACACAGGCCAGGAACTGAAGTCGACTATGCTATGTTGGCTCCATCACCTTTCCTTTTTGAAAGACCATTCAAGGTTAGAGATGCCATAAAGGAGCACGAAAACCTCGAAGAGGTAATGAAGGGAAACGGAGTAAGGGTCGAGCTTTTGAGCGACCTTGTTTCCAGGAAGAGTGATTCTAGAAGGACATTTAGAAAACTTCTGGAAGATAAAATTCTTAAATCCGTTGTTTTCTATGGAAACAAAGAGGATACAGGCGCTGCGAAAGCAGAGCTTAAGCGGAACCTGCCTTCGCTTGACTCCCTGACTCTTTTCAACATATTAACACTTGAACCCTCCGTTGATCTGAAGCGTGAAACTCCAGGATTCACAAAATATCCAACTATTTACTCGAACATACCTCTTGCAAATCTTTATTTTATGAGGGATCAACAGGCCGTAGGGTCGAAAGGCGTAGTTATAGGCCGTATGAAAAAAGAGCAGAGAATGAGAGAGACCGAGATAACAGAATTTGTGATAAGGTTTGCTTTTGGTGAAAAGCGTATCGCAAAGATTGATGAAAATGGATTTTTCGAAGGTGGAGATTTTATCCCTGCCGATGATTTTTGCCTTATAGGAACCGGGCAGAGAACGGATGAGAACGGCGCTTTTCAGGCGATCAATTCGGATGTTCTTGATTATAACGAATACTGCGTTATAGAGAATCCAGAATATAGCTTTCCCAAGTCCTCGAAATCTAACAGCATGATAAATATGCACCTAGACACATACTTCAACATCGCAGGGGACGGGGTTGCTGTGGGTTCAGTGGAAACAATGAAAAAGGCAATTGCCAAAGTCTACACAAAAGATGACGGAAAAGCAACATCACAGGAAAAAACCACACTCTACGATTACCTCCAGTCAAAAGATTTCAACATAATTGATCTCTCTTTAAGTGAGCAGCTAAGCTATTCGTCAAATTTTCTCACAATTTCTGACAAAAAGATTATAGTTGCAAATGTTTCAGACATCCTTAAGCTCCTGATGAAGGGTCACCGTTTCCCAGCTGACATTGAAAAGAGGATATCAAAGGAGCTTAATGCAAATGGAAGAAATAGATTGTTTCCAAACAGGAAGGATGTACGTGATTTGGGTATAGACTATCAGCAGGTAGAATTAAGCCAACTTACTGGCGGATATGGTGGCGCGCACTGCATGACAGCTTCTCTAGAGCGTTGAACACTCTCATATGAGTAAATTCCTAGGGCCGGGCGTTTTAAAACCTTACCGATCCTATCTGCAAAATTTTGCGAAACATTTAATTCAGCGTTACCATTATGAGGAAGCTTCAATTAATATTAATTTAATTAGAGGGATTTAATGGCAAAGGATAGAGCTCAAAAAAAGAGTAAGGATAAGTGGAAAGAGAAGACATGGTATACTATACTCGCTCCAGAGTATTTTGGAAGCAAAGAGATAGCGGTAAGCTTAGGATCATCGCCGGAATTGATGGTAGGAAGGAACGTCGAGTATTCCGTATCAGATTTAACCGGGAATCTTAAGAAGTCAAATTCAAAGATCGTATTTCGAATTACGTCATGCGCAGGAACAAAGTGTTCCACGGCGTTTGTTGGGCATTCCGTGAGTGACGATTACATAAAGAGAATGGTGAGAAGGCGAAAAGAGCGTTTGGACATTGTACAGACCATCTATTCGGCAGACAATAGCGGGATGGTTTGCAAACTTGTTATTGTTACAGACGGCAAACTGACTAACACAAAGAAGCTCGAAATTAGGAAGTGCGCGGAAAACTTCCTTCAGGAAAAAGCCAAGACATTAAATTACGGTGACTTGGTTAAATATGTGATAGGCGATGAAATCCACAACGATCTTGCAGAGGCTGCGAAGAACATTTATCCGATTAGAAAGATAGAAATAAGAAAAACCGAGGCCATGGGATTACCTCCGAGTGTACAGGAAACATACAACGAACCTCCGGCCACCGATGAGCCTGAAAAGCTCGAAGAAGCCTCATAAATCATTGATGCCGGGATAGCTCAGTTGGTGGAGCGCCGGACTCATAAGAATTTGATTGTTCTGGGAAATCCGGAGGTCTCGGGTTCGACCCCCGATCCCGGCATAGCGTTATATATACTGTTTTACAACAAGTAAAACCCTCCGTCCTTAGATATCGTTCGTGAATCTGAGATGATCCCCCTGCTCTAGAGTGGGAATGTCTAAATATGTGGGCTGGCATCCTAGTACAAGGAATATTTTAGCAATGTTAAGTTGGCAATTTCTGTATCGGATATGAAATTTGTAATATACGTTCTAAATGTTTGAGTTATTGATGGCATTGTTATCCGAAAAAAGGAAAACGTGATAGTTTGAGTACTGTTCTCTCAGAAAGTCCAGTAAACTATCGGATTGGCACTTGTCAAACACTTTGATAAAGTCGTTTTATTCCAAGCTCTTTGAATATGAAATCTTGATTCATGAAAGGAGGCCTTTAGTGTAAGTAAGTAACTCAAACACCACTTGCTGTTTCTTGCATTAACGTTATATGAGATAAATCAATCGCCCTAGCCATGAAAAAAGTTTTATTTTTGCTAACATCTGGATCAGATTCGCCCGAAAAAGCTAATTTGAGTCTCATTACGGCTGCCAGGCAGCTGAAATCAAATAGATATGCGGACGTAAAGGTACTGTTATACGGTCCGATGGAGAAATTTGTCACCAAACTGGAAGGTTTTGCTCTTGATTCTTTTAAGGAACTTGTAGCAGCAAACGCCATTGACTCTGCCTGCGTAGCTATTGCTAAAAACTACAATGTAAGTGACGAATTACTCAAAATCGGGGTAAAATTAGAACCATTCGGGGAACGTCTTGCCAGGTTCATAAACGAAGATTATGAAGTAATCACATTCTAGATAATATAAATGAATCAATCAAACGACAATTCAAAACTGTTAGTCATAGAAGCAGCTTTCATAATCCTCGTCATGACATTCATGATTAGGGCAAGCAACAACATGCTCATGACAACAGTGCCCCTTCTGACAAAGTATTCCTTTGGATTCAGTGAAACCGAAGTGGGTATAATTGAGGCTTTGATGTCGGCGGCTGGTTTCCTGACCACTGCTTTTCTGAATACAAGGTTGAATCCGGGGCAGAGAAGATTCGCATTTATTACTTCGACTTTCATGTATACATTAATCTTGGTTGGTTTCTGGCTTTCCAACACCTTTTCTGTCTGGCTACTTGGGGTTGCGAGCGGGGCAGTTCTAGGTTTGATTATGCCAAACATCATCACCTCCGCCAGTCTCTTCAGTGACATCAGGACGCGCGAGAGGATACTGTCACTGTATACTGTCGCACTCAGCGTAAGCCTTATAGCTGGCCCAGCGATAGAATCATATATTCTGAAATTAGTTCCGCTTAAGGAAGCGTTTCTTTTGTTCAGCTTATTCGGAGTCGCTGCAACGATTATTTCGCCAATGATACGCTTTCCAAAGGAGCCCATAACTGGAGAAAAAACAAAGGTCTGGTCTAATTCAGGGTTTCAGGCTTCAGTATACAATAATCTGGCGTACGGCATTCCCTTCTACGTCCTGATAACATTCGGAGGAATTTATGAAGTAGAGCAATTTCATATTTCCTTATCGCTTGTGAGTCTATTGTTTTCACTCTTCTTTCTTACCTCTTTCCTTGGTCGATTATACTATTCGTTCAGGCCACCAAAAAGTATCAAGCACCACATGACGCTTGCAGTGTCCCTGACTTTGATCGGCATAATTTTTATGATAGAGGCAAGGAGTCTCCCATTATTCATGGTCTCCTTGATGGTGCTTGGCGTTCCACACGGGCTGACTTACCCTCTTTCCGTACTTTCACTGAGCAGGGCGTTTAAACCACAGCAGAGAAACGTTGCCAACAGTTGGTTCTTCTCACTGAATATGCTTATAGGGATTATTTTACCTCTCGTTTCGGGCTTTTTTATAGAACGCGTAGGTTTCAAGAACTCCTTTCTAGGCATCCTTGCCGTAGTCGTCGTGATAATGATCCTGATGTTTGATAGTTTCAGGAGATGGAAAATATCAGATAGCCGAACCGTCAGCTAGGCTTTTTTTCCTCATGTGTGAATGGTAACGTAAAAGCTGAACCAATCATCCCGCCTGCCCAGGATATAATGAATGAAAGTATCAGGAGCATGAAAAGGAGCGGTATAAAGCTCCCCAAACCCATGATCTGACCGGCCAGTGACGCATATGTGAGCGACAGCATTCCATTTCGAAGAAAGACGGAAATTAGAGTGCCTACTATACCCCCAACTCCCAGCGAAGCTGAAGTGAGGAGACCAAAGTTGAGAATGAGGCCAAGAAATGCAGCAGTTACGAACTGCAGATACCAGTAACCGAATACAGATAATATCAGCGATAGTACCGCCTGAAGAGTTATAGCAATACCTATCTCGTATGCTGTTCTCATGGGCTCACCCCGCTTTCGTATTGATAAAAGAATTGTTTCGGTGCATCCTTTGGAATCAGGAGGTAGTATACGCCGTTGTTCCACGGAATGAATGTATTGCTGTAATACGGGCTCAATGGATTTTCAGATATACCGCCAGGATATATACCCACAGAATTGGAAGGATCTGACATGTTAACTACCATTCTCCAAGAAGGTCCAAAATTGGAAATAAGACCGTAGGCCGCATTTATCGTATTCGAGTCTCCGGCAGCTGGAATTTCCTTTGTATTCATAATGGATACACCAAAAAGGCTGGAGAGATATCTTTTATGGAAATTCCCCCATTCCCACTTTGTTGAATATTTTCCAGCACTCTTTGTCAGCTGGTTTACTGTCTGGTTGTAGCTTAGAAGCATAAGATTAGTTGCGTTTCTATGCTTTCCGTTCAGGGGATTGTTGAACCATGATATACTGGGTGCGTTGTTTGTCCAGTTTTCCAGATCCTCAATAAGTGGGCCATGATAAGTGGCATCACTGCCCATGTAAAAAGCAGTAGAGTTCAGCCCCTCGGCAGGAGTTATGCCATAACGCTCAAG
The DNA here is from genome assembly GCA_021826925.1 of Thermoplasmata archaeon. Lineage (GTDB taxonomy): Archaea > Thermoplasmatota > Thermoplasmata > Thermoplasmatales > Thermoplasmataceae > JAKAYB01. The sequence goes on along the minus strand of JAKAYB010000006.1, from coordinate 12,677 downwards.
GTAAGGACGGAACGTATCGTTGACATAATTTGAGAGCCAGAAGTAATATATCGTCTCTGCGGTAGAGTTTATAGATGCATTGCCGTCCCAAGCAGATAGTGCTCTGTATTCTGGAGTCCCAGAAAATCCGTACAATTTCAACGCGGTTAACAATGGCTTCAAAAACAGATCAGTGGTGAAGTCGTGAACGGTAAGCTGAATTCTTTCCATTTTTAAAGTGTCAATTCCGCTGGTTGTATTCAGTAGCTGATATATTTCGTCCGCACGGTAGCCAGATTCATAGTCCCACCCAAGATAGTAAGAATAGTTCTCGGAAACAGATACCTGGTTTGCTGAGAAAACGAAACCTCTCGCGGGATCATATACGTGCGGGAGAAGGCTTGTATTTACGAAACCCACCCAGTTATATGATCCATTCCCTGGCAAGACTGCTCTGGGATTCCCTCTGCTGATTATTGGGACATATCCTAATGTAAATATCCCGATGTTTCCTTTAGAATCTGCCACAGCCCAGTTCTGTATCCCTACCTTGAAGAGTTCGGTTTCGTTTTGCTCGAATCCAATAACTGAATTTGTTCTGTCAATTCTCAGGAAAAATGCTAGCTCGTCTGTTGGTATAAATCCAGTCCAATTCATCGCGATCACATTCGGTGTGTTCTCGATAACAACACCGTTGTTGGCCAGTTTTACAATGAGTTTTGTTGCGACAGAACCTTTAACATTTATGGTCTCGTTGAGAACATGAAATTTTGTCCAGTGGCCATAGGACATATACTCTAGATTGTTGGACGGGTTTATCGTTTCGTTATAAAAATACACCTCCTGGATCTGACCATTTGTGGCACCCCACGCGACGTTCGAGTTATGTCCGAGGATTATTCCCGGAAAACCTGGAAATGACACTCCGACAACATTCATTGCAGGTGAAACAAGCTGGAAACCCATCCATATAGAGGGGACTGTCGTAGTAAGATGAGGATCGTTCGCAAGTAACGCTACATAAGATCCGTTTACCTTTGTCCTTACTGCCCAGTCGTTGCTTCCAAAATCCTTAAGGCTTAAGGAAAGATTGAATTTCTGTCCAGTGGCATCTGAAATTATCTGTGAAACTTGTTGTGTAGAATCGAATACATTTGCAACGTTAGGGATTACAAGACTTGAAGTCCTGCTCAAGTTAACAAACGGCTTATAGAAAGATAGGTTGTTAACGTCTCCCTGCTTAGTGTAAATTGAGGGGTTCACGCTGTACGGTACAATAGGATTCTGCACGCCTGCAGGATATTCTGGATATAGGGCCTCAATTACATTTGTTGGCATCTGCTGCAATGCATAATTGAAAAGAATTGGATCGAAATTACCGTCGGAATTTACCCAAAGAAAGTACTGCATCAAGGAAAAAAGATCAGTGAGATTCCAGTCCGTAGGTTTGAAATCCAACAACTTGAAAAGTATGGGGTAATTTGCATAACTTAGACCATTAATGTAATCATTGATTCCACGTACAAATTCAGTGGCTGCCGTATAAGAGAAGCTATTTTTACTTAGGTTTGAGACCTCCTCTTGAGCCACCTGACAATCCATAAGGAGCCGGGAAAGAGTGTCCGACGAGATAGCTGAGGGACCAACAACAGAAGCGAGATTGCCATTTGCCGTTCTTTCCAGAATAGTCAATTGTTCCAATCTATACTGTGCTTCCAGGTATCCCTGCTCATAAAAAAGAGCCCACGTGTGATTGGACGCTATCCCAATAAACCCATCAGACTCTCTATAAACGATCACATTAGCAACGCTATCATTTTGAGTAAGATTAAATTCGGAAATAACTGTAGAATTTTTTGGGATCGGTGGAACCCATACGCCTTGCGTAGGATTCAAAATCCTAGCAAGAGGTGGGAGAGGGCCCAGAGGAATGTTGATGACAACCATCAGGACAATAACTATTGATACACCTGCAATTAGAGCAGATTTTTTCATGAATAGTTATGTTAATAGCGATTTATAACTTTTTCATAAACAATTTTGCCTGGAGTCATTTCCATTAATTCTCTACCGGAAGAGCAAGATCTGTCGGTGTATTAATCCAGTAATCTATCGAACTAAATTTAGACAAAACTTATTTTAATACAGAATTATACCACTTTATAATGACAGAGAAAAGCGAAACGAAGGGTGAGCTCAGCAGGCATTTAACCTTCAAGGATGTTTTTTTTCTGTCGTTTGGGGGGATGTCACCCCTCCTCAGTATACTTACATACGGAGCATTCGCGATCACACTTGCTGGTTTTAACGCGCCAATTGTGATGATAATCGGTACCCTGCTGGTGTTGATAAACGGGCTTGTGGTTACTCAACTGTCAAAGAGATTTGCTACATCCGGTGGTTATTACAGTTATGCATTTCAGGGACTCTCTGAAAGGTTGGGATTCGACACCGGATGGATGTACATATTTTATTCGATTCTTTATGGACTGGCCTATCTTGCAGGTTCAATTTTCATAATAGATACTGTTTTTAATATCCCCCTATTTTATACATTTCTTTTGATAATGGTGCCGTCCGTGGCTTTTCTCATAATCGGCGTAAAGGCCTCTTCAAGGTATGCATTATACGCAGTTATTCTCGAAATAAGTTTAATGTTGGCAATAGTGGCAATATCATTTTTTGTCACCAAGGGAAAAGCGTACATACCCACCCCTCTTGTTTTTCACACATCAGGGGGTGATTTCGCATTAGGGATATTATTTGCAATGGGTATACCAACCGGTTACGGAGCCATAGCTCCTCTTTCTGGGGAAATCAGGAATCCAAAGAGGATCGTTGGGCGGAGCGTAATCACGGTTATACTTTTTGGCGGACTTCTTGCTTCCTTAATGATTTATGCATTCGCCAACCTTGTTTATGAAAATCATATAGTGATACCGATACTTGACAGGCTTCCGATAATAAGCATGCTAAAGAACAACTTCGGGGAATTTGGTATATATCTTTACTATGCCGCAGCAATAGCTACTGTCAATGATGGAATTCTTGCCGTTCTTTCGTTCGGTTCAGCAGCCTCTAGAACAATATTCAGGATGGGCTACGACAGGACATTTCCGCACGTATTCTCATTCAACTGGAAGGATCGGCCAATCGTTGCAACAACTTTCATTGGTTTCGTCATGGTAGCACTTCCCTTATTCATGCTGAAATACATGGACGCTGAAACCATGTTTATTTTCCTAGGAACGGTGTCCGCGCTTGGGGGGCTTTTCATCCATGTGAGTTCAGATTTTTCGCTTCTGCACGTAGGGATAAGGAGCGGTCGTAGGTTTATGTTACGGGCGAAGGCGGGTATGATCAACTCTTTCAGGGCTTTCAAGGAACCGCTGTTGGCTGCAGTGGGTGCCATTATTAGCACAATCGTACTTATTTATTCTGCAGTATCGACCGTGACGGATTACACTACGCTCTTCCTTGCGTGGATCGTCATAGGTTTTGTCCTGTCTGAGGTAAAGAGTATCTCGTCGAAAACACATTATAGGATTGATCTTTCAGATGAGGATAGGATGGTTGTAGAAAATCTGGTATCTATGAAAGTTAAGGATGCAATTGATCCAAACCTTGGGGTAGTTGTTACAATGGGAGATACTATAAGATCCGTGATGGATAAGCTGAGGACAAAGAATATCCCTAAGGCCATTGTCATTGATCACAAAGGCGTTCCGATAGGTACTGTTGATATAATTGATATGTTTCTCCTACCTAAGAGCGCATTAGAAAATAGCAGAATCTCACAAATGCCACTGGACAAAGTTACAACAGTTGATTCAGAAGATGATGTCACTGATGCCATGAGAATTCTCAGAGGAAGCAACATAGGTGTACTAGCCGTCATTGACTCGTTAGGGAAATGTATAGGCACTTTGACCGAACGACAAGTTTTGATGAGCATCGATTCAGCAGTTGATAACAAGACAGCCAAAGCCGCTAAATTGTAATTATAAATTTTTCATTTCTTATGTTGCCGTGCACTTCACCATATGGCTGATCACCGGGTGTCGATTAACCCAGAGGCGGCCAAATTAAACCGAAATAGCACTATTAATAATATACAAGGTATTATCTACGTGAGAAAATGTCTAGAACCGGAACCTCCATTCTTCCGCTCCATTACGGACATCCTCCAGAGTATTTATACAGAAGGATGGTGAAGTTGAGCGGATTAATTTCTGATCTTATAATAGAGAAATTTGGTTCGGAGCATCTTCTACAAAATATTGCTGATCCATTCTGGTTCCATTCTTTATCACTCGCGACTGGATTCGATTGGAATTCAAGCGGGACAACTACCGCGACATTAAGTGCTCTCAAGGAGTACTATTCAAAAAAAGGTGACAATATTGTAATAATTGGCGGAAAGGGTAAACAGATGGGAAAACTTGCAGAGGATTTGAATTCAGCCGTTGATATGGGTTTTATAAGCGATCAGAAAGCCCAGTCTCTGAGGAGAAACGCCAAAGACCTCGCAAAAGCGGATAATAATCTATTACAGGATACCTATGATCTTTATCTTCAGTTTGTAGTACTTGATGGAAAAGGCAGGTGGTCTCTTGTTCAACAGGGCATGAATTCCTCTTTGCGGATGGCTCGCAGATATCATTGGATATATAACACAGCATCTGAGAGACTCAATGATGGTCGTAGTGGTATTTCGACAAAAAAGATTGTTGAAGAGGCACTAGATCTGACCACAAAGTTCAGCGAAAGAAACAGGAGAGATATGGTTGAATTGGCAAGAGAAGGTGCACACAAATATTATTATAGCGTTGCAACCGATAAACAGAAAACGCTCGATAGTTTCAGCAGAGACGAACCAATCCTCAGATTGGATTATAAGATCAACTGGAAAAAGATTAGGGAACTTTATGAATATCAGCCAAAGGATTTTGACGAGCTGTCGAATTTTACTGGAGTAGGAAAATCAACCATCCGGGCTCTATCCTACCTTGCAGAGGTCGTATATGGCGATCGCCCATCCTTTGTCGATCCAGTGAAATTTTCCTTCGGCCTGGGTGGAAAGGACGGAGTACCTAAACCGGTAAATGTCAGCGACTACGACAAAGCAATAGAATTCTATGATGAATTATTGCACGGATCTGATCATAGAAAAATTATCCTTGATAATATTGCAAAAGGAATGGCGCATTATAGCTATTTAGCAACAAGTGGTGTTCACAGAGTCAACAATGGAAACGCTGGAAGCTATGGTGAACAATAGACTCTAGAAACGTGCCACAAGGTCCTACATTAACTTCCAGATTAATGTCATTCAAAATTTTCACAAAGAAATTGTTAAGGTTGACAGAAGATAGAGTCCTATCTGCTCAAATCCTTGCAACTATGGGCACTTGCTTATATAATTGTGTTCCGATTATTCAAGTCATTAAAATGACACGTCCTTATATAGGCAATAAAAAAGAAATGAGGGAAATACAACCGCTGACTGGTAGGAGAAAAAAGAATTTTTTTGTTCTCTCGTCGAAATCCTCTTATAAACTATTATATACTTTTTTAACCTTAGTCTCAAGTTATTGCAAATGGAAACCGAACTTTCTGAATTCAAGGTAGAGGAATATCTACCATTCCTAGATCCAATTATTTCCAAATGGTTCAATACAAAATACGATGGACTCACGGACCCACAACGTAGGGCAATACCCATAATTCACTCTGGAAAGAATGTATTGGTTTCAAGTCCCACCGGAACAGGAAAAACACTCACAGGTTTCCTATCGATCATAAACGAGTTATTTAAACTCGGAAACGAGGGAAAGCTTGAAGATCGTATTTACTGTATTTATATAAGCCCGTTAAAAGCCTTGGCAAATGATATAAATAAAAATCTAAATGAACCTCTTCGTGAAATATATGATCTCTCAACCAAGGAGGAAGAGAAGGTTCCAAAAATACGTGTAGCTGTTCGATCCGGTGACACTCCACAGTCTGAAAGACAGAAGATGCTGCGGACACCTCCGCATATACTTATTACCACTCCAGAATCCTTTGCCTTAATTCTCTCGTCTCTGAAGTTCGCAGAAAAGATTCGGGACGTCAAATGGGTCATAATCGATGAGATACATGAGATATCATCAACGAAAAGAGGTGCGCTGCTTTCTGTAAACCTGGAACGTCTCCAGAGTGAGGTGGGAAATTTTGTAAGAATAGGTCTTTCAGCCACTCAGGCGCCCCTTGATCTCATAGCAAGCTATCTCTGTGGTTACGACGGTGAAACCAGGAGGCCATGCGAGATCGTGGACGTTGATGCAAAGAAATTCCTCGATCTTAAAACAATAACTCCTGTAGCTGATCTAACAAAGAGTAATTACGAGGTTGCAAATGATCGGATGTATGAGATCCTTGCGGACTTAATCGAGTCTCATAAGACAACTCTGGTATTCACCAATACCAGGAGCGGAACCGAACACGTAGCCATGCGCTTAAAGGCAAGGGGGATAGAAAGCATAGAAGCGCATCATGCTTCTCTTGGCAAGGAAAGCCGGTTGAACGTAGAAAATAAATTGAAGAACGGAGAGTTGAAATGTGTAATAACTTCTACCTCTCTGGAACTCGGTATTGACATAGGTTATATAGATCTTGTAGTTCAAATCGGCAGTCCTAAATCCGTTTCAAAAGGTATCCAGAGGATTGGGCGGTCCGGTCATGGCATTAATGATATGTCTGTGGGGCGTTTTCTCGTTTTCGATCTAGACGACCTTATGGAATGCGCTGTGCTTACAAAAGCAGCATATGACAAGGAAATCGACAAAGTAGTCATTCCTTCAAATCCCTTAGATATACTATCACAGGCAATAGTTGGGATGTCGGTAGAGAAGGTATGGGATGTTGAGGACGCATTTCGAATAATTCGGAACGCTCACTGTTTCCACACACTTTCCCGTGAAGATTACATAAATACGCTTAACTATCTTTCTGGAAAGATCGAAGACAACGTAATTTACTCAAAAATATGGTATGATGCCGAACAAGGTTCCTTCGGGAAGAAAAAAGGCAGCCGTATGATATACTTCATGAATATAGGCACGATACCGGAGGAATCTGATTATCAGGTGATGGACCAGAACGGCAGGCACCTGGGCCAGCTTAGCGATAAATTTGTTGAGCGCCTGCGCCAGGGTGACATATTTGTCCTTGGTGCCCGGACATATATGTTCCTAAAGACACAGAGGAATCGCGTCAACGTAAAAGATGCGACAGGCCTACGACCAACAGTTCCTTCGTGGACCGGTGAGATGTTGCCCAGAAGCTACGACCTCGGTGTTCTTATAGGGCGATTCCGAGAAGAAGCTGCAGATAGAATCAAAAACGGCGAAGATATAAGGGAGTGGCTCAAGACAGGGTATCATCTGGACGATAATAGTGCAAACAGCTTAATTTCCTATATCAAAGCACAGATGAATTTTGGAATTCCAACGGAAAATAGGCTTCTCGTGGAGGGGTACAAAGACAATTCCGGGCTCTATAACATAATATTCCATGTCCCTCTAGGGCGAAGGGTCAACGATGCACTGTCTCGCGTTTATGCTCTGGCAGTTTCAAACGCACTGGAAGTCAATACCAGAGTAACCGTTACTGACAATGGGTTCATACTGGCCTCAGAAAAGGAGATACCCATTTTGAAGACGCTTGAAATGGTATCTCACGACAGTTTTGTAGACTACGCGCGAAGATCGGTATCTAACTCAGAAATATTCAAACAGAGGTTTCGCCACTGTGCTGCAAGGTCTCTCATGGTTTTGAGGAAATACAAAGGTTATGATATTTCCGTAGCAAGACAACAGCTGCGAAGCGATAAGTTGCTAAGAACACTTGAGGAGATCAAAGGTTTTCCGGTTGTCAAGGAAACGTACAGAGAGGTTATGGAGGATATGATGGATGTTCCAAGAGCAGCGGACTATGTGAGGGATGTGATTGAAAAGAAATCATACATAATCCGTAAATATTCTTCCGAAACCAGTCCTTTTTCTTATGGCATGATCCTCGCCGGGATCTCCGATATGGTCTTGATGGAAGATCGCTCAAAACTCCTGAGGGAGCTCCAGTCTAAGATACTGGACAAGGTATATGGACCGGATGAAATCAGGTTTTTGATCAAAGATCAGAAATCTGTGGAAAAATATTATGAATCTAAAGTCCCCAGAATAACTGACTACGACTCATATATGGAGATGTGCAATCATTTCCTCACGATAGATCCTTTTAAAAATCGTATAAACAGCCCATTCCCATATGCCTCCGTTGGCACTATAGACCTCACGACCGAAGCTATAGAAAACGGCGATATATTGTCTGCCTATGTTAGGGGGCCAGTCTGGGTATCAAGAGACAATTACGATATTGTCAGAAAACTGTTCTCTACGGAAAAGCCATCAGATCCTGCTTCCCAAAAAATATTGCAAAATTGCAATGGAGTAACTTTTAATGAACTCAAGAGAAAAACTGAACTCCCGGAGGAAGAACTACGAGATCGCATTATGAAGCTAGAATCATCATATCTAATTCGAAGGAAACAGATAGAAGGCATAACAGTTCATGTGTTAAACGATATTGAAGAAAGTTCAATCGATTATGACGAGGCCTTGTCAGTGGCTATACTAAAAACCCTTTCGAGCTACGGTCCTCTTACGCTGGATGAGATCGTTATCAAATTACCCGTCAATGAAAAATATCTTGTCAAGGCCCTTGAGGAATTATGCAAATCTGAAACCATAGTTTATGATTATATCACCCCTGTTTTTGCAAAGCAATATATTCTCAAGGATGATTTAAACGTCCTTCTGGGGAGTGGCCCCCATAATTTACTGGAACTGAGGATTCGCAAGTTCTCCTCGGATGTTAAAGACGTCCACGAATATTTTGATCGTTACGGCTATGCATACAGTATTGAAAACATAAAGGCCAGACTTAAGAAGTTCAACATTGCCGAATTTGATTCTATGATTTCCAAGGACGAAATACTTTACGGGAAGTTCATGAAACATAAATGGACCTTTATGGCTAAATGGCTTGCTGAATCATTGCATGATCTGCGTTTTGAGGAGTTGGAGAATGATGAAGCGCGAATATACGAATTAATCAATTCCGGGGAAGATACAGAATCAAGAATCACGTCATCTTCCCGTCTTCCTGCGAAACTTGTAAGGCAGATACTGCGAGACCTGGAATATCGTATTGCGATATCTAGAGATAAAACCAAAAGAATAAGGATCCAATTTGGAATAGATAGGCCTATCAATCTTCCCAGGTCGCTGAAGATATTTCTAGAAAAAATGGGACCGATATCGAAGCATGAGATCGGACGTAATTTCTGGTTTTACCCCGATAAGCCACTAGCCGAAGCCAACACAAAACCGTTATTTCTCCAAGATGATTTTTATTATGGTGGTTCAAACATTGACGTTGTTGGAAAAAACTATGCAATCCTGCCTGTGGTTGACCCGCTTGAAATATATCTTCCGCGGAGGTACTTGAATGAAATTGACTACAATTATATCTTTGTTGAAAATGGAAAAGAATCTGTTACTATGAACATCAACGTGTCTGATAATGCATTGTGGATTAGCAACATATCAGGAGACACAAAGCATACTGTTGAATTCCTGCAGTGTGCTCTTGACATTGAGCAGAAGTTCGGATGTAACAACATGATCATTGCCAACCCTCCCAAAAGTATACTCGCAGGTCCAATACCTTCTGCTATGAAGATCGAGGGAAATTCCTTGATAAATGGCAATTTCAGTTTGGTAGAGATGGAAGAGGAAGAGTTATTCATCAGATCCGCAACGTTCCAGAGTCCTCTGAGCGTCAGAAACCCTTATGATGCCCTGAGAAGAGCCGTTTTTGGTATCAGATCAGAATCGGAGAGTTCATTGATTGGATTGAAAGAAAACCTTATAACCGACTATTTTGTTTCAAAATTGCTCTATTCCTTCTCCGGGCCGTTCATGGTTCCTGCTCTTGCGACATTGGAATCTATATCTGTATACAGGGCATTAAGAAAGAAGGAACTTTCCGAACCTGATCAAGAAGTGATCAGAACGGTAATGGAACTTGGAAGCGCGTCATTATCAGACATTTATGTTAAAAATGACATGATCAAAAGCAAAGCATCCCAGATTATTAGGAAATTGTTCAATGATTGCATATTGGCAAAAGATTTCTATGGGAAGTATGTGTTTGTTCCTGAAATATATTCTTTTGAGGAAGCCGTACATATAATCTTGCACACGCTAATCAATACTATTGGGTTTGCAGATACAGAATTAATAAATTCAATAGTGGGCTCGCCTGTTGTTTATGATCAGAATAAAGCAATAAAAAGCCTTCAAAAAGATATGGAGGTCATTGCTGTCGCGATTCCAGGAAAGCAAAAGATCCTTCTAACAACTAAAGACTTTTTAAATTCCAAAGATTATAAAAGAAATTCCCGTATTTTAATGCCAAAGGACATTGTAATACTGTGTTTCTCAGATTACCTGAAAAGAAAACTTGGCACGATTAACGTTTATGTCATAATTCACAACGGAGAATTGAGTGCAGCTCTCAAAGGAAGAAAGTTTATCAAAAACATAATGGTGGACAAACTTTATGCAGACGAAAAGGAAAAGACCCACGTGATATCCGAATTCAAGAAACTGGGATATTCATTGTCTTTCCCGAAGGCTTAAAAGTGATGTAGTTTTTTGTTGAATAATTTATTTACTCAACCACGATCAAGTTAAGATGAACGATCCATATTATTACCTATCTGGAATAGCAATTGTATTGTCAATCTTCCTTCTTATAGTGGGTATGAAAGCCTATAAAAAGAGCAAAATAAAGCTGTTGCTCTTTCTGAATATTACGTTTCTGATTATACTCATCGATTCTCTCTTGGCTCTATTCGTCGGTTTTAACATAATTCCTGTCCCATACTCAATGAGTGACCTGTTCCTTGCATCCGAGATTGTTGTGATGATTCTGTTCTATGTTGGTGTCGTCAGAGGTAATTGAGCCTTGGACAGGATTTCTGACGCCAGGGAATTGATAGTTTCAACAGTACGTTCTAACCCAGGAATTCATTTTAGAGAACTTCAAAGAATGACCAGTCTGGCCAATGGTCAGATACAATATCATCTATATCAAATGGAAAAAAGTGGTGTAATCAGCATAAGATCGGATGGAAAATTAAAGAGGTACTTTCTTATAGAATCCACAGGGTACGATGAGCGAAAACTGATCCTCTATTTGAGAAGCAGCAATACAAGACCTTTGATATTCAGATTGGTTACAGAAAAAGAAATCTATGTTGACAAATTATTGAAAAACAACAAAAGTCAGAAAGCAAAGGCAATAGATTTGCTTATAAATGAACAAATAGCAGGTATTAAAGAGAAAGGGGAAAAGCAATACCTCTATCTCAAAAATCCTGAACAGGTTATCAGCACGATACGAAAGTACAAGGAGAGTTTCCTGGATTCACTTTCCACGAATCTATTGTCTCTGCTTGAATGACCTAAATGCGTTTTCGTCTATAATATCCGTAAGACGCCCCAAGTAACACAAAACCGGTACCGAGGCCAGCTCCAAGAAACTCTATATGTTCGTATAGAAATTCTCTAATGTTATTTATTGCCTTGTAAATGACCGTGTGATTTAAGATATTGAACGTAGGCACAGAAAAGAATGGATCCTGAACAATATCGAATGATTTTGTAGAATTTGAAACATTGAACTGGTAAGTGAATACGACAGCAGTGAACAACCTAAAAGGAATGACCTTACTTTCGCTAGAACTAAAAGCCTTTTGTTCTCCGTTCATAATATAGTTGTTACCCCACCAGTAATAGGCATTGACATTCTTCTCTCCAGTGATATACAGATAGTGACTTTTGTTTTGTGAAAAATTTTCAAATTTATAATGATTGAATGAAAAATTGGAATGAAAAATTGATCGAACCCCTAGAAATTGGAAGAGTGAAACCTCTCCGGGACTGTGGAAGCTGCTGCTTGATATTTTAATCGTTATCTCAAGCGTGGGAACAATTTTTGTGGAATTAGGAAGGACTTCACTAGTTCTGTTAGTTATAATAGTCACACTTACATTTTTCTTATAGGGGAGAAAAGGCAACTGACTGGAGGTATTCTGATTTGTCATATTCATCATCCCTATGCGACTCATACTCGAATTAACCGTTGCATAATATTCATTCTGATAATTACTTATTTTTTTAAAGTTCCATTTTACAGAACTAGAACTGAAAGGAAAGAAATACCTTGCATTATTATCATTTACAACAATGGACGAATAAGAAACATTGAAACTTTGATTGCTCGTCGTATTTATATAGACTTCCGGTAAATTCCCAAAAACCATCTGACCACGATCCTGAAAAGGACTTGCAAATGAAACCGATGTAAGCGCAAGACTCAACGAAACAGCTAGAATCAAAATCAATGTTCTTTTCAATCTAAATGTTAATTTAATACTATTTAAAATCTTTTCTGGTACAAAGTGTGTTGCATAACTCCCCTGTATAGTGAAATACAGGGGAGTGATTGGCTTGTATGACACCAAAACCAATCACTGCTATAGGTAATAGAAGCACAAGAAGGTATTGGATCGGTTCAAACAGAAG
>JAKAYB010000068.1 GCA_021826925.1 Thermoplasmata archaeon | reverse complement strand
GCCGCTTGACAAGACCCTGCAGCAGGAACGGGAAGACCTTCGAAGAAAGCTTGAGAAAATTCATTGAAATAACATAAACAATATCTGCACATCCGGAAGTCAAAAAATAGAGATGCAGTTTTTCATTCGGGTTTTCCTTCAGGAACCTTAATTTTTGACTTCGCAAGGAAAATGTTGAGAGCAATTCCAAGGAAAGCAAGACCAAGCATGATCATGAAGACTCCGGTCCATCCTACAGTGGAGATGATTGAGGAGGTCACGAGAGGACCGATCGCATCTGCTGAATTTGAAATCAATCCCATCCCGAATGCACCTTCTGTAACAATCACAAAAGGAAATATGTTCCCGGGAAGAGCCCAGTAGTTCGGAGGAAACATCATTAGAAATCCATTTATTATGACTGCCATAAGCAGAGCATAGAAAGATACATGCCCGAGAGCTACCATGAGGATTATACCTACTGCCATTAAGACATCCGCCAGGGTCATAACCTTCAACCTGGCTTTTAATATCCCCATGTTCGTATTCGTCTTCCTGGTCAAACGATCACCGAGAACTGCGCCAATGAATGCAGCTGCAAAGCCGGCAAGCCCCCATGCAATTACGAGTGTTCCGGATTCAGAGATCGAATATCCGAGAAATCTGGAATATGTAGAGAGATATCCGCCAATACTGAAAAGTGTCCAGCTCAATGGTATCTGGATTATGCCCATAACCCATGTCATTGGATTCTTCCAAGCGCTTTCATGCTTGACCTTTTCTTCCTGTATGAATTCTTTCTTCTGTTCGGGTGAATCCTTGGCGAGAGCAAAGTAGATGATTGCCCCAACCAGCATGAGTACTCCAGTTATATAGTAGGATTCTTGCCAGCTGAAAGATCTGAACGCTACGCCTAAAAGACCTCCAGCGGCGCTTCCAAGGCTGATGGCACCAAGGGTGAAAGCAAGAGACTTTGCCCTTTCATCAGGAGCAAACCATCCCTCGAGCTGGATTGAAAAGAGAGCAAGCATCATGATCATCAGTCCCTGGAGGAAGCGGAGTATGATGAGGACGATAATATTATTGAAAACTGGTATCAAAAACTGCGGGACTATTAGGAACAACTGAGCAAGCAGTACTCCGGTCTTGAGACGCGTGTTGAAAACACCGCCGTTGCCAAGAAAGAATGCTGCAAAAAGGCCTATTGAAAATGAATCTATGCCAAGGATGGTCAGCTCGTTTACACTCACGTGATAATATATGGCCATCTTTGAAGACAAGATGCCGAACGCTGTAAGCGAGATGAAACTTGTAGTCATAAGCAGACCTGCTATTGCTGCCATGACCCATCTGTATGGGGATTTCTGTTCGGCATTCACTAGAACATAATCTCTGTATCGTATTTAACAGCAAATGGACTTGAAATGCTATCACAGTTCACATTCCGTTTGACTAAACCCAAAGACAAAGAGTACAGAGTGAAATTACACCGATCTAATCTTATTGCAGAACCGCGATCGGAATCGCACATCACCAACATGGCAAAATCCCCTGTACAGTATTCTAGACTTGGACTTGCAAAAGATTTGCATATAATCTGCATAGAAATTTGAAAAAAAGCGATAAATGAAGATGAAATAAGAAATTATGAATGAAAAATACCTAAAGATGGTGTTAGCAGTATTCGTAGTCCTCACCGTGGTTATGGCGGGGCTATTTGTTTTTGAATACTCTAATGCAGGAAACGAAAAGAGCAACTACAACAATCTTCAGACAAACTATGCTACACAACAGAGCAAAATCGTGCTAGATAGTGCATACTCACATTGGGACTACATAGCCATAGAAAATGCATCCCTGCTCAAAGCACAGTACAGCAGCAATGCAACTTTGCACTGGATCGGCGGTCCCCTTGCTGGAACCTATTCAGGAATCACAAATATAACTGCAACATGGAACAAGTTTTTTGGACTCTGGTCAGCAGTCTGGTATTACACAGTAACTCCTCCAACTGTCAGCGTTAGCGGAAGGGATGCCATGGTTGTATCAAGCAACCAGTTTGTTCTGACACCAGTTAGCAGCAGCCAGCAGGTACAATACTTGAATGTCAGTTACACTTTGAATTACTTTAAGTCAGGAAACAGCTGGATGATATATCATGAAACATGGCACATTGTTGGTGCCGGCTTTGTTTCTCCAGCGCAGCAGTTTGTAGAAAAGAACTACGTGAATAGTTTGGCATTCACCCACTGGAACAACATAGCGATCGAGAATAACACAACGGTAATGGAACAGTACGAGGCAAATGCAACCCTGCACTGGATTGGTGGTCCTTTGAACGGAACATATTCCGGACTTGCGAAGATAAACACAACCTGGAATAAGTTCTTTGGATTGTGGTCTGCAGTGTGGTTCTATTCCGAGTCGCCCCCTATAGTAACACTTTCAGGCAAAACAGCAAACGTCAATGCGACAGTACAGTTCATAGTCCAGAACGCAGCTAATACTTCACAGTTCAAATATATCAACGTATCTTACGACATAATGTATTACAACACTGGCTTCATAACTTCAAACGGTATGCCACAGTTCATGATATACAATGAGATATTCCACATAACAGGGAGTAACACAATAAGTAAAATCTGAGTGAAATATGCAATAACATTTATTTCACTCTTTTTAATTTATAAAGGAATTTGACAACCAATGATTTTCAGAGCTCGATCGAGAGACTCTTTTGGTGGATATTCGTATCAACAAGAGGAGGAGAAATGAGAATAAAGATAATTAAATCGTTATTAGAAAGCCCGAAAAACGCCAATAAACTTAGTTCGAATCTTAACGTAAACTACAGGACAATAGAGCACCATATGAAGGTCTTGATATCAAACCATCTTGTTCTCGTCCAGGGAGATGGATACGGCAAAGTTTATTTTCCTGATCAAGTCATCGTGAGAAATATTAAAATGCTACAGGAAATATTCACTTCAGCAGGCATAAAGGAGGGGATTTGAGTCTGGGGCCATTCTGGATAGCTAACCTGGTTATAATATCAATATCGGTGATTGTGTTTGCAGTAATTACTGTGTCCTATATCAAAAGCTACCTAAGGTTAAAGGCTGGCTCATTCACCAGCATAATAGCGTTTAGTTCTATTCTTATGATCCAGAGCATCCTGGCATTCGTCATATATTACTCACTCTCTATGCATTTTGGCTCTAGCCTCGCTGTGCTTTTGCTAGTGATAAACGTAATTTCCCTTGGCGGATATGTTATGCTCTATAAGGCACTACAAATCTGAACCTAATGATCCGTTTACCAAAGATTATTGATAAGGAAATAGGACTGCTACCAAATAAAAATAAGAATTGGAAAAAACGGAATCTACATCATAACGTAGATTTACTCATAAACCATTTCATCTAGTTGGATTTCCTCATCAAAACCTCGTAATATCCGTCTCGATCATATACTCCTACAAGTTCATTTTTAGACTTCTCGATCCATTCAGGAGCATCATTCTTTATGTCTGGATCCGAAGAATAAACTGCTATTATGTCTCCTATTTTTGCATCTTTATAGGCTATCAACATCTCCCAAAGAGAGCCAGGACATATAGTTCCACGAACGTCCACAATTTTTGCTGGTTTCAATTTCTTTGCCATTTCAGTCACATCCAATAAATTTTACCGTGCTACACACATTTCAATAAGCCATATAAACAAAGCTAAATCTTCAATGAATGTAAATTCCGGTTTAATTTCTGTCTACCGTTTCACCAGACGACTCGTTGTAACTTTCGGCATGCCACACCATTTACTTCACAGTCGCAGGAAAACATGTTATGACAAAACCATGGATGACTTATAGCACACAGGAAAGTCTGCGAAGTTTCATTTTTACCTTCGTCGTTTTCAAGAACCATCGGATCTGCTAGAATGTTGACGAGTATGATACTGAAAAAATTTACTTACGGAATTCCAGCGTTTTCATCCAATTTTCAAGTACACACAACAAAAGATACACTTATCTAACCAGTCTTTCTTCTCCAAAACCATCAAAAATTATTGTACAGATGTTTCTGCGCTCTTCACAGTAGCTTTAAGAATTCCGGAAATTACCACTATAATGCTTAAAATTCCTTAACAACATCTAAAACAGTTAAGCTTATATCTGAGCCTAACGAATAATATAACTAATCTTATCATAAAAAAGATTAAATAATAACATACGATTTAATGAAACATGACTCTTGAAGACTATTTGATGCCGGGTGAAGAAATAAAATTTCAAAGTGGAGATAATGCAGTGAAATATGGAGATAAACCTTACAAGCTCGTCCTTACAAACAAGAGAATTCTACTCTACAGTGCAAGGGGACGAATTGTGAAAAGAGATGACGTTGTTACGGAGAAGCTAGATGAACTTCAAGGAGTAAAATATAGAGAGAAAGGGTTAATTTCGAAAAGTGGGACGATCGAAATTCAAGGAAAGACCAAGATGCAACTTTCAGGGAACGCCGCAGGCATTAGGACTTTGTATCAGCAAATTATGCAATTTCTATAGACTGATTTTATGTTACTGGAAACACAAATTAGAGAAGAGATCTTTGAAAGAATTAACAATAAGTTAGGGTATAAAGTAACCGAGGAAAACTTATCACCCACTCTTAGACAAAAAATTACAAATTTGGTCGCGATCAGAAAAAATATCTTGATACTTGAAGAAGCCAATAGAGGTCGAACAACGAGGATTAACAATAGTGCAATTCTTAGAATTGCCGGTCGAGCAATAAAGAACAAGGATTTAATTGAAGAACAAAATAGAATAAGTGCTTTGAAAGCTGAATTAGAAAGAGGGGTAATTTCTGTTGCTGATGAGATATCCAAAGAAGGACTGATACAAAAGATCTCTTCCGCATCAGTGAATAACGAAGTCTATTCGGTTAAAATCACAGAACTGAAATGCCCAAGGTGTGGTGCCCCATTGCCTTTCCATGATAGCCACAGTGTAAAATGTAAATATTGCGGTGCTACTTTACTAATGTGGGGCTCGACTCCGAGATAGATGCCAGTATAAAAAATGATTGAAGTAACTTGTCAACAAACAAACTAGAAGCGAATGAATTATTTCCCTCGAAACTAAAGTACACAGAAGAAGAAAAGATGTTTTGTACCCGGATATAATTTTCAACTATGTTCTATTATTCTGGGCAGATCAAAACTATTGATTTCTTAAAAAATATTAATGAATGATGTACCACGTGCACCCGCATCGAGACATAAACAGCGCTAAGATCACAATAGAAACCATGGGAGATGACTTATAAAATGTTGAAAGAGTAAAAATTTTCGTTTGAATATTCAAAAGAGCTTGATAATTAAAGTTTCAAAAAATAAAAGTGTAGATCAGGAGGTCACGACAAATCCAACGTTAGGGGTGAACACCTTGGAGTTCAGATTGAGATTCTGGTTCAGGTTGAAATCTATTACGATTCCAGTTGTCGAGTGTGCAGCGACATTGAATGGATGGTTAATAAATGCAAAGTGAGATGCTAAGGTGAAACTCATATTTACACCAAGGACATCAACCGTCACATTTTTGATGAACAGCCTTATCATTGTATATTTACCGGAATGAAGAGTTATGTTTGTTAGTAAAGATGCATTTGTTGTCGTTAGGCCAAGTATATTTATTGTTGTAGACGGGACTGAATAGTTTGCCCATCCTGACGTATTGCTGTGCAATTCCACCGAACTAAACGATATGTATACAGCACCGACCCCGGATAACGCTGGAGCATCTGCAACCGATATCGCCATATGACCGTTTGAGGCCGTACTGTTGTAGTACAGGAACCCGCCTATACCTGCGACGATTATTACCACTATAACAATTGCTATTATTATTTTATCTTTCACGTTTTTTTAATTGAGAATGCATTATTAAGGTTTCTGGTACAACCTTAAATCTTATGCTTGAGCCATACCAGGCACCATTGTGCCACGAGAGTAAGCATAAAACTTATTCGAAGTGAGACCCGACGTGCGTTATTAAAATATTATACCAAAAGTTCGTGTTCTTTCTTAATTCCAATTATGAGTGCAAGAGATCTCGGAGGTTTGCCGGTAATCTTCTGAAACGGAAGAAGGAATAGCTCTTCCGTTTTGTCATAGGCCCGGATGTCGATGCCACAAACAACAGGGCAGAGAGGGTGCAGAGGTACTTTGTGATATACAGGGAAATCTCAGGTGGATCGAGATCGGAGAGGGGTGCTGAGATATATACAAAGCGATACATTCCTATATGTTACGCATCAAAGTTGAAAACGAAAAATTTCGTAGCAGAAACTCCATCAATTATCAAAAGAAGTGTCAAACCGGGATGAAATTGTTAAGCACAACAGACTGACCAGTTACAAAATTTCAAATAGTAATAATACGGGCTTTCCCTTGCGACAAACTTCTTAAACAGATGTTTGGTCAAGAAATGGTGCGAGAAACGTGACGTTTAATCACGAGGTGTTATTATAGCCAATTCATATCAGACTCTAAGAAATGTTATTTAAGCACAAACAATTTCTACACAATGTCACATGACTTGATCATCTCTGGGAATTTTTATTTCGATGGCCTCTTTAGGAGCATTGAAGTTGCTGTTACTAATGGAAAAATTACGGCAATAGGAAAGGATCTTCGCGGTAAGCGGAGAATGGAGCTTGCTGGTGCAATTCTCCCGGCGGGAACGGACGTGCATGTTCACTTCAGAGATCCAGGGGAAACGGAAAAGGAAGATTTCAGTACCGGAACTGCTTCAGCTCTATCCGGAGGAACAACTACAATATTTGACATGCCAAACAACAGGATTCCTGTCGCTGATAGGGAGCTTTTTGAGGAAAAATTACAGTCAGTGAGAAAGAAAGCATTCTGCGATTTTGGATTATACTCGCTTTTCACTGGAAACAATGCTGCTGATATCGATCAGCGTAGCAGTGGTGTAAAGGTCTTTCTAGGCGGAAGTACAAACTCTGTGGTGACGCAAAAGATGTCGGGCGGTCAGATCGACCTTTTGAACTCTCTCGGCGTACCTGTGATATTTCATGCAGAGGATGAAATATGTCTGAAAACACATAAACTGGGACAGCCTGAAACACTTCGAGATCATAACAAATTCAGACCAGAAAAATGTGAGAACATTGCTGTTAATACCATGAACGCTCTGAACTTAGATAAGAGCATGATCGCACACATCAGTTCTCCTAAAACCCTTGTTTTGGCAGAAAAGAGACTCATAAAAGAAGTTACACCACACCACATACTTCTAAATGATGAGATGAATCTCGGCCCTTGGGGGAAAGTTAATCCACCCCTGAGATCAAAAAATATAATGGAGGAGTTAATGCGCTTTTACCTTAGCGGGAAGTTCGATCTCATATCATCCGATCATGCACCGCATACTGAATACGAGAAAGGGGAATTCCAATCAGCCCCTTCTGGAATAATAGGAGTGGAGACAAGAATCCCTCTGCTACTCGCTCTATTCGGCAAGAAATTTCTAAACGTAGATACTCTTGTCAAGACTGCAATTTCTTTTCCAGCGGAAATCATGGGTATAAAAAAAGGTAAAGTATCAATAGGGTACTTTGCTGACTTCATTAATTTTGATCCAAGTGATATAACCAAGATAGATGAGACTAGGCTTCATTCAAAGCTTAGAGTAACACCGTTCAACGGATTTGATGCTATTTTTCCAAAGAATGTGATAATGCGAGGGGAATCAGTTGTTGAAGATGGAGAACTGATTGATGACCATGTAGGTGAGCACGTAAAGGAACTAGAAGCTGTCGATCATTGAAATTATTAGTGATGCCGCATACTGAAAACTCAATTTCACTAATAGTAATGTTTATCTTATACTAATTGATGGATATAGATCAGATCAATATGTTTCATAACACCCTACATAGATTTTCCAGCATATTCTTATCTCATATTATTCATACCACCCTATCTCGAAGCTTAACTCTGTGGCTTCTTTAGGAAAGACGCCTATCAATAAACTACTATATCCTGGCCTCAATTCCCCAGAGTGCATTATTAATGCATGCAAGTCTTTTGCAACAAACTTCTTAGAAAGAAGTTTGAACAAGGAATGGTGCAAGAAACGTAGAAAATGATTTATGGAATAAATATACAAATAACGGAGAAGCGAAGATACAGCACGAGAACACGAAGAGAAAATTTTCAAACTTGGTAGAATAACCATGAATACGTAACTATTCAGTCTGATGTGCCACACTTTTATGTGGATGCAGCATTATGGACCGAAAGATCCTTATATAATGAATACATTATATTAGTAAGATGATTAAA
>JAKAYB010000067.1 GCA_021826925.1 Thermoplasmata archaeon | reverse complement strand
AAAGGAACAGGGTCGAGAACTGCTTCAGGACGATAAACACAGTGGGAATTGCATTTCCTGTCTACCACTGGACACCGCAGAAGATAAGGGTTCACATGTTCTTCTCGCTTATCGCATACCTCTTCCTTGCATTGATTCGCATGATTGTAAAGCCTATTATGGATCTTTACCTTACAACAGTCCTGGAAGTTATATCAACGATAAGGATCATTTACATGACGAGGGGGAAGGGTGTCAGGGAAAAATTATACTCAGGGGATGAGAGGGCAAAGAAGATCATGGAAAGATTCGATCTGGAAAAGATGATTTAGCACCTCAATCACGATAACACGGAAATAATTGAAAATACGTTATGGATGAGCATTGAAACTTAAAATAGATGTAAAGTCACGATACCCAAATTTATAGTGATCTCACAAGATACTGTTTATCCAGAAAGCAGGAATTAACCGTAAACCAGAAATGATTCTTTCTAACAAAACATGAACCGTTGACTATTAAAATTCTTGCTTATGAAATATGATCATTCCCTCCAATAAGGATCATGTTCTTAACAATAATGGGCCACGTTGTAATTCCCTATCGAAACAATAAGTTCATGGGAGCAGAGTATCAATGAGATAGCTTAACTTTTCTCGGCTTGAAAATTGATGAGCGGGAGATTACTTCACGGATAACACTTTTAAATCAAGGTTGAATCGGGACGTAATGAAGGCTGCAACTATCGGTCCAGAGTTTGGTAATGATCATTTAAAGATTGTTGAAAGAGATATGCCATCCATAGGGAATGAAGATGTGCTAATACATGTGGAAAAAGGGGGCTTAAATCCTGTAGATTATAACCTAATTAACGGTAGATTGATATACAATATCAGCCCTCTACCGCACGTTCCTGGTACAGAAATAATTGGAACAGCGGTAACGAGTGGCAGGCTAATAAACAAGGGGGACCAGGTCATAATATACAACAGAGTGTTTGACGGCACCTGCGATAAGTGCATAACAAATAGAGAACATCTCTGCGCCAATGGTGGGATTTGGGGTGTAATTACAGACGGAGGTTACCAGGAATATGTTTCTGTTCCAGAAAAAAATCTTTTCAAAATGGAAGATTATTTGGATGAGGATGTAGGTGCAAGTCTCCCTGTTGCAGGATTGACTGCATATCACGCTCTTAAGCGCGCTGGTGCGCGAAGCGGAGAATCGATTCTTGTATACGGGGCTTCAGGAAACACTGGAATGTTCATTGTTCAGTTTGCAAAAATTATGGGATTGCACGTATACGGCGTATCTAGGAACGAGTGGATTAGGTCCTTTGGATGTGACGAGGTATTCTATAGAAAAAGTGTGCCCCAAGATCTGACTGCAGATATAGTTGTAAATTCTCTAGGTTCAGAATTTTGGGAAGAAGCATCCAGGCATTTGTCCGTTTCCGGAAGATTAGTAACATTTGGAATTCAAACAGGCAAAGATGCTTCTTTTGACATATCTAAGGTTTATTCGAGAGAAACAGCAATTGTTGGTTCAACTGGTGGAACAAGGAAAGATCTCCATGAAATAATTTCTATTGCCCGTGATCATCAATTGCGAATTAAGAAATTCAGGGAATACCCCCTTACCGAATTAAAACAAGCCCTTTCCGACTTCCAGAAAGGTCATGAGGGGAGAATTCTAATAAATATGAACAGGTAAAAGCTTCATTTTTCTCTTCTCTTCATACCCGGCACGTCCTTTGGACTCCATGAACCATCTTCATTCCTGGTGTATCCGAGATCATAATTTTCATCCAGATCTCTTGCACTCATTATTGACTCATAAGGCAGTGAGTTAGACCAACCAATACCTCGAAGAAGAACCTCGTTATGATCAGGGTAATAAACCAGATCTTTTGCAGTTCGGGTAGCATCCGGCCATACTTCTATGTCAAGAATTTTTAATTCCTCTCCTCTATCGGCAATGAACTGACTCGTCATGTCTGGTCCTGTCGGTTTAGAAATAAGCGTTCCTGGTTTCACGGAAACCTCCTTGGCACCCGTGCGTAAAGTTCCTTGGCCACTTAATACAAGGTAGTATTCGTCAACAGCTGAATGACTATGTAATCTTGAATAAGTACTGTCCTTTCCAATCCAATAGGTCCGCATAAATGCCCGCCCCATTCCAAGTAGAGGCATGAGATATCTTGTCGTGCCCTCCGGTTCATTTAGTGTCAGCGCCTCCTCTTCCGGAAACAATGATTTGTCCGAAAATACATCGGTGGTCGGGGAAATCCATGCCTCCTTCTCAACGGGAGAACTGTCTCCAGGGACTTGGTATTGCACTACTTCATCTGACCACATGGAAGCAATTCGTTCTACATACCTGAATCCTGCCTCATCAAGATCCGGGACCATAATCCATAATTTTTCAGGGAGGTCGTTTCTTAGACGACCGCTAAATTTGCCTAGTTCATTCCACAGAAAATTCGTAAGGGACATGAAATCTCTATCGTTGCCTTTATTCGGAATTCGACCAAAGGAATTCGGAAGAAAAAGCTTCCAAGCAATATCCAATCTTATTACCACATCTGGTATTTCCTTCAAATCAGTTTTTCTTGCAACAACTATTTTCATAAAACCCACCAAAAAGATAGCGAGTATTAACTATTGAATTTTTCTTGGTCTCGAGTACAGATTCAAACTCTTTGTAAGGATTTGAGTTTTTGAATGGGCTCTTTTATCCCATTTGAAAATATATAAGATGCAGAAACAAGTATGTCTGCGCCAAGTTTCGCACACTCGCTGCCGGTAACATCATTTACCCCGCCATCAATTTCAATCTGAATACCGAGATTCCGACTATCAATTATCTGCCTAGATTCGGATATTTTCGGTTTTACGTAATCCAGGAACTTTTGGTATGAGAATCCGGGATGAACGGACATGATGACCAGGAGTTCCGCACCATAAAAATCCGGAAGAATATCTGAAATTTGAGTCTCTGGATTCACCGCAATACCCATCTTTTTTCCTTCTGCATAGATTTTCTTATTAAGATCAGCAAAATTAATCAAACACTCGGAATGGACGGTAAGTATGTCAGCTCCAGCATCTATGAAGCTCTTATAGTAGTGATCTGGGCGCTCAATCATTAAATGTACCTCTATCGGCTTTGTCGTAGATCTTCGTACTGCCTTGACAAAATCTGGGCCTACAGTTATATTCGGCACAAAGTGACCATCCATAACATCCACATGATAACTGTAAGCACCGGCACTGTCGCACTCCAAAATTTGATTTTCTAGCTGCTCCAAACGCGAGGATATTAACGACGGCGAAACTTTCACGTAAATGTGATTGTTAACTATGATTAAAACATGTTCAATGGCTTCATAGTAAGTTCATTATCTGACGATTCTGATTATCTTCTTAATCAGATAATCGTCTGGTTTGATTCATATATATAATATTTAGAGGTGTAGAAATTTTCATGGAAATACTTATTAAGGTGAAATCGTTCGTTGTTTGTAATGATAAGCAACGAAAACCAAAAACCCAAGTCAATATCCGGTAAATCACAGAAAGAACTAACTAATGAGATATTTCAGCGCGTAATAAAATTAAAGTTAAGGTTGATAAATCAGTACCATAAAATGTACCAAGAATCATCGTTGGATCATGTTAGGAAGATATTGGTTAAGGTTGAAAATTCTGAAAAAGAGGATATGGAACTCATCAAATCCGCCATGGAAACAGGTTCCTTAGATGAACTCTCTCCGGATTCCCAGCCAGTTGATTACGAGATGCTTGATCACATTATCGCAGAGGATTCAGAAGAGACGGATCCAAACGATCTGAGAAGCGTACTGATATTTGCTATGAAAATGTCAAACGATTTCAGTAAGATATTCTCATTAATGGCAGAGGAATACAAAGGTCTTCAGGTAACTAACGCCCTAAGGGTACTAACAGACAGGGAGTTGGAAATGAAGAATTATCTTACAAATCTTTACGATGACTTGATAAATAAGGACTACTGGTGATCATCAGGATTTGTAAATATATACTAATCTTACTTCTTTGCCATAAAATTTTAAAAGTTTTATGAATGACTACGTGGTTTCCTGTTACCCAGTAACGAAAATAACAGTATTGAGATTTTCATGGGTTTTCCTCAAACGCATATATGTCAATTCTCAGAGAATTTTATCATAATGCTACCGATAATGTATTAAACCGAAGATTAATTAATGATATTATGCCAACTAAAACTAAATCTTTCTGGCAAAAAAAGTTGGAAGAAATAGAACGATCAAAGTCGGGTACCAATGCCGATTACGACTCTTGGAAAAAAAGAACGTTGGATCCCTGGAATGAAAAGACTCATTTTTCACCCGCAGAATATACGAACTCCTCAGGTTTTGACCTAAAGGAAATTTACACTTCCAAAGACATTCCGAATGATTACGAAAAGAAGAGGTTAGGGATGCCTGGTGAATACCCTTTTACCCGAGGAATATACCCTAACATGTATAGGGGAAAACGATGGACTATGAGAATGTTTTCCGGCTTCGGTACTCCTGAAGACACAAATCACAGGTTAAGGTATTTGATAAAACACGGGGAAACCGGACTTAGTATAGCCTTCGACATGCCTACTCTCTATGGTTACGACTGCACAAATGAAAGGGCCGAGGGAGAGGTTGGAAAATGCGGAGTAAACGTCTCATCTCTAAAGGACATGGAGGTCATTTTCAAAGGGATCGACCTCTCGAAAGTGAGTACGTCTATGACAATAAACGCCCCTGCTGCTGTTCTCACCGCAATGTACGCGGTTGTAGCCCAGAAGAAGAACATTCCTATAGAAATGCTCGCAGGCACTGTCCAAGCGGACATCCTCAAGGAATATATCGCACAAAAGGAATGGATATATCCGCCGGAAGCGCACATAAGACTGATTAGGGACATGATGGTGTTCTGCACAAACAACATGCCCAAATGGAATTATATAAGTATCTCTGGCTATCACATAAGGGAAGCTGGAGCAAGCGCACTTCAGGAGTTAGCTTTTACACTCGCGGACGGTTTTTTCTATGTGGATCTTGGTCTTCAAGCAGGTCTTGAAATTAAGAGATTTGCACCAAGGCTTTCATTCTTTTTCAATTCTTCGATAAACTTTTTTGAGGAAATTGCGAAGCTTCGCGCAGCTAGGAGGATCTGGGCTGAAGTCCTAAAAGAAAAATACGGAGTGACGGACAAGAGGAGTCTTGGCCTTAAGTTTCATACACAGACATCAGGGTATACCTTGACCTGGCAGCAACCTCTTAACAATATAGTGAGAACAACCATAGAGGGAATGGCGGCAGTTCTGGGTGGAACTCAGAGTCTTCATACAAACTCGTACGATGAAGCATGGGCACTTCCATCTGAGGATGCCGTGAAGGTTGCTCTCAGGACACAGCAAATAATATCCGAGGAAAGTGGAATACCCGATGTAATAGATCCACTGGGTGGATCGTACTATCTTGAATGGCTGACTGACAAGATGGTCGAGGAAACCTACAGGTACTTTGAGCAAATCGACAGGCTTGGCGGAATACTCGAGGCAGTAAAGAAAGGGTACATTCAGAAGGAAATAGCAGCAACATCATATAAAAGACAGATAAGGCTCGAACAGGGCAAGGAGACAATGGTGGGAGCTAACAAATATGTAGACGAGGACGAGAAACCGATAAGTATCTTGCGCATAAGCAGGAAAGCTGAAAAGGCACAGGTTGCACGCCTTAAGAGCGTAAAAAGCAAAAGAAACGAGCTTCATGTGCAGAAAACTTTGCTTGATCTTGAAAACGCCATGAGGACCGAAAATGAAAATACGTTCCCTTACATTATGAAAGCTGTTGAAGCCTATGCCACGCTCGAAGAAATATCAAATGTTGGGAGAAAGGTCTTCGGTGAATGGAAAGAACCAATCATTGTTTAAGGATCGACCAATAAAGATCCTACTGGCCAAACCAGGTATTGACGGACATGATCGAGGGATATTCGTACTGTCCAAGGCATTCAGAGACGCAGGAATGGAAGTCATATATCCAGGATTACTTCCGAAGCCAGAGGATGTAGTTGAAATTGCAGTAAATGAAGACGTTGACGTTATTGCCCTTAGCCTTCTTAATGGAGCCCATCTAACCGTTTTCAAAAAGGTGGTGGATATCATGAAGAAGCGCGGGATAAAAGATATTGCCGTTGTTGGCGGAGGCACAATTCCCGATGAGGACAAACCCAAACTAGAGAAGATGGGCATCACAGGAAATTATGGGCCTGGCACTCCTCTCTCAGTAATTATAGAGCATGTTAAAAAAAGAGCTGAAGAGGCCAGAAAACTGAAGATGGCGTGATTACTTGAAAATAAATGAAATAATAAGTGGTGTTCTTCGTGGAGATAAAACTTCGATCTCCAGGGCAATATCTATTGTTGAGGGAGAGCCTGGATCCAAAAATTCCAGAATGCTTATGGAGAAGATCTACAAGAACATCGGAAACGCACACATTATAGGAATAACCGGACCACCTGGGATAGGGAAAAGCACCCTGATAGGCCGCCTGAGCGGGATTATTACGAACTCCGGAAAACGTGTTTCCATAGTTGCTATCGATGCTTCCAGCCCATTCTCTGGCGGTGCATTCCTCGGCAACAGAATAAGAATGCAGGAATCCCTGGCAAGAAATGGTATTTTCATGAGAAGCATTGCTTCCAGGGGAATGGAAGGTGGCCTCACAGCTTCAATCTGGGAAACCGTAAAAATACTTGATGCTGGAGGATCGGACTACATAATTGTTGAGACAGTAGGGGCCGGCCAATCAGACATAGAGGTTGTTAATCTAGCCCACACTGTGATAGTGGTTCTCGGACCTGGCCTCGGTGATCAGATCCAGGCATTGAAAGCTGGCATTATGGAGATTGCCAGTATATTCGTTGTAAACAAGATCGATCTTCCGGGTGCATATATTGCAATAAAGGACTTGCAGGATACCCTTGCCATGTCCCCGCAGAAGGGGTGGAAGATACCAGTTTTAGGAGTTAATTCCCTAGATGGTACAGGATTCGATGAATTAATTTCCAGCATAGGCGCACACATGGATTACATTCAAACAAACGACAATGCAAAAGAGGAAATAATAAAGAAAGAGCTGAAGGTAATCGCAATGGAGGAACTTAGGAGAAGCTTCGAAAGAAAAATGAATGCGTTCCTCTCAGATCAGAAGAATGGCGAAATCCTGATAAAGGGAAGTGTGAACATCTACCAGATTGTCGATTCAATCCTTCATGATGACAAGGAGTAATTGCGCCCAAACCCCAAGCATTAAATTTTTCGCTTCAAACGGTATCTCCGAAGATAATTATCTGAATAATACAATAATTCATTCTTAGCTTCCACGAATCGACCAAAATATTTATTTATAGCTTTCAGATATCTATTTGATATCTAATGAAAAAGATACCAATGAATGTAACAAACAGACTCGAGATAGAAGGGATACAGGGATTCTTTGTGAAGACAGTGACAAGATTCGGAACAAGTGCAAAGGTGGATTGCCCAAAAGAATTCATAGGAAGGACAGTATATTTAGTAATACTATGAACAATCCAACAAGACTCCTGACATCATTGAGCGCTCTTGAACGCTTCACCAACGATGCTCTGAGACTCAAGCATGATCCCGGATATCTGAATGGATTCCATTTCAACCGCGAATTCCTGAAAGCTGCAGTTGCAAGCACGTATTTAGAGACCGTCGGTGACAGGGCGGATTCCATACATCTCGCCATAGAACATTATCCTGTCAACGATACAGTAAAAGGGATAAGGGATTCACTCTTTTCACGCATATCCGCTCTTTCCAGGAAATCTCTCTCTGAGAATGAAGATCCGATCATGATCGCCTTTGACTATACGCATGAGGATTTCTATGGCGATCGTGATTCGGTGTGGATACATGGCTGGACAGGTGATCATGGCGTAACAGGAAAGTTTTCCTATCTTACTGCGAGCATAGTGAACAGCGATCTGAGGCTTCCCTTAATATCGATACCTTCACCCATGGGCAATGACATGCCCTCCGAGATCTCAGCAATTCTTGATCTCCTGATATCGATGTTGGGCCATATAGACCTGTTACTCTTCGATCGAGGATTTTACTCGAAAGATCTGATCATGACATTGAACGAGAGAAAAATAAACTACCTGATATTCGTACCGAAGAATCCTCAGGTGAAGGATGAGTTCTCATCCATGTACCAGAGGGAGAAAAAAGTGATGCTCTATGAATTCTCCCTTTACCGGGAGGGAAGAAAAGTTGAGGATTCCGTGTATCTTGCATTCCTGAAGCAGATATTCGATCACCGATCAGAAGAATATTACGACTGGTGCTTCGCAACAAACGCATCTGACATTGATCTGGATCATATCATTGCGAAATACAAGTTCCGTTGGCGTATAGAGACCATGTTCAGGGTTCAGGATGAGTGCAGGATAAAGACGAAGAGTAAGGATATCCGTGTTCGATACTTCCTCTTCGCATACGAACAGCTTGTTGAATCAATCTGGT
>JAKAYB010000066.1 GCA_021826925.1 Thermoplasmata archaeon | reverse complement strand
AATACTCGTAGACGCATGTGGGTGCGAGTAACAGAAACAGGACGATGACTACCCACAAAAATTTTTTCTTAATCATGTTTAACACGGTATCTTTCGAAAACCATAGGAATTGCCACACTTGCAATATATAACATTTTTATTCTATTATCCATATTGAGTCGAATGATTGGTAATAGTAAAATTTTTCGTATAAAGAATAAATAGATTTAACTTAAAACTATGAATTTTACCTGGACATTTTAATGGGTGAACGATTTAAATATTGTCTCAGTTTATGACCGTCTATCCGCCATTCATGCGCTGATTTAAAAACAACCCTTAGTCTGGATAAGTATCTCGTTATATCTATTTCCTGCCTTCCCATCAACTTTTGTTATTATTCTATGTTAGTTTTTCATTCAATTGTGCATCTCGATATCCTCTGTCCGTAGAGGGGCATATTTCTCATTTTATGGCCATAGTAGTTTACACCCACAGATATTTTGTCCATTGTTTTTACTCTATCGGAGCATACTGAAGTTTTCCCAAAGCCCCTTTAGATATGTAACCTAAAATACGATTTCGTGATTGCTAATCATGATGAAAGAAAAGGTTATCTACAAAGAAATTAAAGATATTGTAAATCCTGAACATTCTGTCCTTGTTGTGTGGGATGTTCAGAACGCACTTGTGAATTCTGTTTTCAACAAGCATGACTTTGTATCTTCCCTGAAAGACCTTATCGCAGAGGCAAGGAAGAACAGCGTGCCAATTATTTACACAAAAATAACGCCACTCCCGTTTAGGTTTGAGTCTGGTTATCGTCTATATTCATCGATGAAAAGGTATGGTTCAAGTGATCCAAAAAAGATGAAATTCATGGAACCTGGTTCACCAGAAGCAGAAATTTATGCGGAATTTGAGCCACAGAAAGATGATTTAATACTCCCGAAGAACACTGCAGACATTTTTGTTGGAACAAATTTTGAGTTAATGATGAGAAACGCAGGAATAGAAACGACAATATTTACAGGCATAGCTACTGAATTTGGCATTGAGTCATCCGCAAGAAGCTCAGGTAACCGTGGATTCTACCCTGTCGTAGTTGAAGACTGTGTTTCATCCTCTAACAAAGATATGCACGATGCTGCATTAAAGGTAATGAGGACACAAGTTATTGTCTCAACATCGGCAGAAATAACTAACTCGTGGAAACACTAATAATTATTTATCACATCGAAATAAAAGAAAGCAGTAAACACAATTAATAATATAAGATCTTATTAAAAATATAGAAAAATATTGTTTACTCAGGAGCTATTAGCTTCTGAGACATATTCAGCGAAGTTATCGTCGGGTTGAGCTCCCACGAACTGCACTGTTCCGTTGATAGTTATATGCGGGACACTGGAGACGCCAACTTCCTCAGCTTCTTCTTCAAACTCAAGAGCCTCAATCATTTCACTGGTTATATTTTCGTTCACAATTGAAAACTTATGCGCTGTGCCTACCGCCTTCGGGCAGTACGGGCAAGTTGGTGTTACGTATACCTTGATGGTTATTGGTTTTTTGACTTCTTTGAGCAAAGTAAGGGCCTTAGAGGAAACCTCAACTTCCCATTTTGAAACATTCTTTATGTCTTCTATCAGTGAACCGAATTCATATCCGGACGGCATGCCGTAATATTTTATCCTTCCATCAACAACGCCGTGCCTTGAAATAATCGTTGCCGGATACTTCTCAACAGAATATTCTTTTACCTCTTTCGGAGAATTATTGTAGTCATACACGTTGAGATGCAGACGCTTATCTATTGAAACGAGCTCGTTCAATAACTCTTCTGTTTCCTTGCAGTACTTGCAATCATCGTTTCTGGAGACGAAAAGATTCAAATCAACGTCGTCCTTAAGATATTTTTCAAATTCCTGTTTCAGGTACTTTTGATCTTCTTCTTTAATCCATGTCATGCACGTGCATTTTTTTACATTATTTAACCTTTGATATCAAGATTTCAATACTCGCTCAATATCGCTCAGTTTAATTTAATTTTATTTCTATCTATATAAAAATTTAAAACTTGCTTGAGAAGGGACCCGGCGGATGAAGATGCCTCAACATAGCAAATGAATTGTTTGTGCTCAAAAAGGTTGAAACCTAGTAGAAGGCTAGCATCGATATTTCCTAATATTTTCAACCAATATAACTTTCAGAAAGATATTTAATTCTTGTAACGCTATCTAACTATGACATCTTTTGAAGTGTTACAAGATTTAGTGACAAAAGTAAAAGCTTCTGAAAGCGCAATGAAGGAAGTATCCGGAATGAATAAATCCTTCCAGTTTAAGCCATCGGATCAGCCTGCATATTATGTTGAGTTCGAATCCGGGGAAATAATTCTCGAAAAGGGAGAGAAGCAGGGAGCATCCGCAACAGTTTCTGCGACCGATCAAGTTATTTCTGATGTCCTATCTGGGCAGCTTAACGCAGTCTCCGCCTTTATGTCTGGAAAACTGAAGGTTTCCGGTGATATAATGTCTGCACAGAAAATAACCGCACTCGCATCAAAGATCAAAAGGTGAGCATATGGCAATTTCAAAGGTGACCATCGTCGGTGCAGGGACAATGGGTCATGGCATAGGTGAAATCATAGCGATATCAGGTATTCCAGTTGTGATAGAAGATGCATACCCAGAGGCGCTGAAAAAGGCTGAGGCCTCTATTAAGAACAGTTTGCTAAAACTTGAAAAATCCGGAAAAATAAAGCAGGGCGAATCGGAACAAATCATGTCAAGTATAAGATTCAGCAATGATCTTGGGGAAAGTGTGAAGGATTCGGACATGATCATCGAAGCAGTTCCTGAAATACCAGATTTAAAGATCAAGATCATGAAGGAAATCAGTGAAAAATGCCGGAGAGATGCGATAATCGCTTCGAATACATCAAATATTCTTATATCAACTCTATCAAAGGATGCAATTGGTCCTGAAAGAATATTAGGTGCGCATTTCTTTAACCCACCTGTTGTACTGAAACTTGTTGAAGTAATAAAATCCGAGAAAACCTCTGACAAAGTATTTTCCGAAACTTTTGATTTTATTAAAAAGATAGGAAAGACACCAATACGTGTATTGAAAGATACCCCTGGATTTGTTGTAAACAGAATTAATGCTCCAGAAGCATTATTACTGTGCCTTGTTGTTCAGAACGATTTCGCCAAACCTGAAGAGGTAGATGCTTTGGGAAAATCAATGGGTCTTCCCATGGGTCCTTATGAGCTCATAGATTATGTTGGAATTGACACGATGTACCATTCTTTAAAATATTACGGGGATACCTTGAGTCCAGACTACAATAAGTGTACTTATTATGATAAATTCATGAAGGATGGGGCGCTTGGTGCAAAATCAGGAAGAGGATTCTATGTATGGGAAAATGGGCATGCAAAGGTACCGCAAGCAAATCCCACTTCCGCAATAGATATGATGGACATTATTTGCATAGAGATTAATGAAGCAGTAAAGGTACTTGAGGAAGGAATCACCAGCCCGAATGATATAGAAACAGGTATAAAATTGGGAATGAACAGACCATTCGGCCCCATATCCGCCGCTGAAGGCCTGACAAACTCTGAAGTTAAAAACCGTCTTATAGCCCTTAGCAAAAAATTTGGAACCGACATATTCTCTCCGGCAAAATCGATTCAAGATGGAAAGCTGAAACAAATAATATCGAGTAAACCAGCAGGCTCAGAGAAAAAAGTACAAGCACAGCCTGAAACGACAAAATCTGAAGAAACACCCGTCATCCTAAGCAGAGATACAACTACGAAGGTAGCCTACATAGAAATTTCAAACACCAGAAACAACCTGATAAGCGTAGATGTTATAAACGCATTAAAAGGACACCTTGAAGCTTTGTGGAACGACAAAGAGATCAATGTAATAGTGATCCGAGGCAAGGGAAACAACCTTTCTGCAGGTGCACAATTGACACAGTTTGTCAGTGGCCCCATGGATTTTGCAGAAATGTCAAGGAATGGCGAAAGAACTTACAGAATGCTTTCTGAAATCCCGAAGATCACCATAGCAGAGATGAAAGGATATGTCCTTGGCGGTGGTTTTGAACTTTCGACCTGGTGTGATATAAGAGTATCTACTCCAGATGCAGTGATAGGTTTCCCGGAAGTCACCCTTGGCTTAGTGCCTGGTTGGGGAGGTAGCCAGAGGCTGGCAAAGCTTCTGGGACTATCGAGAGCATCGTATCTCATACTTAGTGGACAGAGGTTTGATGGGAATTATGCCGAGAATATTGGCCTTGTTTCAAAAATTTTTCCCACTAATGAGATCGAACAGAAGACTTCAGAATTCGCAGCATCTCTTGCCTCATCGGTTGCACCGATATCGGCCGCTCTTGCGAAAAGACTCATGAATAAAGGGTCGGAAGTGCCAGCAGACAATGGCCTTGAGATGGAATCGATGGCTATGGGACTCCTATTCGGAACAGACGATCTGAAGGAGGGCATATCTGCCTTCGTTCAAAAGAGAAAACCGGAGTACAAAGGCAGATAGAATCATAAAAGCACAGATTGGAGAATGAAATCACTGATATCAGTTACCTTTTCACTCTTTGCCAGATTGGAAAAACAGATCGGGCAGGCAGTTACAATTTGCGATGCTCCTGTTTTTTCAAGTTCGGCATATCTTTCCTGAGATACCTTTTCTGAAATTTCAGGAAAGAGGAGTTCGTCTGGACCACCACAGCATCTCGATTTTTTTCCACTTCTTTCAGGCATTACAAGATTTGCGGTGCTTCTGAGTATTTTTATTTCTGCAGTGTATTCTGGTGATCTCATAGAAAAGTGGCAGGGTTCATGGAGGGTGATATTTCTTTCCTTGAACAGCAGTGGAACATCTATTAGATCAAGATAGTGGGTAACAGAAAAATCAAAGTTTTCAACGTACAGTGGGTACACATTCTTTAACAGATCATAACTGTGTGGATCGACAGTTATTATTCTCTTAGCATTGGCTTTGTGAAAAATATCCGAAACTCTTTTTGCGTACTCCTTGAATTCTTCGATATAACCGAGATCGTAAAGGAATGTGCCTGGATAAGGCTCATTCCCGCCAAGATAATTAAGGCGGATTCCAGACATATTGAGTATGTGCACTATATTTTTCAGACTGGATGACATCTTTTTGTCGAGTTCCTTATCTTTTGGCTTGGGAGACAATTTTATCAGTGAGGGATGCTTTGAAACCATTGAGGAGATTCTTAGAGTGAGACTTTTGCCCATCATACCCCTAAGAGAATTCATACCCTTCTCATAGGACATCAACTGATACATGTTTCCCGTAAAGAGAAGGTCTGTGGAATCCCTGTCAAATTCCATACCCTCGGACCAACTTGCGCACTTTTTCATTATACCGAGAGGATTGTTGTACTTCATAGTAACCGAAGTCATCATGGCAGCGGTTGGATTCTCGTTCTTTTTTATGTGCTGTGTCGTTATGATTTCCCTCGAAAGATGACTTGCTATGCCGGCATTTACACCTGCAGGGCAGATGTAAAAACATGCGTGGCAATCTAGACATGAATAGAAGCTGTCACCGGCTCTCAAGGGTTCACTTCCAGATTCTACAGCCTTTACTAGTTCTTTAGCCTCCATGACGCGCCCTCTTGCTCCCTTCCACAAGTCGTATCCTGATGGCTCAAGAGTAGGGCAAACCGTCTCGCAAAAACCGCAATTGATGCATTTTCCAGTTTCCTCTTTCAGGAGCTCAACGAGATCAAAGGTCAAAGATCTTTCCTCCATTCATAATATTCTTCGGATCAATCAGCTTCTTTATATTCTTCATTAGTAGAAGCTCATCCTCGTTATTTTCTTCCCTGGACTGCATTTCAAGTAGCCCTTTTTTTTCTATTCCAATACCATGTTCCGCCGAAACGGATCCCCCATGCTTTACAGCGATCATACCCATTGTGCTCTGGAAAGAATCAACAGCATCCATCTGCTTCTTATCACTCAAATCTGCATAGATATTCATATGAATATTACCATCTGCAATGTGACCAAACAGGGCAACTTTCAGGCCGTGAGCTTTAATCTGATTCTCAGCCTCCAGGAGCGTGACAGGAAGCTCCGACGCCGGCACAACAATGTCACCTATAATGACCCTCTCATTTTCGTTGTTCCTTTCACTGAGAAGAGAAGAATATGCACCCTTCCGGGCTTCGTATACCTTTTGCATTTCGTCAGGATCCGTCGTAACAGTGATGGAAACCGGTTGAAATTCCTCAAGAATTTTTTTAGTTTTCTCCATCAGATCCTTTATACTTTCGATCGTGGAGGACACATCAACTATAAGGGCAAACCTTGCCTCTTTAGGGAATTCGATCTTCCTTGTTCTCTCAAGGGAATCCATGGTTATTCTGTCAAGAAATTCAGCTATGAGTGGTATGATTCCCAATTCTTTCATCTTCGCTATCGCTTTTCCTACCTTGTCTATGGAATCATAATATGCCAGCATTCGGCCAATGGCCTCTGGGATCGGCCATATCTTAAGTATTGCTTTCGTGATTACACCAAGAGTTCCTTCAGCTCCGACAAATAATGCAGTGAGATCATAACCTGCTGAGATCTTCAAAATTCTTCCACCGGTGTTTATCACAGAACCATCTGGAAGGACAACTTCAAGGCCAAGGACCCAGTTTTTCGTTGTACCGTATGTAGAAGCCCTAAGACCCCCTGCATTTGTAGAGATTGAACCACCCACAGTTGCTGCTACAGAACTTGCGGGATCAGGGGGGTAGAAATAATTAAATTTCTTGAGACCATTGTTGAGATCATCCAGTCTTACACCAGGCTCGGCGATGGCATACATATTTTCCGGCCTAACTTCCAGGACCTTATCAAATTTTGACATACTCAGAACAACAGAATTTTTCATAGGGACGGATGAACCCGTGAGCGATGTACCGCCTCCGCGTGGAACCACATTTATTCCGTTGCTGAAACAGAACTTCATTAGTTTTTTTACTTCTTCTACGGAATCTGGAATGACAACAGCTACAGGCTCGTTTCCAGTAAAATAAGAGGCATCAGCAGTATAAGGCATCTTCCTTTCTTTTTGCGTTATGACCTTTCCTGGAAGAATGTTTTTCAGTTCAGAAACAAAATCCATAGATAACAATGGCTAATTGTTATTAATTTCTTTCATTTCGTCTTCCATGTTTTCGAAGATTTAAGGCAGTAGAATCTTCTTCTGGTATCACTCATACACACCTCTACTTCTACTAAGCCTTTTTCACGCAATACCTTTATTGCGTACAGGAGTGACCTCTTGGATAATCCCGTTAATGACATGATCTCGTCGAATCGAAGAATCTTCTGCTCCATAAGTACATTTAATATAGATTTGGCCGACGGCGGCAGATTTATTTCTGTTAAGATTGTTTCCATTACGAATTTAATAAGTCAAAGGATTTCATAAAGTCTTTGTAGTAACCATAACAAAGTATAAGCGCCGTCCAAAAAAATTGTCATTTAAAGCAGTTCATTGAAAAATTTATGACGTACTTGGGAATGACGGTAGGTCGCCACTGTAGCTTAGCCTGGCAGAGCAGCTGATTTGTAATCAGCAGGTCGGGGGATCGAAACCCTCCAGTGGCTTTTTACTATGAAAATTTGGTTAATTGCCTATATCCAAGGTTTTATTTTGTCTGAGATTCTGATACAATGGCACCGATACTCTCGGCAAATTGCTTTATTTCCTGTAATATCTTTTCCTCTGGTCTGTTTCCAGCTCCTGATCTTATGCTTAGTGAACAATGGCTTCTTACCACTCTACCGAAATCTATACTCTGCTCAGAACCATCGTAAAATGAGAGAAAGATGAGACCTATTGTCTCACTAGTTCTGAAAAAATAATTTGTAGCGGCCATATTCAATGCTTCTACATTGCCGGTTTTTTTATTATGGTACGTTTTCAACCTCATCTCTCTTTTTGAAAATAGCCCATGGTAAGATTATAAGCATAATTACCCAGGCTGTGCCTACAAATATTATGTAAAGGGGGTTAAGGAACACGGAAGAAGGATCAAATATAAATAAGCCAGTTACAGAAAGACTTTTGCTAATGTAGGAGCCAAGAAGCCAAAGGTATGAAAGTGGATTCAAGGAGTAAAAAATAACGGTTAATTTCTCAACCGTCTCTTGGGAACTTATGAAAGCAGACAAAAACCCCTCATTTAAAATTAGGTTTAAATAGAAATACAGGACAAGGTATAAAGGAACTAATGCCAGGACTTTAATAACTATTTTTCCTTCGATGTTATCAATAAATAGCCTTAAAATTTTACCAAGTCTAGATTCTATAACAAGCACTGTTAAAGAAATAGCAAACGCTACTGTCATGAGAGCTGCGAGAGAATATGATAGTATTGCGGCAATATCTGGGGTTTTGCCATAAAAACTTATACTAAATATAAAGTGTGTTGCATAACTCCCCTGTATAGTGAAATACAGGGGAGTGATTGGCTTGTATGACACCAAAACCAATCACTGCTATAGGTAATAGAAGCACAAGAAGGTATTGGATCGGTTCAAACAGAAG
>JAKAYB010000065.1 GCA_021826925.1 Thermoplasmata archaeon | reverse complement strand
AATAATCCCAAGGGCTGGACCAAAAAGTATGCCAATAATTATGAGAATTGGTACATCTACAACAGAGATCTTTCTGGCAATAGGTATAGCGAATGCTGCCAATATTAATATTAAACTTAATTGGTAATACTCTGTTGTTATACTGAATACCATTTCCTATTTCTCTTCCTCCAGTGATACTGGAAAATCTCTTTTGTGTTGAGTTTTGTGGTACAGTTCAAGAACTTTAAGATCTACTTTATTTACAGGACGTTCATGTTTTACGAACAAATTTTCAACCGACTGGTCCATTTGATCGTATGTCATTCCAAGCTCATCCTCATCAGACTGATGTTCCCATAGACCAGCGGAAGGTTTTTTATTTACAATCTTCTGTGGAACACCAAGGCTTTCACCAAGTTGCCTAACCTCACGCTTCAGAAGGTGTATTATTGGTTCTACGTCGCAAGCACCATCCCCAAATTTTGTAAAGTAACCAAGATAATTTTCGGTCTTGTTAGTTGTACCGATAACAAGTCCGTCGTGTATATTTGAAAAATAATAAAGGATACTCATTCTAATCCTTGCTTTTATATTTCCCAAGGCGGAAATGTCGCTAGCCTCAAGTGACTTCTGATACTGAGCAAATATTGGTGTTATATCTATGGTTGTAAGGTTAACATCCGCAATGCCTGCAAGTTCGTAAACATCACTATAATCCGATCTTGGCGTGGTATCTGAGGGCATGAAAAATGGAAAAATCTTAAAACTTGGCACAGATTTTTTAAGGAGCATTAGCGTCACTGAGCTATCGATTCCGCCGCTTAGGCCAATAATCGCGTTTCTGTTACCAATAAATTCCTTGAGAAATTTAGTGATTCTCTGTATTTCTTGTTCTGGATCCATCTATGTCTGACAATTATATCTTGTCCATAAATAAAGCTTATCTATTTATGGCATCAATTGGAAGGCACAAATTATAGGAAAAATTCTCATTCTATTTTGTACCTAATGCCTTCAAGATACGTTGTTTCTATTATATAGAATTGTTGAATCAAGCAGTAAGGAAGACGTGATTTAACTCTAATTTTACCCTAAACAGAAATATGTTGTAATCATACCTATGATTTTCATAAACTCCACTAGGCTAAAACTATGATAATCTGTATTATAAAACTCATCAGTGAATCAACACGCAATGTTCGGAAATATCAAACAATCCCTTGCATGTTAATAGCGCTTACCAGATTCCTAAATATCATGAGAGATGTCAGCGAACCCACTCCACCAGGAACTGGTGTAATTGCGGAGACCTTATCCTTTATATTTTCAAAATCTGCGTCACCGACTATTTTATCCCCTACAACGTTGATTCCAACATCGATTACTACGCTTTCTGGCCTAACAAAATCAGCCGTGATCAATCCCGGCTTACCGGCCGCTGTAACAATAACGTCAGAAGATCGACAGAGGTCCTTCAACCTTAGGGTTTTGCTGTGACAAACCATTGGCGTGAAATTATTCGAGAGCAGCATCATAGAAAGTGGTTTACCAACGGTTAAAGTCCTATTTATTATGGCAACAACTGAACCTTCTGGGACGCCTATTTCAGAAATAAACTCCATTACAGACGCTGCGGTCGCAGGTCTTAGGCTTGCTTCCCCAGACATCAACCTTCCCAGATTTGCATATGTAACACCGTCAACATCCTTTTCGGGAGGAATGAGATTTATAAATTCATGGTAATTGAGCTGTTTAGGCACGGGTGACTCGACAATTATTCCATGAACATCAGGATCAAGCGCGATCTTTCTGACTTCAGAATTAACTCTCTCCTGCGAAACATCACTTTCAAGCATTAGAATTTTGGTTTCGACCCCAAATTCGGATGCTCTTCTTAATTTGGCGTTAAAGTACTGCTCTGAAGCTGGATCTTCCCCGATCTTTACAATCCCTAAGCAGGGAGAAATGTTAGAGTTTTTCAGGGATGCTATTGAAGATTTTATGTCAGCCTTAATTTTCGTCGCAATTTGTTTCGATGATATCACACCGTTTATAATACCTATCAACTCCATCCTATAACTGTTTTAATCTCACCAGGTTGCTTATGTAAGAAGATATCTGTGTTATCTGGCTTAACACGGGATGTGATCATATTAGATATTAGATCTCCGTATTGGTAATTCCACCTGGTCAGATCCTGCAATGCTCTCTCATAATGTATTCTTGACCCATCAACGGACCCCAGAATAGTTATGTTTCTCTCAATTATGTAATCGATATCCGACCCATCAAAAGTAGATGCTGGTGCCCTTCCGTTTGTTCCAAATAATATCACTATGCCATTGTTATTCATTTTCCTTATAAATCTGAAGATTGTCGCTGGATCGCCACTGGTATCTACGGCTAAATCAAAGCCATTTTTTTCTACCGAGGTGTCTTTTGTGTAATCATAGAAAGTTATGTTTGGTCTTTCTATCATCCTCAATTTTGATTCAGTCTCTGGGTGCCTGTTTGTCATGTAAGTCTGAAAACCATAGTCACGTGACGCCAGCCCATAAAGAAATGCTTCACTACCTGTTCCAATTATTATGGCCCTTTTCTCGTCGTATGCTCCGTTTGCATCCGTAAAGACAGATTTTTTGGAAACTGTGTCAAACATCTCGAAAGCTTTTTTGACGTTCTTTAAGGGCTCAGTTAATACTGCTATGCTAGCTATATCCGGATCCTCCACCTTAACAAGGTTTTGAGGATAATCCTGGAATTCTGATCTCATGAAACCATTGAGTCCGGTTATTCCGGCCTCATGTTTATCACCGTCTGAGCAATTGTCTGAACGGCCGATAAGGCAATTTACGCATTTTCCTGGACGCCTAACGATCGGGACAACGTAATCGCCAGTCTTAATTCCAAGATCGTTATCCTCCGCTTCGATAACTTTGGCCAGACACTCATGACCTAATATCAACTTCTGTCTGCCGTGTGGTGCATAAGCAAACGGAAGAGACCCTGAAACTATACCCCTATCAGTTCCGCATATCCCAGTGTACACTGGTTTTAATTTTATGGGTAAATTTTCATCGACATCGATATCCTCATATTTTACGCCCCACTTAGGTGGTTCCGTAGTTATAGCATCCACTTTCATGAATGCGTATCTTTATGAAATATATAACAAATGCTCGCTTGACTCCGTCTTTTCGCATGAAAAGCATACAGAGAAAATCATCTAGCTCATCTTCAATTACCATTTTAATCATGTAATTATAAAGAAACTAAGGGAATCAACGCAGAATCTTAATCTGCAAGAGCATTAATATTCTCACAACACAAATTAAGGAGACACCAAGGTTGCATGGATACAATATTATTTATAAGTACACGCTCTCATTAGATTCCCGTGGAGCATTCAAACATCGTAATAATAGGTGGCGGCGTAATAGGTTTAGCTATTGCAGCAGAACTCGCGATAAACAACGAAGGTGTATTTGTTTTCGAAAAAAACAAAATGATAGGCATGGAAACGAGCAGCCATAACAGCGGGGTTATACACTCAGGAATACATTATCCAAAAGGCTCTCTCAAAGCCAGATTATCGATTGAAGGGAACACAATGATTTACGAACTATGCAAGAGACACCACATACCTTTCAAGAAGCTTGGAAAATTAACAGTCGCTAATAACGAGAATGAAATAATCGAGCTTGAACGCCTTATGAAAAACGGAGAAGATAACAACGTAGAGGGTCTCAAATTTCTCGACCGAGACGCTATAAAATCCCTGGAACCTGAAATCGATGCACAGAGAGCTATATATTCTCCTTCTACCGGAATAGTGGAGCCTTTCGACTTGATCAATCTCTTTTACAGACAGACTGTCAATAATAAGGCTGAAATTGTCACAGGTACTGAAGTAAGTTCGATCAGGCAGATCGATTCAGAATATGAACTGTCTGGCCTGAGTTCCGGAGAACCATTCACTATAAGATCAAAAACGGTCATAAATTGCGCTGGTCTCCACTCGGACAAAGTTGCTGCAATGGCTGGGCTTGACATAGATAAACTTGGATACAGAATCCAATTATGCAAAGGGGACTACTTCAGAATAAATGGATCAAAACCCGTTAGAATGCTCGTATATCCTGTGCCCTCCTTCCCTGGTTTAGGGATTCACCTCACACCTGATATTTCTGGAGCAGTAAAAATGGGACCAAATGCATACTATGTTGACAGTATAGATTATATGGTGGAATCCAACAAAAATGAATTCATGGATTCCGTAAGAAGGTTCATGCCTTCTATAGACAAATATGATATTAGCCCAGATATGTCCGGCGTAAGACCGCAGTTAAAAAAAGATAAAAATGGTTTTAGAGACTTTATCATTTCCCATGAAGCTGATAAGGGCCTATTTGGTTTTATTAATCTAATCGGTATAGAATCTCCTGGACTAACTTCATCGCCGGCCATCGGCAAATATGTTTCAGAAATGTATGAAACAGAAGTTAAGTCTGAATCCTAGCCGTTTAAAAATATTTTTGAATCAGTACGGATTTTACTAAAATAAGACCTGGATATCATTATGGGGCGAACCTTCCAGACGTATACAGGTAACAAGTAATATTATTATTAACCAATCCTTACTGTTACGGTAAGATATTATGGCTCGCGAAAGTTATCTGCTTTCACTGAATGCTTCTATCCGTTCTTTCGTATTCACGATCCTAGCAATACTTTCGCCGTTCTATCTCCTCAAACTTGGACTCAATGCTATCGAAATAGGTCTTTTGATTCTATTGTTCGCTGCTGTGACTATGGTTTTCGTATATCTGTTCAGCTTCTTGAAGATGCCGTTGAAGTGGAGGGTGTTAATTCTTTCTACTTTACTTTTCATCACTCTTGCAATCCTCTTCTTCATTGGTGGCATCATAGCATATATCATTGCTCTGTTGATATCCGGGACCTCGCTCTCTGGAAAGGATTTTACCGCCAATAGATCAATAGAACAGTACACTATAAGCCACTTTGAAACAGATCAGCGAAAGAAGAACACGGTGTTCTCCTACTACAATTTTGGTTCCTATGCTGCAAGTGCGTTGGCTGCTGGTATCATTATAATCGTTAGTTATGATTTTAAACTTTTATTCTTTGTGTCCATGATCGTGACACTTTTTCAATTTATTCCATATGCAATAATAAAATTTCCCCAGATGGAAAAAATAAGGACCAGATCAACTGTGAAAGAACCTGATAAACAGAACGTGAGAAGACTCGGAGTTCTCTTTGCGATGGACGCTTTTGGTGGGGGAATGATCACTACATCGCTGATTGTACTCTGGTTCAGAGTAATGTTTGATGTCGCAATTTCCACAGCTGGCACGATATTCTTTATAGTTTCTATAGTCACTGCAATTTCTGTGGTTTTATCATCAAAAATCTCAAATAGAATTGGCCTGGTTAGAACCATGGTGTTCACGCACCTTGTAAGCAACATGTTCTTGATTTTAATTCCGGTGATCCACTATTTACCAGTTGCAGAGATCTTTCTTTATCTTCGACAGACAACTAGTCAGATGGACGTACCAGCCCGAGATAGTTTTACAAATACGATAATCAGCAAAGAATCGAGGATAAGAAGCAATTCGATATTCATTAGCATAAGAAACGGTTCCCAGATACCCGGACCCGGAATAAGCGGTTTACTGATCAGCACTTTCCCACCCCTTATGTTCTTCATATCAGGTACCGTTAAAGCAGTGTACGATTTGGTGCTTTATGGCTCATACCATTCGTTCAGGGATCCTTGAACCATGGATCTTCAAGATCTGTTTTTTTGCATAAAGATCGATTTTAAGAGATCGAACAAAAGTGAAGGCTTTGGTCAGCTAATAAATTGTTATACTAAGTACCCCCTCAAGCTTTCTGAGCTTGGTTAAAAGTTCAGAAGGAATTGGAGAATCTGCTATTATGTAAAATTTAGGATCCGGTGTTATATACGGATCGTCTGCAACAGCTTGTCTGATACTTATTCCTTCTAAGGAAATCACTTGGCTCACAGAGGCAAGTATTCCCGGTTGCTTTGCATCCTTGGGAACTAGGACAATCACTCCTAGGCCGAGATCTGGAGCAACATCCTTAAGATTCATAATCGATCTGAACTTTTTGAATATATTACTCATCCCATCATCGTTAGAAATTCTCTCACAAGTATCTTTAACAATCCTTGGATCAACGTCACATACCCTACCAATTGCACCGAACTCTATTTGAATATCATTACAGTAAATTTTCCCGGACTTAACGGACAAACCATATTCCAAAATCTTGTTTACGACCCTTCTCTGTGCGGGAAAATCTGAAAAATTTTTCTTTATCAGCTCTTCGATAGATGTCATCTTTAACAATTGTAATGTTTCTTAAATATTTGGTTCTTTTGAGGTATAATAGGTATTGTATTTATAAAAAGTTAAACGCCACAAGATAAACATCCGGGACATAGAGTGTTGTATGGCGAGGGATAAAAATTCCGACATTCAGTAGAACTGTCTGCCAATACTATCAAGTTCCTCAAAAGTCATGGGATGCTGATGTGCCATTTCAGCGAAATCGCGGATATTTAGTCCTTTAGAAATCGCTAGGGCAATTTCATTTATGATGTTCCCCGCATCGTTTCCAATGACGTACCCTCCTATTATCTTCATTCTTGAGTCAACCAGGAGTTTAATTTTTCCAAACATCTCGCCATTGATCTGGGCCATTGCGTCATGATCGAGTGAAAATTCCGCTGTTGTGAATTT
The DNA here is from genome assembly GCA_021826925.1 of Thermoplasmata archaeon. Lineage (GTDB taxonomy): Archaea > Thermoplasmatota > Thermoplasmata > Thermoplasmatales > Thermoplasmataceae > JAKAYB01. The sequence continues at coordinate 1,846 of JAKAYB010000065.1, read as the reverse complement.
TATGTTCTCCCTTTTCGCTTGTTCCGGAAGTATACCTACGAAGGAAAGCTGTGGTACAGTGAATATAGTAAAAGGTACGGAGACCGGATCGAAGTAATCGACAAGTATGTCCCCCGCTAGAATATTGTTTGCAGCCACCACCGATTGCCTTTTCGCAGCATGAAATAGGGGGGTTATACCGTTAACGTCTCCGGTTGCGTATATATTTCTAATATTTGTCTGCATCCCTTCATTGACTATGATTCCACTCTTCTGATATTTTATGCCTAACTCTTCAGTTCCCTCTGGAATAACAGGTGCGCGTCCCGCCGCCAGCATGACGAATTCAGAATCGATATGCTCCATGCTTCCATTGTGATCAAAACTGACCCGATAACCATCCGCAACACGTTCAATAGATTTGACTGCGGAATTCATGTAGTATTCGCATTGTGGCAGAAGAGGCATGAGAGCATCGACTGGTTCAGGGTCCATGGTAGCAAGAGGCTTTGAGAGCATCTCTATCACGTAGACTTTAGTGCCAAGAAGCGAAAGAAATGATGCTGTTTCCATTCCGATGTAGCCGCCGCCAATGATTGTAATACTCTTTGGGAGGTGCCTTACTTTTGGAGAAACAGAATAAAAACTTGAGCTTGTTAAAGCAAGCTCTGCTCCTGGGAACTTAGGAATGAAGGTATCCGATCCAGATGCAATTATTATATGATCTGCTGAATAGCTGACCGTTCCTGTACCATCGTCGACCGATACAGTGTGATCATCAACTAATCGGGCATTACCTTTCTTTATCGACAAACCAGCTTCAGACAATTCTACTGCGTGCTGTTTGTAACGAATATCCTGAACATGATCCTTTAGATACACAAGCTTTTCGTAATCCAATGAATAATCCCCAAATCTCTTCATTTTGACATAATTGTGCACATTTTCTATGATTGCTTTGGACGGCACACAACCCTCAGAAAGACAGTTCCCGGACATAACGCCTTTTTTATCTATCATTAAGACCGAACGTCCAGAACGCTTCAGTTTGAAAGCTGCAGGATATGCTGCGCCTCCAGCTCCAATTGTTATAACATCGTAGTGATCCATTTTTGTAAATTACACTATCCATTAATAAATTAGTGGAAATTATGAGCATATGAGGTTCTACGAACTCTTTTAACGCTTATTGATCAAGTAAAGGTTTTAGATTGAGTAACATTAACTGAGACATGTCCGTTGATCTTCAAGGAAAAATCCCAGAAAAAATCATGAATATATTAGGTTGCCAATCCGGCCAAGAACGAGATATCGGAATTTTCATCGCTACGATAGGCCCGGATAGCGAACCACATTTCGCAATGCTATCGCCCTACCAAGTTGTTATATCCAAGGCTTTTTCATTGTACATTTCGCTTTATTCAAACTCGCAAACAACAAAAAACCTTAAAGAGAGGCACAAGGGCGCCCTTGCTTTTGCAGTTCCCCCATCCTCATTCTACATTGCGGCTTATTTTCAGTTGATTAAGCTAAATTCATTCAGCAATTCGTTTCCTGATCACTCTATCTTTAGTGGTATCCTAACTTCAATCCATGAAGACTATGCTCAAAGTGCCCCAATATATTCTACTATAAGGTTTAGAGAAGATGGAGTGGATGAGGTATATTCTAAAGAACGAAGTTCGCTTTGCAACGTCATAGAGGAATTAGGAAAATAATGAGTTTGTGAACAGAGAGCACTTGCGTTCACCAAACTTTAATCTTCTCACTTATATGTGAGGCACCATCTGGTGTATAATAAGATCTGAATACATCTTCGAAGGCTTCATGATTCGTGGCAGGGATTATGGCACGGAACCTGTCCGGA
>JAKAYB010000005.1 GCA_021826925.1 Thermoplasmata archaeon | reverse complement strand
AATTGTTAGACAGCTATGTTAAACAAGAACTTAATTTCTTAGATATCTTGTTTTTTACCATCTCGAATTGGTGTAGCCGTTTACGCAATTCCTTTCAATCTGTAAAGATCATTCATAAACAAAAAATGTCAAAACATGGAGCCATATGACAAGGTAGATTCAAGTTTTCTGAAACAATCCTATCTTTTTAACAGGTTTTCGTTTTCCTTTCATTATTTTTGAGGAATTATGTCAGTAGAAAATGTCGAGTTCTTTCCTTCCTTTTCCCCCAACTCCAACTCGTTGATTGCTGAAATGTATTTTCGAACAGTTTCGAGTCCCTTTTCCGTAATCTGTATTGTTATCCTTTTCGATGAGAAGAATGAATGCTCAACTATTGTAACATAGCCTGCCGAATTCAACTTCGCAAGGTGGTTGCCTAGACTCCCCTTTGCGAGTCCCGTGAGTCTTGACAATTCAGTAAAACCAAGCTTCTTGTTCAGGGACAATGACATAAGTATAAGGAGACGGGGAGATGATTTAAGTGTACGGTCATTAAAAATCGAAGAGAGTTTCTTCAAAGGGTCTTGTTCACTCGTCATCTGTGATCATCACACTCTGAAAATACGCATTGTATAATCCGATTATACCGCAAGCCGCCCATGTTATCGATACGAAGAGCCAAGTCACAGTTAAAACCAGGTAGGTCTGCATTTCAACAGCGGCTATGCTAATTACACAAGCAATGATAAAAACGATTAGCGCCGTCCATGTTTCTGGGTGAAATTTTATCATGCTTTTCCTTATTGTGAAGACTATCATCCATGGGACAGAAAATGCAAGAATCACATACAACAGTACAAGATACCTGAGGGGGCCCATCCCTACTAATAATATGAGAATAGTCATTATAACCAAAAATAATAGAATAGGTATACTCCACGTTTTCTGTCTAGGCCTCTGTGTAAAGATTTTGGATACTCTAAACGCCTTGGAGAATATATATCCGGTAACGAGCATAATAATAAGAGTACTTGAGACATAGAATACGGGGATAATCCAGACGTTACCGAAAAAAACAGGATAAACTAAACCAGGCAATGTATAAAGGAAGAAGGCTACAGCCCATCCAAGATAGTAGAGACCAAACGTGCGCCTGTAGATATAATCCTGGAAGTCAAAGGCCTTTTCGATAATAGATCTGCTCTCCTTCAAATACTTCCGGTCGTCAGAGATCATATTTGCCTCATTGCCTCCGTATCCTGTGGTTTAATACGCCTAAAAATATAAATATCTATCGCAAATAAAATCAGTTCCCATATAACAAGGCTTATCACAAGATATGCCCAGCTTAGACTTTCTGGATGAGAAGAAACGAAAGTGTTTATAGGTTGACTATTCATAAATGCAGCCTGGATAAGACTTGGTCCAGAGTTCCATGGCGAAAAGTACATCAACAGTTTTGGTGGAGAAGAATAAATCATAAGGTAACTTAAGGAAAAAACCAAAATCATAGGTATAAACGATAGAAATTGGATGATCTTCACATTAGCGTACGAGATAACGAGTAGAACGAGCATAACAGCTATCAGCATGAAGAATATCCCGATAAGCACCGCGATTCCGAATGTCTTCAAAAAAGACAGATACGTTGGAAACACATCTACTTTTGAAGCAAGGTAGAACATGGATGATGTAAAAATAAGCCCTATAGCCACTAGAAACACTGAGACAAATATCCAGGCCAGTAGCAGGTCCAGGAGGTACCTCGATCTAGAAAGCCGGGTATATCTGAATGAAAAAATTAGGGCATTTGTTGACCATGCCATTGACACGGCCAATGTTACTGAAACAGAAGAAAATGAAATTAGGGCTATCAGTGCGTACCAGGATGCGGTAATAGGAAGTGCACTTGAAGGGGTGAGAAAGGACTTGTCCATAACAAATGCTCCCAATACTGCCCACATGAAACTAAAGAATCCCCCCCAGAACCAGAGGAATTTATTCGTTATCAATGAACGGAAATAATATTTGGCAATCAAGTAACCACATCCTGTATTGAGTTCGCTAAATCTGTTGATGACGAGAGCGGAGAATCTCCTTTATCCAGCGTTATGCAAAAAGTACCATAAGATGTTCGTATAGTTGAAAGTGCTGATGGTGATTCTCCCTTGGTAAGATATAGCCTGTTTATATCGCTCGAATTAAACTTGCCGTACAAATTCCCATCAATTATCAAGTAAAGCCCCCAGTTCGGAAGGGATTTTAAAGCACCAAAATCGTGTGTGTTCATAAGGACACACCCTTGAAAATTTTTCAGGTCATTGACCATCATAAGTCGTCTGCGTGCGTCAAGGCCCTCAAAAGGTTCATCAAGAAGAGCCATCCTGTATCCAATCTCTAAAGCCATTATGTTGCAAAATGCCTTGTCCTGTCCGGTGCTAAGTTCTCTCGTCCTCTTTGCAAGTATATCTGATAGTTCATAACTCTCGATATGCTTGAAGACCTTTTCAGAATCAATTCCTGATATGGAACAATACATCTCTATCTTTTTTTTAACTGTTAGATCGAGTAGGCGATAAACGGTGTCAAGGTTACATGCGACACCCATAACATTACTCGCATTTTTAAGATTAGTTCCAAATATTCGTATCTCGCCCCTTGTAATCGTTGCAAGGCCCATAACGCCTTTTATTATTGTGGTCTTTCCCGATCCGTTTGAGCCTACTATTGCAATCTTTTCAGAATCAATATGGAGATTTATATCTGAAAGAACATTCTTCGTGCCTTTTGCATAGGTTAAACTTACATCATTTAATTCGAGATCCATTTGAAGCGTTATCCTGTTTCATTATTATAACAGATTCCTGTGTCTAAATTTCAGACGATCTTGAATAGTGATCTGCGAATAGAAATGTCCATCGTTCAGCGATCCTAAAACTTGCCCGTTTGTAGAGAGAAGGTTCATCGCATACAGTCTCTTTGATGGAGGGTCTCTTCACCCCAACTTAACAAGGTTTATAAGCAAAGCATTTATCACATTGAGCTTAATATGGGCCCATAGCTCAGCCAGGTAGAGCATCTGGCTTTTAACCAGGTGGTCAGGGGTTCGAACCCCCTTGGGCCCGTGCCGGAGGAAGAAAAATATGAGTAAATTTAACGTGTTGCAACACGAATTAGTCCCAGAACATCACTTAATTTCAAAGGAAGAAGAGGATAAGGTTTTAAAGGAGTTAGAGATAACGAGAGACCTTTTGCCAAAGATAAGCAGGAGTGATCCAGCAATAAAGGCGCTTGAAGAAATCCATGGTCCGCTCGAAAGCGGTAGAATAATTAAGATAATTCGTAAGAGTCCTACAACTGGATACTCTGTTTATTATAGGGTCATCGCAGATGAGGTTTTTAAATGAAGGAACTTGTTGATTATTTTTTTAAGAATGAAAGTGTTGTCAGCCATCAAATAGATTCTTACAATAATTTTGTCGCCACCTTGGGCAACCCAAACAGCGTTATGCAGCAGATTGTGGACGAGACTAAGGTATCGGACGAAGATTTGCCAGGTACAATAGTACTCGATCCATCCAAAGTTGGGGGCCGTGACATTAAAGTTTATTTTGGTCGTACACGGGACAACGGGAAATTCGTAGGCGAACAGACAATATGGGTCGAACGTCCGGAAATTAAGGAAGCGTCAGGAGCATCAAATCAGATAGTCCCTAACGAAGCTAGGCTAAGGGATCTTAATTATATGGCACCTATTTTCCTGAAAGTCAGGGTCGTAGAGGACGGCCAGGAAAAAGACTCTGAATCAATAAAAATCGGAGAAGTCCCGGTGATGGTCCGGTCTAAGATATGCACGCTTTATGGCAATAACCTGGATCAATACATAGAAAAAAATAATGGTCCAACAAATGCGTCCAGAAAGGAAAAGCTGCAGTATGTCGGAGAAGACCCGGATGATTCTGGCGGTTATTTTATCATCGGTGGTTCTGAAAGGGTGATAGTTTCTCTCGAAGATCTTGCACCAAATAAAATTCTCGTGGAGTATGAGGAAAAGTACGAGACACGTGTTGAGGTAGCTAAGGTATTCTCTCAGAAATCCGGTTTTAGGGCAATGACTGCTCTTGAGAGGGGAAATGATGGCGTAATCAACGTTTCTGTTCCCAGTGTTGCGGGTTCCATTCCTCTAGTTATCCTGATGAAAGCGCTCGGTATGTCAAAGGATATCGACGTACATAACTCAATAGCATCTCTTCCTCAGATTGAGCCTATTATTTATGCAAACATAGAAGAATCAAAGAGTCCAAAGGTCTTTCCTCCTAATGGCGTTAACACAACAGAGGATGCGATTACCTATCTCGAAAAGAGATTTGCGGCTGGTCAGGCAAAAGAATTCAGGGAGAAAAAGATATCACAGATGCTGGATCGATCTTTGCTTCCTCACCTAGGTGACGGTGTTGAGGATCGGCTTAAAAAGGCAATATACCTTGGTAGAATGGCGCGTTCACTGCTCGAACTTCATGTTGGAGTAAGGAAGGAGGACGATAAGGATCACCTTGCGAATAAAAGAATAAAACTCGCGGGAGATCTCCTTGACGAATTATTCCGAAACGCGTTCCAGTCAATAATGAAAGATCTGAAGTACCAGCTGGAAAGAACGTACAACAGGAAAAAGGGTATTAGGCTTAAGCCTGCTGTAAGACAAGATCTTCTTACACAAAAGATGCTTCACGCTATGGCCACCGGAAACTGGATCGGTGGGCGTACAGGTGTATCACAACTGCTGGACCGTGTTTCCAATGTCAGCACACTGAGCCATCTCAGGAGAGTTATATCTCCATTGACTAGATCACAACCACACTTCGAAGCTCGTGATCTGCATCCGACACAGTGGGGACGAATCTGTCCCAACGAGACACCCGAAGGCCAGAACTGCGGTTTGGTTAAGAACGCAGCACTTATAATTAATGTAACAGAGGGCATTGATCCTGAGGAAGTAATGGCCTTTTTGAGATCCTTAAAAGTCGAAGAAGTTAAAGGTGAAAATGCAGAGACAGGGCGAGTTTATCTTAATGGCGATCTTGTGGGTTATTACGATGATCCGGAGGCGCTTACCAGAGAGATCAGGGAGGAGAGAAGAAATGGGAATCTTTCCTCTGAAGTGAATGTGCGTTACGATCCTTCTACACGGGAAGTTATAATAAATTGTGATCGTGGGCGATTAAGAAGGCCGCTTCTGGTCACAAGAAACGGCGATACAGTCATTACTGATCGCATGCTTAAGGAGCTGGAAGAAGGCGAGGTGGGCATAGAGGATCTTCTGAAGAAAGGTGCAGTAGAATACCTGGACGCAGAAGAGGAAGAAAACGTGTTTATTGCTGTTTATGCATACAATATACCTGAGAGATGCCCGAAATGCTCGGAATTCTTATCAAGAAACAGCGTTAGATGGATCAACCCTGGGCAGGGAGCCGAGAATCCGATTATCCTTGAATGTGGCCATTGTCACGCAAACTTTGAGGTTGAGAGGTTACTCACGGATAAACATACACATGTCGAGATCGATCCATCCCTTATCCTGGGCGTTGTTGCGTCCATAATTCCCTATCCTGAACATAACTCTTCACCGAGAATTACGATGGCGGCAGCCATGACAAAGCAATCGATTGGTCTTTCATCCACAAACTTCAGGATTAGGTCAGACACTAGGGGGCATGTCCTTCATTATCTTCAGGTCCCACTTGTAAGAACACGGGTCATGGATTTTATAAAATATGAAAAAAGGCCAGGTGGCCAAAATTTTGTTGTTGCAATATTGTCTTACCAGGGTTATAACATCCAGGACGCGCTTGTTTTCAACAGAGCGTCCGTTGAAAGAGGTTTAGGAAGAAGCACATTTTTCAGGACATATAGCGCCGAAGAGAGGCGTTATCCCGGAGGTCAGGAGGATAAATTTGAGATCCCCTCGCACGATGTCCTAGGTGCGCGTTCCGAGGAATACTATAAGAATCTTGATGAGAGCGGAATAATTTTCCCGGAATCCTATGTGGAGGGTTCCGATGTTCTCGTCGGAAAGACTTCTCCCCCAAGGTTTCTTGAAGAAGGTGCTGAAAAGCTCGGTCCGCAAAGGAGAAGAGAATCTTCTGTTACAATGAGGCCGAACGAGAAAGGATATGTTGACAACGTCATACTAACGGTGTCCGAGAGCAATAGCAGAGTGCTTAAGATCAGGGTCAGGAGCGAGAGAATTCCTGAGCTCGGTGACAAATTCGCATCCAGGCATGGTCAAAAAGGCGTAATCGGTGCACTAGTTCCGCAGGATGATATGCCCTTCACTGAGGAAGGTGTTATTCCAGATTTGCTCATCAATCCTCATGCAATTCCTTCAAGAATGACAGTTGGTCACCTTCTTGAGATGATTGGTGGTAAGATTGCGGCACAACAGGGAAGAATTATTGACGGAACTATTTTCGGTGGTGAGCCGGAAAAGAGCCTGAGAGAAGGGCTTGTCAAAAGTGGGTTCAGATACTCCTCAACTGAGGTAATGTACGATGGAATTACAGGAGAAAAATTCAAGGCCGATATATTCACAGGTGTGATCTATTACCAGAAACTGCATCACATGGTTGCTGGAAAATTCCACGCGAGATCAAGAGGTCCAGTTCAGATCCTTACAAGGCAGCCCACAGAGGGAAGATCTAGACAGGGAGGCCTCAGGTTCGGAGAAATGGAAAGGGATACGCTTATTGCTCATGGAGCTGCAATGGTTATTAAAGATCGCTTGCTGGATCAGAGTGACGGCACGATCATATACGTCTGCGGGAATCCCTCATGCGGGCATATAGCTATTCTTGATCGCAGAAAGGGAACGTTGAGGTGTCCTGTCTGTGGTAACACAGGAAATATATACCCTGTTGAAACAAGTTACGCATTCAAGCTGATGAGGGATGAGCTTAGTTCTATGGGTGTTATGATGAGACTTATTTTGGGTGATCTTAAATGAACGAGGGTATTTCGAAAAGAATAAACAGGATTCAATTCGCACTTCTTTCACCGGAGGAAATTAGGAAGATGTCCCAGGTGAAAGTTATTACAGCTGATACGTACGACGATGACGGATATCCAATTGAGAGAGGGTTGATGGACCTTCATATGGGTGTCATTGAACCTGGTTTAAAATGTGCTACCTGTGGGGGAAAGGTTGACGAATGCCCAGGGCATTTTGGCCACATTGAGCTGGCTATGCCAGTTGTGCATGTTGGCTTTATTAAAGAAATCAAGAGTTTTCTCGATGCATGCTGCGGTGTCTGCGGCAGAATAAAGTTGACCGAACAAGAGATGGGCGACTATCGTGTTAAACTCACAGAAGAATCCATATCAAACAGTGAACCGGAGCATTTTGCATTGATGTCAAAAAAGGTAACCGACTTAGCTAGCGAAAGACTAGTCTGCCCGCATTGCGGTGCACAGTTAAAGAAGGTTATATTGGACAAACCTACTACGTTCAGGGAAGAGGGAATTAAAGTTACTCCAAAGGAGATTAGAGAGCGACTGGAGAGAGTTCCGGACAGCGATCTGATATTTTTCGGCCTAAACCCTGAAGTTGCTAGGCCAGAATGGATGATTCTTACCGTTCTTCCAGTTCCACCAATCAACGTGCGTCCATCAATCACATTGGAAACAGGCGAGAGAAGCGAAGATGATCTAACACACAAACTGGTTGATATCATAAGGATAAGCCAGAGATTAAGGGAGAGCAGGGATAACGGTTCTCCACAATTAATCATCGAAGATCTCTGGGATCTGCTTCAGTTCCATGTTACAACGTATTTTGATAACCAGACCGCGGGGATACCTCCAGCAAGACATAGATCTGGCAGGGCGCTCAAGACGTTAGTTCAGAGGCTAAAGGGCAAGGAGGGGAGATTCCGATCGAACCTTTCTGGTAAGCGTGTTAACTTTTCTGCAAGAACTGTGATCTCACCTGAACCATTCCTTTCGGTGAACGAGGTTGGTGTTCCTGAAAAGGCAGCCAGAGAACTGACAGTGCCTGTTTCGGTGAACGTATTCAACATAGAGGAAACTAGGGCTCTCGTAAAGAGGGGTCCTGAGCCACGCGACGAATTTGGTAAGTACGTGGCAGGAACGAATTATGTTATTCGTCCTGATGGGAGGAGAATGAAAGTTACACCGCAGAACGCGGAAGAAAACTCGACGCGTATAGAACCGGGATGGACAGTTGAACGTCAACTCCAGGAAGGAGATATCGTTCTCTTCAACAGGCAGCCTTCGCTCCACAGGATGTCAATGATGGGTCATAGTGTAAGGATTCTGGACGGTCAGACTTTCAGGTTTAATCTTGCGGACTGCACGCCATATAACGCAGACTTTGATGGCGATGAAATGAACATGCACATAGTTCAGAAAGAGGAGGCAAGAGCTGAAGCTCGCATTATTATGAAAGTCCAGGAACAGATTATGTCACCAAGATTTGGCGGGCCTATAATCGGTGGCATACACGATCATGTAACATCTCTTTTTCTTTTGACACATGGAAATCCGCTCTTTTCGGAGGAGGAAACAATTCATATCCTGAGTTATGTAGAAATTGATCATCTTCCTGAACCTGAAATAGTTGATGGGAAGAAATATTATCACGGGAGGGATATTTTTTCATTGATATTGCCTCCAGGGATAAACCTCAAATTCAGAAGCAAGTTATGCGCTGGGGCAGGGGAAAAATGCGAATATGAGAACGATCCGGAAGATAAAGACGTATTGATTATTGACGGAAAGTTGCTCCATGGAACAATAGACGACGCGGCCATAGGTGCTTTCTCCGGCGCCATTATAGATCGTATTTTCAGGAGCTTCGGGCCGAAGGAGACAGCACGATTTATCGACAGGATGACCAAACTTGCAGTAGGCTTTATCTCATTTCGGGGATTTTCAACAGGAATCAGCGATTACGACTTGCCAGAGAGTGCTATTGAGAGGATCAATGAAATCGCCGAAGATGCAATCAAAAAGATAAACAAGCTTATCGAGATATATCGCGCCGGAGAGCTTCAATCGTTGCCAGGGCGTTCCATAGAGGACACGCTGGAAATTGAAATCCTGTCGGCCGCAGGTTCTGCAAGGGATGAATCTGGTAAGATAGCGAGTCAGTTCCTTGGTCTCAATGATCCTTCTGTTATCATGGCGAGATCCGGGGCAAGAGCAAAGATGCTCAACATCTCAGAGGTTGCCGGTATGGTAGGTCAGCAATCCGTGAGAGGGGGCAGGATTAACAGGGGTTATTATGGCAGGACTCTCCCTCACTTTGAAGTCAACGATATAGGTGCAATGTCCCGTGGTTTTGTGCAATCCTCATATAAGGAAGGCCTGAGTCCAATAGAATACTTTATGCACAGTATAGGGGGCCGAGAGGGTCTGGTCGATATAGCCGTGAGGACGTCCAGGAGCGGTTATATGCAACGCAGATTAATCAACGCCTTCGAGGATCTAAAGGTTGATGAGGAAAGGATGGTAAGGGATACTGTCGGTTCCATTGTACAATTCAAATACGGGGAAGATGGCGTAGATCCCACAAGAAGCGATCATGGCGACACGGTAGATATAGACCAGATAGCTTTTGACATTAAACAGGGGGCCAAGAAATGACAGTGCTTATATTCAAGGATTCCAAAAAGAACGTTGAATTATTTTCGAAAGAAACGCCATCAAAATATGCGGTGGACTTTGAGGTTCCAGATGAAATATCAGAAGCGTATGTGACAACGGATGGAAAATCATTCATTTACCGGTTGTCCATTGGGGAGAAGTCCACATTCAAGGATTCAAAGAATATCCTTAAGAAAAAGAAGACAGGCCTGAAGAGCATTATAGAGATAACTAGGATAGAAAAAATAGAGCCACTTCGGATTGCGAGCTTCAAAAAGTCAGGAAAGAAGCTTGGCTCATTTACGAATTTCGATTATGTCGATTTGCAGTCTATAAAAATGTCAGAAAAGGCTGATTATACGCTCACACTGGCACCAGATATACGGGACATAATCAAAGAGGCCAAAGAAAGGAATATAGAGATACCAGAGTCTCTGGCTGAACATCTTGTAAAGTACAAAAAAGATTTCTCAAAAAAGGAGTTTTCAGAGCTCCTTGATCGCGTAGGCAAGGAACTTTCAGTAAACATGATCGATCCACACGAAGCAGTTGGAATCATAGCTGCCCAGAGTATAGGCGAACCAGGAACTCAGATGACAATGAGAACCTTCCACTTTGCGGGTGTGCGAGAGATGAATGTCACTCTGGGTCTGCCGAGGCTGATAGAGATCGTTGACGCCAGGAGAACTCCAAGCACACCCAGCATGACGGTATTCCTGAAAAAGGAATATGAAGAAAATGAGGACATGGTTCTCAGTGTCGTGAAGGAACTTGAGAGTACAACTGTTCTTGATGTTTCCGATATCGTCACAGACATTTCCGAGATGAAGCTTGTTATCCGCCCAGACAAGGGAAAAATGAAGGAACGTCTCGTTGTCAACGACGATCTTGTCAGTGCTCTATCCAAGGTTAAGGGGATAGTAATAGATAATTCGGATGGAAAAGACATCGAGATAAGGTTGCAGAAGGAATCATTCAGTAAACTTTACCAAATGCAGGAGCAGATCAAGACACTTACCATAAAGGGAATACCTGGGATAAAGAGGGCAATAGCAAGGATAGAACCATCATCGGGTAAATGGGTAATCTATACTCAGGGATCCAACCTCAAAGAAGTTCTCGAAGTCGATGAAGTTGATTCGAACAGGTCATACACAAACGACATCATAGAAATATACAATGTTCTTGGTGTTGAAGCTGCAAGAAACGCGATCTTTAATGAAGCACTCAGGACTCTGAATGAACAGGGTCTCGAGGTTGATCGCAGGCATCTTATGCTTGTTGCTGATATGATGACATTCGGTGGTTCAGTAAGAGCTGTTGGCAGACAGGGAATATCCGGAAAGAAGAGCAGTGTGTTAGCCAGGGCAGCATTTGAAATAACCACAAAGCATCTGCTCAGGGCAGGGTTAATCGGTGAAATTGATCCTCTCACAGGAGTCGCGGAGAACATAATAGTTGGGCAACCAATTACGCTTGGCACGGGCGCTGTGGACCTAGTTTATAATGGAAGGCGAAGTGCTCAGAAATAAATTGGTTATGGTAAATTCTTATGAAGGAAATAACAATTGACAACAGATTAATGGGGTATATCGCCCTTTTTGAAAAAATTGGTAAGATCGATGTCAAGGAATGTCTTGAAAATGACGACATGGTCCTCTTCCTGGTTGGAGAGCATAAGATGGGTGAAATGTTCAAACGGAACCCGAATGTCATGTCCGAACTGAAAGAGAAGATAAACAAGCATATTCTCGTTGCAGAGATATCAAAAGATCTCCTAAGCATGGTTAAAAATCTTTATTACAGATTCAAGGTGAAGGAGATCTATATCTCCTGGAAAATGGAACAGACCGAGGTAGTCGTCTCCGTGGAGCAGACAGAGGTCGGAAAAGTGATTGGCAAGGAAGGTAGGAACATAAAACTTTTCAAGGAAGCGCTTTCCCGATACTTTAACGTAAAGAGTCTCAGCATAAAGCAATAATGGGTGCATAATTTCTATTAATTTTATATTTTAGTTGGTAATTAAGAATGGTAGCAATGAACAACGATCAAAGGGACGAAAACGAAGATATCGGCGCTGGCGAGGACGAAAACGCAATAAGAGTCATACTGCCGAATAAGAGAAAGGGTGAGATGTTCGGAGTTGTTGAAAAACTGGCTGGGGCATCCCACGTTAATGTACTCTGTGAGGATGGTTTTACGCGTAACACAAGAATCCCAGGGAAGATGAAGAAGAGGATGTGGATCCGTGAAGGTGATCTTGTCATTGTTAAGCCGTGGCAATTCCAGACGGAGAAAGCAGACGTAGTTTATAGGTATACTCAAACTCAGGCAAATTATCTAAGCCGCAGCAATGTGTTGCCTGATATTATAAATGTTTTCAAATAATTATGAATGACGAAAGTGCGCTTGAGCAGCTTCTAAAATCAAACGAATATCTTCATCACATAGACATGGATAGGAAGACTGCAGATCTTGTTTTTGATCGCAGGACAGTAAAAGCAATATACAAGCTGATGAGCGACAGGACGATCGAATACCTGGATTTTCCAATTTCCTCTGGAAAGGAATCTGTTGTATTCAAGGTATTTGCAAAAGGAAAACCATTCGCGCTAAAAGTCTATAAACTCTCCACGTTGAGATTCGGATCTGTATGGAGATATATAGAAGGGGACAGGAGGTTTTCCAAGGAACAGATAAAGAGATCGAACATCGTTTTCATTTGGGCGAAAAAAGAAATAGTGAACATGGAAGAACTGAGGAAATATAAGATTCCGACACCCAGACCTCTAATGTATTACAGGAATCTTGCGCTTATGTCATATATCGGATCAAGAGCTTCTCCTGCTCCAATGCTAAAGGAATATTCAGGTGATTTTAATATGGCATTTGAGCAAATCGTTGCATCTATGGCGGTGATGAACCAAAAAGCTCACATTGTGCATGCAGACCTGAGCGAATACAATATACTCTGTTTTCGCAGAAAATTCTACTTCATAGATCTTGGGCAGGCGGTCTCGATAGAACACCCATGGGCAGAATATTTTCTTCAAAGAGACATACGTAACATGGTAAACTTTTTTATGAAAAAGGGAATTAAGACAAGTGTGGACGAACTTTACAAGAGTGTCACTGGCAATGCGAGAACAAAGGAGTTCATAGTAGAATAGGCTTGAGGAAGGTGGAATTTTGAAAACAAATGAAAGGACTTACCTTTCATCAATAAAAATACCGAAGGACAGGATCGGCGTCCTAGTCGGACAGAAGGGGAAGATCAAAAGGAAGATAGAATCAATGGGTGAAGTTCAACTTGATGTGGATTCGAATGGGGGCGACATTGAGATCTATCAGGTAGGGGATCCTCTTAAATCATCCAAGAGCATCAGCGTAGTCCAGGCCATAGCACGTGGGTTCAGCCCAGCGAATGCTCTTACGTTATTTTCCGAGAGTGAAGAACTCATAGTTATACCACTTAGGGATTTCGCAAAGCCTGGCTCAAGACGTATTGAGGACATTAAGGGTAGGATAATCGGAACGAAAGGAAGCACAAGGCGCATCATCGAGGAGCTCACATCGTGCAAGATATCGGTTTACGGGGATACAGTATCGGTGATCGGAGATTATGTCTCACTTGAAGCCTCTTTGAAAGCGGTAAATATGTTGATTAACGGAAGCAGGCACAGGACTGTTTACACATTTCTGGAGAAGAATGCCAGGAAACTCAGGTTGCAGAGGATCGAGGAAAGTTTTGGATGATTCGTTCACGACAATATTATATCACTTTTTAGTATACCCTCTGGAGAGCGGGGTAGGGTAGTTAGGAAATCCCGACGGGCTCATAACCCGTAGATCAATGGTTCAAATCCATTCCCCGCTATTTTTCTGTCTCAAGTTTATATTTTTCCATATCATTCCTGTCGATCTTCGCCTGGACACATGTTCCGTGTCGAGGTGATTGTACAAATTTCTAACGTATGGTGGAGTGTAAGGCTTTGGCGAGTAAAAGTAAGAGAATTAGAAGTCCCTACCTCAAGGTTTCGAAGGCAGACGCATCCAGAGCCCTTAAAAGGTTGAATAGTGAAAAAAGGTTGAACCATGAGCTGGAGATCATTCGAAGGAAGGAATTTATTCTCGTTCCACTCTTGGATGATCATGCTCCGTTTTCTGGTTACAGAAATTTTCATTACAAAAAGAACATACCGATCGGTAAAAATAGTTTTCTCAAAGCATTCAATGAAACGTTCATCAGCCCAAAGAAGTTCAGATGGGTCAGGATAGGCAGGTCACTGATCATAAAGGAATCTTATATCCGTTCGCAGCGTAAGAGAAATTTATCGTTGATAGCAAAGGTTCTCAACGTAGATTCAATCTATGTGGATCACGGTATATCTGACGACCCGATGCGTTTACCCAGATTATCCCTTATTTTCGGTAGATGTGGAATCACCGTACACAAGGAAAATGGTGTGCTTTTCACACTTGACCCGAGTAAGACAATGTTTTCTCCTGGGAATGTAAATGTCCGTGGAGATCCTTTTTCAGGAAATCTTGTGCATGGCATAGTCCTTGACATGTTTGCTGGGATTGGATACTTTTCACTGCCGCTGGCGAAGAAAAATCCGGACTTGAAAGTCTATGTGGCAGAAATTAACCCTGTATCTTTCGCTTATCTTGAGCGTAACATTGAAATCAACGGCCTATCTAACAGTGTCGTTCCATTCAATGGTGATTGCAGGCTGGCTTTTCCCGGTATCATTGCAGATATCATAATCATGGGGCATTTTGAATCTCTAAACTATCTGAGTACGGCGCTGCTTCATTCCCGTCCCGGAACTGTGATAAATATGCACATAATAGCTGATTCAAGGAAACCAGGATCAACGCTCCGCGTCATCCAGGATCGTGCCAGGGCACTGGGTGCAATTTTGGACCTCATTGGAAATGTAAAGGTAAAATCCTACGGTCCTGGAATGGACCACTTTTCCACTATCTGGAAGGTTGCGAGATTTGTGAAATAAACATTGATGCACAGTACGAATAGTAAATAGTTATGCATTATGGAGACGCAAAATTATCTATACAGAATGGAGAAACCTTCGAAAAAAGCCTCCAGGCGAAGGCAAGCTAGTTTTGTAAGTCGTAGATAGTCACTAAAGCGGGCAAGTCGTTTGGGGCGGTTGAGCGATAAGAAGTAATAAATAATTTTATTGCATAGGTTAGTCAGTTTGGTAAACAATAATTATAAAGCGAAACGCGGAAGAAGCGCTAGTTTTTACGAAAGGCGGAAAGACGGTTACAATAAACCCGTAAGGAAACTGAACATGAGAAAGAGTGAGGAATTCAGTTATCTTTTGGGAAAACTTGTCGAGCCTCTTTCTGACAGTGTGAAAGGCTCAATTATGGGCTCAATATATGCCATAGCATCCAAAAAAGGTGTAAAAGAGGCCAAGGAATTTATCGATCGAAAACACAGTGAAGGAGTAATTGACGCTGAACTTCAGAAAAAACTCATTGACCTTGTTTCGACTTATGGGAAGGTACGGTAACTCGTAAGCGTTATTGCTTCAATTCTCTCTCCATCTTGTAAGAAATCTTGCGAGCACGAAGAGAACTACAGTCTCCAGGATAAGTACTGGTACCTCGAGTAACAGCATCGGAGAAAGATGGAAAATTGACTGGGCTATCACAGCAGCAGGGGTCACTGGGGAAATCGAGAGCACATAGAGGGCATATCTCGGTATGTAGTTATACGGATAGAATGTTGGTGGCAGGACTGTCATTGCCACTGACAGTATGGCTGCGATGCCCCACACATTTCTTACATGTTTTATCATCCCCGATATTATAAAGGAAATTGATGATGTTGCAATGACAAGAAGCACGAGGACGGCAATGAGAACAAATATCGCTATGATATTGAAGATATGGAATATAACGCCAAGGATCGAATAAAGAGCGATTCCAGGTATCGAAAACATGAGATAGCTTAGTGTAAGCGCCAGCATATAGTCCGAAGGAGAGACCCTCGTCGGAACATAAAGATCCTGCATTCTCAATTGAAGCCTCATGAATGCAGCATCTCCGGCGCTTGACAGTGCAACAGATGCCACGGTTATTACGAATCCCCCTACAATGGCAAACTTCACAAGTTCCCCTTTCGTTATTATAAATACTATAAACAAGAGCGAAAGAGGCGTCATTAACGCTGCTATTATATATGAAGGTCCGCGCGGGATTGCCTTAAGGCCGTAGTACCATGCCATAAGCCCAACATATTTAAGATTCAAGGAACACCCCCATGCTTATGAAAAGATCATCAAGGGTTATCTGCTTTATCGTAAATCCCCTGCTAATGTACTTTTCTGCGTCATCCCTCTTTATGTACCTTATGAATGTACCACCGACCTTGATACAGTCATTGCGTTCTTCGTGTGTTTCTGCCCTGAGCATGCCATCAAATTTTCTGAGAAGTTCCGTGGGTTTACCGTGCTCTATTACGTTACCATGATCCATCAGGATCAGGTCTTCAGATAGCTGCTGCGCCTCTTCCATGTAATGCGTTGTTAGGATAACCTCGGATCCTATCCTTCCTATAGCCGACCATACTTCAAGCCTTGATATTGGATCCAGTCCTGTTGTGGGTTCATCCAGAAAAACGACATCCGCATTTGAGGCCAGTGCCATTGCCACAAAGACCTTTCTTTTCATCCCTCCAGAGAGTGTGTCTGCCGGGCTGTTCTTGAACTCCCGAAGATCGAGTTCATCAAGTGCCTTATTTGCCTGATCTCCCGCCTCTTTAAATGAAAACCCACGGGCCACGAGGTACAATTTTACTTGTTCATATGCGGTCATTATGCCAATAAGCGATGCTTCTTGGGGAATACTTACCACAGATCTTCTTATCTCCCTGGTATTCTTTAATATATCAAAGCCGTTAATGCTGGCTGATCCGGATGTTGGTGCGAGCTGGGTAGAAAGGATCCTAATAAAAGTAGTTTTTCCGGCCCCATTCCTTCCTATTATAGATGTAATTCGCTTGCTTGTTTTAATATCGATAGAATTCAGGGCAATGAAATTGCCGGAATATTTCTTTGTAAGTTTCTCAGTTATTATCATGAAGCGAAATAATGTATATTTGCGATGTATAAAACTTAATTGATACAGAGTATACGCGTGAATAATTTTACATCAAAACCATAGAAGAATAAAATTATAGTCTCTCGTAATTCTTATGTGTTGTGATAACTAAAGAAAAAGTAGAGGAATATATTCAAATCGAAAGGAAGGCCCTGGACAAACTAAAGATCTCGCCACCAGAGAATTCTTTTCTGCATGAATTTGCAGATGATGCTCTTACGATGATAAGAAGTTACTTCGAAGACGCCAAACATTTCCTGGAAAAAGGTGATCTAACAAACGCTTTTGCAGCGCTAAATTATTCATACGGCTGGATAGATTCCCTTGTTAGGCTTGGAATATTTGATGGCGGAAATGATCATACTCTGTTCACCCTTTACAAATAGACGATGGTGAATAAGTTAATATGCCGCATTAACATAAAAGGAGGCAAAAATGAAATTTCTTAATATAAGAAGCAATAACGGTAGCACTCTTAAAATGGATAGGTATTAATGGTAGACAAGAAGAAAGATAGGGATGATGAAAACTTTCATTACATCGTTAGAATCGGAAACAAGGATTTAAATGGTGAAAGATCAGTAAGACTTGCGCTTGCTGACATTAGAGGTATTGGGGATCGTCTTGCTGAGGTAGTTTCCAACAATCTTAAATTAGACGGATCGAAGAGGCTAGGCGATCTTGATGATGATCAGATTGACAGACTTAAGAAATACGTAGAATCAAAGCAGTATGAAGGTGTCCCAGAATGGATGCTCAATCACAGGTACGATGAAATTACCGGTGCCACACAGAACTTAATATCCACCGACCTTGAAACGCAGATTACTGATGATATTAACTATATGAAGAAGATAAAATCATATAAGGGGATAAGACACGAGAAGGGAAAAAAGGTAAGAGGGCAGAGGACTAAGTCAAATGGCAGGAAAGGCCTTTCTGTCGGTGTCCAAAGAAAGAAGGAGGGGCAGTGATCACAAATGGGAGATCCTAAATTTCCACATAAAAAATATTCCACACCCAGGCATCCGTGGGAGAAGATAAGAATTGACGAGGAGAAGGTTTTACTGTCAAAATACGGCTTAAAGAATAAGCGAGAATTGTGGACAGAGATGGCAACCCTAAAGTCATTCAGGAGTCAGGCCAGAACACTTCAGGCCAGGTTGAGGACAAACGATCCTAATGCATTGAAACAGTTTCAGTTAATGATAAGAAGGTTAAACAGATACGCACTTCTTCCGGAAAGTGCTACTCTGGATGACGTCCTATCCTTAACCATCGATAATATCCTTTCTCGCAGATTACAATCTGTCGTATTCCAAAAAAACCTTGCTATATCAACAAAACAGGCAAGACAGATGGTTACTCATGGTCACATAATGGTGAATGGCAGAAGAGTAACGATCCCCAGCATGCTCGTGCAAAGATCGGATGAGGATAGCATATCATATGCACCAGATTCTCCTTTCACGGACGAGATCCATCCTATCAGGAAGGCGATATCAGATTCTCAGGGAGTTCAAGAATCTACTGAAGAACCGGAGCAACAGGCAAGTGAAGAGGAACCGCAGAATCCGGAGGCTGATGCGAAGTGAACAAGACAGGTGTTGCACATATTTTTGCTTCACAAAATAACACAATCATCATTGTAACTGATATGACCGGTGCAGAAACTATAGCGAAAGCCTCTGGGGGAATGGTAGTAAAGAATGACAGGGACGAATCCAGTCCATACGCTGCAATGAAGGCAGCAGATCTCATCTCACAGAAATTGAGAGAAAAGGAGATTTCTGACATAATAATAAAGGTGAGAGCACCCGGTGGAAGCAAATCCAGAATACCGGGACCTGGTGCGCAGGCATCCATTAGGGCTCTTTCCAGAGCTGGTTTCAAGATAATCAGGATAGAGGAGGTAACTCCTGTTCCACACGATGGAACAAAGAAAAAGGGCGGGAAAAGAGGTAGGAGGGTATAATCCCATGTCTCTGAAAATTATTGAGTCTTCGGATCGTTTTATGAGGTTCTCCGTCAGTGAGATCAATCCATCGATTGCGAACGCACTTCGTCGCACGATTATGGATGATATTCCCAAGCTTGCTATTGATAAGGTCATTTTCCATCATGGTCAGATCAGAGACAACGAAGGAAACGTTTATGATTCGTCGCTTCCATTATTCGATGAGATCGTGGCACACAGGCTTGCTCTTGTTCCGTTAATTACCGATCCAAAGATGAACTTCAGGGAGGAATGCAGCTGCAAGGGAGAGGGTTGCCCTCTGTGCACAATGTCTTATTCCATAAATCGAATTGGTCCAGGACTTGTTACTTCAGCTGATCTGCAGCCACTGGGAAACCCTGAACTTGTTCCATCCGATCTAGAGATCCCTATCGTTAAACTAGGACCAAAACAGGCAATTCTCGTCACAGCAGAAGCACGGATGGGACGGGGAAGCGAGCATGCCAAATGGTGTGTAACCTCTGGTGTTGCATACAAATATCACAGGGAATATGTCGTGAAAAAATCTGAGATTGAAAACTGGCAGAACTTCAAGGATAAATGCCCGGGAAGCGTCATCAGTGAAAACGACAAAGAGATCAGGTTTACCGATGACTATGGCTGCACACTGCTATACCAACTTCTTGACAATCCAAACGTGGAGCGGTTTGAAGATCCCACGACGTATATTTTTCAGTTCGAGACGGACGGGTCCTACAAAGCGATAGATGTCCTGGAATATGCCCTAAAGAGGCTGCCGCAGAGACTTAACACTCTCCTGGATAGTCTTGTCGTTCAGGATTAGTGTAAAAAATTAATTTTTTTTTATCCCGGACGGAATGTTATAATCCGAGATAGGCATTCAGCCCTATAATCGGTGATAAATTGAATGTAGGCATAGTCATTCGAAAAGATTGTCAGAGATGCGCAAATGTCGCCGAGCGGGTTGTCAGCATCCTTCCGCCTGATTGGAAGTGCTTCTACGACAGGGAAGTCTCGAGATTTCTTGACGTAGAAAGTTCTGATTTTTCTAAAATAACGCTTGATTTGATGATATCCATAGGCGGAGATGGGACGGTTTTGAGGGCCCTTCAGATGAATAGTGCGCCTGTTATCGGAATAAATATGGGCAGCCTTGGATTTCTCAGTGAAGTTGAGATAGGGAATGTCGAAAGTTCCATTTATTCGCTCATACGTGGCGATTACAAAATAGAGAAAACCCTGAAGCTTAAGGTAGCTATTAATGGGGAAGAACTTCCTGAGTGCACGAATGAGGTTGTTGTACACACACGCAAAATTGCGAAAATAAGGAAATTTGAAGTATTTGTTGGAGATAATTTCTATCAGCGTGTCAACGCTGACGGAATTATAGTCGCTACTCCAATAGGATCAACATCATATTCTTACAGTGCCGGTGGGCCGGTGATATTCCCTACGTTAGATGCCATGACGGTTTCATTTATTGCCCCTTTCAGAGCTGGAGGGCGCTCTCTTGTAATTCCTAATGATCAGGTGATAAAGATTTATTTGCTTGGTACAGACCAGGACTCCCTGGTGATAATAGATGGCCAAAAAGAATACCGCGTGGACGTTGGTGACGAGATCTCGGTCAGTGTTTCCAAAAACAGGGCAAAATTCATTACGTTTCAGAGATCTTTTTATGATAAGGTAAGGGAGAAACTACTTGGCAATGTGGTCGATTAGGCGTAGAACGTTGAGAATGATACTCGAAGCATCGAAGGATACATATCCTAAGGAGTTCGGTGCCCTTCTGAAGGCAGAGAACGGTGTAATCTATGAGATAGCGATCCTTCCTGGAACAGTTAACGGAGACAGGCACACCATATTTTATATGTATAACAAACCAATAGATTTCAGCATAGTCGGTTCGGTCCACTCCCATCCTTCAGGAGTGACGTTGCCGTCTGATGAGGATAAGCACATGTTCTCAAACAGCGGAGACATACACATAATCGTTGGATATCCATACGAGATAGATCATTTCACGGCATACAACAGAAAGAGTGAACCGATTCCATTGAGGGTTATCTAATCTTTCATGTGTTCTTTATTTGGAGACCTTATAATCATTCCTGATCTTTACCTTTTCTGTACTTTCTCGCAGCCAGATTAGAATCCTCATTCTCGTAGTCGTCGTATCCAATCAGATTATAGAAATCGGCCCTAGTCATCAATCTATCTATAATGCCTGCCTGGGTTCCGTTTTTGGCTATGAATGAGAACACAGCTTCAGTTGTGAGGAGCGAAGCCCTAAATGCCGTGAGCGGAAAAATAACTGCTTTGTATCCTATTTGTCTCAACTCACCAACAGTTAGTAGCGGGCTTTTTCCGAATTCCGTCATGTTCGCCAGAAGCGGGGCCTTAACCTCTCTTGCAAATTTTGCGAACTCTTCTTTAGATTCCAAAGCTTCCGTAAATATCATGTCAGCGCCATTTTCAAGATACTCTTTCGCTCTTTCTATCGCATCGCTCAGACCGTTAACAGATCGTGCATCCGTCCGGGCTATGATAACAAAATCATCATTTTTTCTTGCATCGACAGCGGCTCTAATTTTAAGAATCATTTCACCCGGATCGACAAGAACCTTTCCTGCAAGATGGCCGCATTTCTTCGGAAGCACCTGATCCTCGATATGGATAGCAGAGGCTCCAGCGCTTTCTAGTACTCTCACAGTTCGTGTAACGTTTATCGCTTCACCAAATCCAGTGTCCGCATCGACTATAAGTGGGAGCTTGGAAACTTGAACGATTCTTCTGACACTATCCGCCACTTCAGTAAGCGTAGTTACTGAAAGATCCGGTAGCCCCATCGACCCTGCGACCCCGGAACCAGATAGATAAAGTGAGTTAAACCCTGCTCTTTGAGCCTGCAGAGCAGCTATCCCGTCAATAACTCCCGGTGCCACTGCAAAGCCGTCTTTGAGGATCTTTCTTAACGCGGAAGGTCCTTCATTTACATTATCTCTCAAAATCGACATAAGGAATCACTGTTCTACTATCCCAGCATCATAGATTATGGTTTCCTTGCACATATTTGAGGCACATTGACTAGTTTTTGTTGCTTACTTCCTGTGAAAGGAGTTCGAACAGGTCGTCAATTTGTTTCTTCTCCATGCTCTTGCAAAAGTCAATAATTTCCTTGGCGCGTTCTTCGCCCATTAAAGACTGTGCTTTCCTTTCCAGGTCATCCCATGAATATGGATTCCTGAAATGCCCTTTTGGTACTTTAACTTCTTCTACTTCTTCTATTCGATCAGTCTTAACTGTTATCTTTACCGGAAGATATTCTGGATACATCTCGTTGTACTTTTCTGTTACATTAAAATCAGTTTTGTCGATCAAATCAAGCAAGTTTTTCTCTTCAAAAAAACTTTCCTGGAATGTATCTGGGGTTGGTGCACCGTGAAGAAGTGTGTAGGCTATAATGAATGGCATGCTGTGGTCTGCAGTTTCCCTGGTCCTAGGCCTACGTTTCTCAGGATCCTTTATAATAATCTTGTTTGCCACCTCGAATGTCTCGACAGTTACACCTTGAATCACGCCTCTTAACCGTTTATGCAAAGATTCAGCAGCTTCGGCAGCGCTCATAGCGTGATACTCTACAGGGTAATTCTTGATCATTGTCTTGAGCACCTTTCCGTATGTTATATCAAGATCGAAGGCTCCTGAGACCTGGTTGAAGAATCCAAATTCACCCTCAAATATGGGGGAAGGTCCGCTCAATCCTTCCTGTGCAAGAACAGCGGCAAAAACACTATTCCTGGTTGCATTGGCTGCTGTGCACCCTTTCCACATGCTAAGTTCCCCCGCCCTGGTCTGTCTGAGGCTTATATTGTTGTTTATAGCGAGGCCAAGCAGATTTTCGAACTTCGTTTCATCGAGATTAAGGACGAGTCCGAGTCCACTGGCAGAAGAAATTGAGTCATAGGTTACGTGATCCCACCCCCTGTCACGAATGGAGACAACATCGGACAAAGAACAGACCACATCATAAGCCATATTGACACCCTTCAATATTTGCATGATCGAAAGTCCAAAAGCATCTCCTATAGCAAGCATAGGGGGTATGTTGTCAGAGGGGTGAAGGGCTTCCTTTGAAAGGTAAGTATCATTAAAATCTAGGTAACGTGTCATGGTCCCATTTATGAAAGTAGCTGTGTCAACTGGAGCCTTTTCATTTGAAAAATAAATGTGTGCGTTATGCTTTCCGTTTGCAGGTAGCAATGCTTTTTTTTCTAAAACCACAGGTTCAGATCTCATGGCCCCGAATGATACAACAAGAGAATCTGCAACCCTTTTCTTGAGTTCGTCCAACAACTCACCACTTAGCGGATGATCAAGTATATCATTTGAATGTTCTATTATCTTTTTAACTATTGTATCCATTAATGGGACATTTATTCAATATATTTAACTGTGAGATTATATGCTCATTTTTTCTTGTGGTTACGAATCGGTGCTACTGGTGAAATGCTCAATAAAACCTAACTACGTTAGAGACTTTGTTGAATGGATTGTTAATGGTGTTAGTAAATGAACACTCTTTATTATAAACTATATAGGGAAATCAGTCATATCACTTGTTCCAAATTATGTCACACCATTATGAAAAAGACGTGGATGCTTTCTACATCGAGTCTGTGCGTTACATTTGTTGACATCTTTTTCATCAAATAAAAAGTAAGTTTTTGTACACTGTTAATAGACATTTTTCGATCGGCAAGAAAGGTAAAAATAAATTATTGTATAATTAAGATAAATGTCCCAAAATATACTGCCAAATTAAAAAGATATTTATACTTAGATATCTATCCCATAGTGGTGACAAGATACAAATGAATTCTAAATTTTTGACTGTTGGGATAGTAATTTTGGTTGTAGGTCTTATCGTTTTATTGTTTGGTTTCGGTGTATTCACTGGATCACAGAGTAACCTGTCAGGTTACTCATCTGGAGTTGCAGCTACGCCACAAATAAATATTACCTCTAGTTCTCTCATAATGGTTTCTGGTTCCGGGATGTACCTAGTTAATAATTCGGTTATTGGTAACATCATGAATTATTCAACGGCAATGAGCTATGTCATGCATCCAAATTATCTAGGCGGTTATAATGTGGGGCCAGGTTTGTACTATGTAATCTACGTAACTAACAATACGTCGACACCGGTTTTACCCTCCGGTCATAGTTATAAAATAGTATCGCAAGGTTTCCTGTTAAGTATCCTTGGTATAGTCCTAGTCGTCGTCGGTGTTATACTTGCCGCACTGTCTGGAGTAGTGAAGAAAAAAGGTAATGAAACAAAAGCTGAGGAGAAAAAACCGGAAGAAACAAAGCCAGTGCAGCCCGAGGAGAAAAAACCGGAAGAAACAAAGCCAGTGCAGCCCGAGGAGACTAAATCGGAACAGCCTGAGCAAAAAGATTCTTCTTTATCTGACGCTGGGTCTGGGAAGCCACAAAATAAGCCCGAAACTGCAGATAAAAAAAATACTTCATCTTCTTCAAAACCCCCTAAGTCCAGGAAAAAAACTGGAAGCCAATGACTAGTAGGTTTCATTTTCTTTTTTTAAATTTTTTAATCGTTCAGTTCGTTGGTTTAATTTCAGTTCGTTTTTAGTTTGTTCGGATCTGTAAACGAAATATTTAAATATAAGCTTTAGAATATATACTTGGTCATTTATGGCACACAAAAAATTTGATGAAGATGACCTGGAAATAGCTAGTGCAGAAGAAATGGACGAAGTTGCCTTTGGGGAACCAAAAGGAGAAAAGAAAAAATCAAGGAACGATTCTCGTTCTGTCTCGAGGAAATAAACTAACTTCTCTGATATTTTGTAGATCTAGCAGAATCATCGTGAGGCGCTCCAGACCTAACCCCCACCCTGCGTGTGGTGGCATGCCATATCTGAAAGCTTTCAGATGAAATTCGAAATCTGCTGGGTTTAAACCTTTTTCCTTTAACCTTTTTTCTAACATATCTACTTCGTGAATACGTTGCGCTCCTGACGTGATTTCTTTATCCCTGTATTGTAGATCAAACGAATTTGTCACAAGATTGTTATTTTCCTTTGGCATGGTATAAAACGCCCTTACTTGAGATGGCCATTCAGTAATAAAATAAAACGACTTGAATTGTTCTCCTACAATTTTGAGTTGTTCTGGACTAAAATCTACGCCAAATTCCATTTCAACACCGTTTTTGTGTAAGTAATCAATACACTTTTGATAAGAGATTCTAGGAAATGGAATTTCAGGGACTTCGATTTCAGTTGAATCGAGATCCCGAAAAGTATTGCTTAGGGCAACAGATTCTATGCCAGCTTTTACAGATCTTTCTAACATGCTCATAGCGTCATTGTGATCGGAAAAACTCATCTCAATGTCGATAGAGGTGAACTCATTCAGATGTCTGGGAGTATTATGTTCCTCTGCTCTAAAGGCTGGTCCAACCTCAAACACGCGGTCAAATCCTGCTGACATAAGCATTTCTTTGTATAACTGTGGACTCTGGTTAAGATAAGCATTTTTTTCAAAATACTTCACGCCGAAGAGATCGGCTCCACCTTCTGTTGCAGCAGCCACGATCTTAGGTGTGTGAACCTCAACAAAGTGTTCAGAATTCAAGAACTTTCTTATACCCCATAATAGTTCGCTTTCAACGTGGAATATTTTCAGTCTTTCCGGCTTCCGAAGGTCGAGGAATCTATTGTTAAATCTGGTGTCAAAATCAGCTTCAACAGGATCTGCTATTCCTAAAGGTAGAGGAGTTAACGAACGATTGAGTAAGGAAAGATCAATTGTCTGGACTTCCACCCCTCCTTTTGCAGGGGAGTGTTTATTCAGTATACCAGTAAGTTTTATTACGGATTCTCTAGTGAGTTCATTGATCATATGCTTTGTTGTTTCATTGTCCAGCTTAAGTGTTGCCTGAATGATGCCAGTATTGTCCCTCACCATCAAAAAGGCAACGTTCTTCAATTTCCTGATATCCTGAACCCATCCCGCTATATCAACTCGTTTTCCGTCCTCTAAACCAGATAGTTCATAAATGTAGTTTCTAGACATTTATGGTTAATCTCATTGTATTAATTAAAATAATAGATGATCGAAAGACTAAATAATCAATATATAATAATTATACGTGAAGACTTACAAGATTCTCCTGTTTGTTTTGTTCGCGGCAACGCTTGTAGCCTTGGCTGGTGTTTCTCATGCGAGCAGTCAGAAGGTAGTTGTTGTCTTGAATCTGGATGAAGAAATCGATCCAGGTTCAGGAAATTTTATAGCGAGTTCTCTTTCATCTTTAACCCCAAGTACAACCGAGGCCGTGATTATCAACATGAACACTCCAGGCGGAATTCTTGAGAATATGCTTCAGATGGTAAACGCAATAAACAGTACCGAGGCAAGAGGAATTAACGTTTATACATACATACCCGCAGACGGAATGGGGGCGTCAGCCGGTTCCTATGTCGCTATGGCTACAGATGGGATATACATGGGCTCTGGCTCTTATATAGGTCCTTCAACGCCGATTGTTGAAGGCGGTACTGCACTCGAAGAAAAGCATACAACCGATGCCATGGCTGCTTTGATGGGAAGTATGGCAATGGCGCATAACAGGAATGCAACTGCGGCGGAGAACATGGTGTTCAACAATACAGCTTACACCGAAACCCAAGCTGTGTCAATCCACCTTGTAAACGGTTATTCTTCAAACCTTACAGCTCTGATTACATCACTTCATTTATCCTCTTATCCGGTTGTGACAGGCAATCCCAATTTCTATGATAACTTCCTCAGCTTTTTGAGTAACAGCACGGTAGACGGCATATTCATCCTTATAGGTGCAATTGCAATTCTAGCGGATCTGTTTCATGGAACTGCCATATTATCAGCTATCGGTATAATTCTTATTGCTCTCGGACTTCTCGGCGCTGAGATCATTGGGGCCTCTCTTGTTGGGATAATACTCCTGCTTGTGGGTGCCGTTTTGATCATTGTTGAGGCAAAAACAGGTCATGGAATCTCGCTTGTGGCGGGGGTAGTGACCGCGCTGATCGGTACGTTCCTTCTGGCTTCTCCGTATCTGTCAAGTAATGTTGGATATTCGCCCGCTCCATACGGTGTCGATAGCTATATCGCTGCCATTGCGATAGGCGTTATAGCAGTATTCTTTGGATTTATGATCAGAAGAATTGCTGTTACGTTTAGATCAAGAAAATTTACAGGTGCAGAAACATTAATAGGACGCACGGCAAATGTAAAGGAATCGCTTTCTCCAAAGGGATGGGTATCAATAGATGGTGTCCGGTGGGAAGCAAAGACTGAGGATAACTCATCCATTGATAAGGGGCAGAAAGTAACAGTTACGGCGCGCGATGGATTGGTATTGATCGTAAAGCCAATGAGCAACGAGCTGCAGCAGAGTGAATCAAACAAGAATCAATGAAAGAACTTTGAGGACGATATACTCAAGCGATCACTACTTGTAAAACAAACCGATACGGTTAGAAATTTATTTTGCTTTCTTTTGTTGATCAGTTTCATCTGGAATCATTATTCGATTCGAAACTTTCCAGCATAAATTGTGGCAAAAATGAAAAGAAACATTGAAATTGGCGGCATCAAGAATATATCAATTAGTTATAACCGGGTTAGTCTAGCACGCTTAATAGTTTTAGTGAAACATGCGCATTTAATTTATAACTATATGGTATTAAGTCTCCTATGCCGAGATTCATTTTAGGGTATGATGTTGGTGGAACCAAGGTATCCGCGGTGTTGGGTGACGAAAATGGAAGAATACGGTCTGTAGTAAGGAAACCTACGGTTAGGCATCTCGGACCAAAAAAACTTCGAGATGATCTGATAAATATGGGCTGGGAGGTAATGGAACACAGTGGCGTAAAGCAGCCGGATAGCATTGGTGTAATTTTTGCCGGTCTTGTGGACCAAAAGAGGGGGGTAGTTATATCATCTCCAAACATTCTGGGCCTAAGAAATTTCAACATTACAAAGATGCTCGAAGATGAATTCGGGACTAAGGCATACCTTGAAAATGATGCAACCGCGGCCACTATCGCAGAGAAACTATTCGGATCTGCAAAGAGGATGGATAATTTCGTATACATGACGATAAGTACTGGAATTGGGGGAGGTGCATTTGTTAACGGACAGCTTTACAGAGGAGCCCATGGGATGGCTGGTGAGTTTGGCCATATGGTTATTATGTCCAATGGGCCAATTTGCGGATGCGGGCGACGTGGATGTCTGGAAGCAGTGGCTGGCGGAAAGGGTATTGCCCGACGGGCATCTGAAAATATCACGGCAATACATGAGTCACATCTTTTCTCCAAGTTAAAACCTTCGGAAATTGATGCGAAGAAGGTGTTCGAATTCAAGAGGAAGGGGGATATGTTCTCGCAACTGATCGTTGAAGAAACAATTTATTACCTTGCCGTAGGCATAGTCAACGTGATAAATATTATGGATCCAGAAGCAGTGATAATTGGCGGCGGAATCGCCGATGCAGGAAATGACCTTTTTGTTCCGTTGAGAATGGCAATAAGGGAGGAGTTTAAGAGCATGTATCGACCGGTAAAGATCTTGCGTGGCCTAAAGAACGGGCATGATTTAGCACCAATATCTATACCGATATTCAATGAAACAGAGACGAGTATTCGCAATAGCCAAGTTGCTAAATCAATATGATATTCGCAACTGTATTTCATTAGGCTTGCATTTTGAACTCACTTATTGTAGGCCCAAAAATATTTCTCTTTAATTAAGTATAAAACAACACAAGTTCTCATAAATTCTCCAGAAGTTTAATGATAGCCTTTCTTTCTATTCTCTTTAAAATCCTATGGGTTGACGCAGGCGATATACCTAGTTCTATTGAGAATTGCTTCATAGTGAGTTTTCTCGGTATATCAAAATATCCAAGATCGTTTGCCTTTTTCAGTACTGTCGCCTGTTTTTTTGTCAACTCACAAGATTTGGCAGGAAATGGCGCAAGCGGCCCTCCAGCTGAAAAAACCCCCGATGTTTTTCTTATAGTGTATGGCACATCAAGTTCTTTCAATAGTTCCAAGAACTTTTTGGTTTCATGTTTTACAACAAGGAAATTGAATTTCATAGACCTCTGCGAAATGTTAATTGGAGGTACTAAGAATATGGTTTCATAGTATCTCTTTATTAGTTTCTTCAAAACTGGTGGGACTCTTTGGGATATAAGAATTGTATATTGATCAGATCTTCTTCCAATAGATAATATTTCAAAGCTCTCTAAGTTGTATAGACTCAATAGTTCCTCCTTCTTAGATAATCGAGTGAGGCTGCTTTTCTTGATGTCTTTACCTTCGAGAGAAGCAATATATACTATTCGATCTGGGCTATAATTTATTATGTCGTGAACCATCAGCTCTTTTTCATGAACATAGAAGTGTGGATCTATTACCCCAAGTCTATTTAAGTCTAGTTCTATTGTTATCTTTTTTGCCATTATGAAAAAGGTAATATGTTCCCTCTATTTGTTTTGATCTTAATCAAACTTATGAAACTTCAAAACAATCTGATTAATC
This sequence comes from Thermoplasmata archaeon, assembly GCA_021826925.1. Taxonomy (GTDB): domain Archaea; phylum Thermoplasmatota; class Thermoplasmata; order Thermoplasmatales; family Thermoplasmataceae; genus JAKAYB01. Next base: position 3,855 of record JAKAYB010000005.1, on the reverse strand, counting down.
AAGATGAGGGTTTTTCTCCCTTTTTATATCGCAAAAATTCTCATTATCAAAGTAAGCCGCCGACGGGGTTTGAACACGCGACCTCGTGCTTACCAAGCACGCGCTCTACCATGCTGAGCTACGGCGGCAAATCTTAAAGGGCATACACTACGAATTTAATAACTTTTCAAGTAATTCTTACGACAAGTCGCAGGATCTAGCGCCTATTCCCTGAATGAATTATTCTAGTAAAAATTTATGCAAATCTAGCATTCGCTTATTCTAGTTAACGTAACGCGTAAGTATCAGCCGCCATAGTGGGATGATATGTTTTGGATCAATAAACAAAGGGTTTCGCAATCATTCTGGTAATTAAATAATGCGAAAAAAGAGAGAAAAGTCAACTTATTTTTGACCCTCTTCACCAATAGAAAACTTATTTCACATGTTATAGATTTGCATGTAGAAATGATCCCTATAGGAATCGAAGAAGAAGATCGACTGAGAGAATCCTGGCTAAGGATTTACTCCGAATACGGATATATGGACACAATTAACAGAGTAAGTAGTGTTTATCCGGACGAAAAGTCAATTTATGTTTCTTTTAAGGATCTTTCTGATTTTGGAAGGCACAACCCGTCGTTTGAATCTGCAATTCTTGATAATCCAGAGCATTTACTCGCACTCGGAGAGGAAGTATTACGCAGCCTCATACACACTGACCGTGTAAACGTTAACCGAGTTAATCTAAGAATATCTGGTCTCAGTGAAGATCAAAGCTTCAGAAAGGAGATAAGGCAGATAAGGAGCGAGGATATTGAAAAGCTACTCTCTATAAATGGCATAGTCAGAAAGAATACGGAAGTTCTCCCGCGCCTTCAGGATGCAGCTTTTGAGTGTTCTGTATGTGGTGCCATCACGAAGGTCAAGCAGTCAAAAGGTAAGATGGAAGAACCTGCTAAGTGTTCCAATGAAGTTGAGAGCGGCGTCGAGCATAACAAGGCGAAATTCAAACTTGTTCCTGAGCTTTCGGAATTTGTAGATACCCAGAAGATTGAGCTGCAGGAAAATCCGGAAACACTTGAGGGTGGAACACAGCCGCAACGAATTACGGTTATTATCGAAGATGATCTTACCGGCAGGCTTTACCCAGGGGATCGGGTGACCATTGACGGAATAGTCAGGGCTGAACAGAAGCGTATTGGAATAGTAACTTTGACTGAATTCGAGATATATTTTTATTGTGTAAATTACAAAAAATCAAAGGAACTTGAAGAAATAACAATTTCTTCAGAAGACGAGGAAAAGATAATTGCACTTTCCAAAACTCCATCTCTGATCGATAAATTGTCATCATCCATTGCTCCAACCATATTCGGGCTGGATATGATAAAGACAGCATTGGTCCTTCAAATGTTCGGAGGGGTAAGAAAAGTCATGAAGGACGGAACCACGATAAGAGGTGATATACACATACTGATGGTTGGAGACCCAGGAACGGCAAAGTCCCAACTGTTGAAGTATATGACTGAAATATCGCCAAGAGGGGTGTTCACTTTCGGTAGGGGCTCGAGTGCGGCTGGACTGACCGCCGCCGCGGTTCATGACGAGTTCGGGGAAGGTCGATGGACGCTTGAGGCAGGTGCACTCGTACTTGCAGATAATGGTTTTTGTGCAATTGATGAAATGGATAAGATGGATGACAGAGATACAGCAGCTATGCATGAGGCGATGGAGCAACAGACTATAACTATCTCAAAGGCCGGAATAATGGCCACCCTAAAATCTAGGTGTTCGATCCTTGGTGCGGCAAATCCAAAATGGGGAAGGTACGATCCGAACAGATCCATAGTAGATCAAATTGATTTCCCGCCTCCCCTACTTTCTCGTTTCGATGTAATTTTTAAGATTATTGATCGCCCTGAAAAGTCTTCTGATGAGCGTTTGGCGGATCACGTTCTCAGGGCGCATCGTGTTGGAGAAATTTATCGCAGTCTCGAGGAAAACGAGATCGTTGACTATGAGATTCCAGATGAAGAGTACTTTGCGCCAATTGTTGATAAGGAGTTGATCAGAAAATATGTGTCTTACTCGAGGACTCGTGTGTTCCCGAGACTTTCTGATGAAGCTATAAAGCTGCTGAAAGATGAATACGTTAAAACAAGGGGCGGAAACACAGAATCAATACCTATAACAGCAAGGCAGCTTGAGTCAACAATAAGGTTGGCTGAAGCAGCCGCAAGAACAAAACTATCTCCGCTTGTTACGGCTGAAGATGCTATGCTCGCAAAGAAGATCGTTGATTATTACCTCAGGGATGTATCCATGACTGATGGTGGCGTAGATATTGATATTCTTTTGAGTGGAACAAGTTCCAAACAGAGGAACGATCTCGAAACTGTTTTTGACATAATCAAAGAGCTTAAGGCAGAAAGCAAGCATGCAGCTGAGATCAATGAGGTTATATCATTATCTGTTGCCAAAGGTCTCACTGAGGAACGAGCACGAGATGCTATTGAACATCTCAAGCGCTCAGGGCAGATATACGAGCCTTCCTACAAAAAGTTGGATGTGATTCGTTGAATAATATCAATATGAAAATTACCGAGGCTCAGAATGAGGTAATCTTGGCTGCAGCTGATTCCGATCTTATAGACAAAGAGTTCAGAGAAGGAAAATTTCACATTAAGGTTTTATCTGGATTTTATGGTAACGCTCGTGTATCAGACAATACATTCATCGCTTCTCTTGGCCTTTGTACGATAGCAAATTTGGTCGGCAAACATGTTGTAAGATTAGCCACCGACAGTGACTTTATAGATTCAGAAAACGTAATTTACATTGACGGAATACCATACGCGCAGCTTGCTAAGATAATAGAGTGAAATATTTGCCTGAAATATATGAAAATAAAAGTAAGGTAGTCGAAGAGATTTTTAACACTATCAGCGAAAAATATGATCTTGTAGATTCGATAATTTCCTTGGGCCAGGACAATAGATGGAGAAAGGGCATGATCCGCTCAGTTCATCTTCGGGATGGATCCTCTGTGCTTGATTGTGGGGCCGGCACGGGAAAGCTAACTGAACTTACCATTAAGGAATGTCCTACGTGTCATGTAGTCCCAATGGACGTCAATGAGCGCATGGCACAGAAAGTTACCCTGAAGAACGTTAAATTCGTGATCGGGAGTGCAGAGGAAATACCATTTCCCTCAAATTCATTTGACGCAGTTGTTTCAGCATACATGACGAGAAATCTTACCCATGTCGATGCATTCTTCAGGGAATCGTACAGGGTACTGAAGCCTGGTGGGACTCTTGCAAACCTCGACGCATACAACCCTACCCGGCAAGGTTTTTCTCAACTATTTTCATTATACTTTTACAAGTTTGTTCCTATGCTGGGTAATCTGATTACGCGTTCCACGGCATATTCTTATCTTGCGAGTTCGGTGAGGCATTTTTACACTCGGGAAGAGATAAGAAAGATGATACTGGATGCAGGATTTGAGACTTGCTCTGTAAAAAGTCTCATGTTCGGTGCTGTAAATATTCACCTCGCCAAAAAAAAGGCGTGATTTGCAATTGACCTTGAGTAACTCATACTTTTTCCGACGGATTCGATAGCATTCGCAATATTATGATCAGGCGGGGTTTTTTCCCTTTGCAATTGCTCTCGGTTAAATATAAATTTTTTATACCTTATTCATGCCAAGAACAAAGATTGTAGCTACGATAGGTCCGGCAAGTTTCAAGAGATCACTGTTGAAAACAATGTTCAGGAACAACCTGTCTGCAATAAGAATAAATACAGCGCATATAGAACCAGGGTACATACAAAAGGTCAAAACTGTTGTCGATGATATAAATTCTG
>JAKAYB010000064.1 GCA_021826925.1 Thermoplasmata archaeon | reverse complement strand
GACATGTCGTCTGCACAGATCTAATGTTTATTCTATATTTCAAACTTGAGTTTCGCAACCGGTTTATAGCATGAGGCTGTAAATAAAGCTCTTTTTTATAGAATTTGTATCATGCACCATGGTGCATGCTTTATTATATTAGATTACATTATACATGTGTGTTCCTGAGGTTTGCAAAGAAGAAAGGCAAGTATGGGGTGGAGGTTTATGCACAGCTGGCGGAAAAGCACAGGGAGAATGGAAAACAGAAAACACGTATAATAAAGCATCTTGGACCTGTTCATGACGAGAAGGACAGGGATCGCTACAGATCCATATTCCAGCAGGAGCTTCAGAAGTCAAACCTTGCAGGAACAGGCATGGGAAACATGGCATTTGATCCTCCACTGGATTTCGGGATGGTATATGCGGCCAGGAATATCATGGAGGATACTGGAATCATGCGTTCGCTTTCCGTACTTGGAAAGTACAGGGAAACGATCTTCCTCATGATCGCTGCCAGGATTACCCATCCCGGTTCGGACATATCCATTCGCAGATTCTTCCAAACAGTGTACTACCCATGGGATTCACCCAGGATCGGGAAGGATGAACTGTACAGGGCTCTTGATGCACTGATTGGATTCAAGGATCGCATAGAGATGCGTTTATTTACGGCATTGAAGCCTGATACTTCCGTTATACACTACGATCTCACATCATCATATTTCGAGGGAGGGGAGAATAATGATCTTGTCTTGTTCGGATATTCCCGGGATAAGAAGCGCGGTAAAGAGCAGATCGTCATCGGCCTCGTCATGGCAGACGGTATACCGATACACCATGAGGTATGGCCCGGCAACACCATAGATCCGAAGACGCTTGAATCCACCATATCTGTGCTGAAGGATCGTTTCAGGATCAAAAATATGATATTCATAGCAGACAGGGCATTCGGAAGATCGAAGTCCCTTGATCTCCTGGACCAGAATCGGTACATTACCGCAGCCTACAGGTGGGATCAACCATACCGCAACGTACTCATGGAAACAGATTTCACCGATGGCAATGTGGTGAATGATCTGACAATAAAGAAAGTGACCATAAGTGTCAGTGACGTGATGAAGGAGGATTCCACCGGAGAGCAGAGAACGCTTGCAGGAAAGAGGAGATACATCGCAGTGTACAACAAGGAGAGAGAGGATCTGGATCTGGAAGACCTCAATGACAAAATAGATATTGTGAAGAAGAAAATATCCGAAATCAAGGATCAGAAGGAACTGAAGAAATCGCTTGGAAAGATGAAGTCCCTGGTTAAGTTCACAAAGAATGGAGCAGTACTGAATGAGAAAAGGATACATATCCTGAAAAAGATTGCAGGGAGGTTCCTCGTTGTCACAAATACCGATCTACCGGAGGATGAGGTTGTTTCAGCATACAAGGAACAGTGGCAGATTGAACGTTCCTTCAGGACAATAAAGTCATTTATTGAGATAAGGCCGGTATACCACAGGAAGGAGGAGAGAATAAAGGCACATGTGTTCGTATGCGTATTGTCCCTGCTTCTTTCAAGGATAATTGAGAAGAGGCTCACGGTGTCACGCCTCACCGTGGAAAGAACGGCAGAAATATTGTGGGGGATCAAGGCAATACCTGTGAAATCACCCATGAGGATAGTCTATAGATCAGAATCGGACGAGGCGGTCAAAATACTCAATGAGATGGGGATAAAACCACCGGATCGGATACTGGTTGGTGCACTACCGGAAATGAGTTAGGAATATAAGGAAATCACGGAATTGTCTGGATTAGTGTAACATGTTTCGCTGTATTTCTTGCGAAACTCAAGTTTGAATTCTTTTATGAATGATTGGTGCGAACATGTTGTCACCGTCGGAGAGTTCACTAGAGGTATCGAGACGGTGGATCTGGGTCGCTTCATTTTGGCTTTCAACGCCGTATAACCCCTGTTATACAGCATACAAGTAATTTTACCCATAAACTTGAACGGTGCGAATTGACTGCCCAGGCCCTATTTTACCTATAAAATCGTGTAACCCTACGAATCAGCAAAAGATTCGCACTTCACCTACTCTTCCAGACTCGCCATGCGAGCGGGCTTATTCATTGAAACCGATATATGCATATTTGATATCTATAGTAGCGATATACGGCGTATATGATAAAGAACTATACATACCTAAGCCAAATGTGGAATAGAAGAAGAACTGTACTAAGTTCATGATTTCTGAATTCTTAATTGATCAGTGAGCAAGAACAAGTAATAATATAAGGTCACCTATTAAAAATACTTAAATTACACTTAAAGACCAAAGGATGATTAGTTAGTCGTCTGCTTCATCAAATTTGTCATTCCAATAAATAAGATCATCAAGTCTCAGCCGCTGGCTATGGCCACACCTAAATTATCATTCTGTTAATTAGATATGAAATACCTATCATAGCGCTATTCTGCTTTGGGTATAATTATATAATAGAATATCTCACTTAACGAGAGAGTAACGGTTACTTATTAGTCTCTAGTTAATAATGATAATATTCCTGTAATACCTATCCTATAGGTCCATGGTCACTGGTATGTAATATTACATATCTAGGTCGCTTATACAACGTGTAATATGTTACCTATCGAAAGGCACCTTTATTTCTCATACTCGAAATAATGTGTTCGTAAGCATCATTAATTTCTTTCATCCTCTCTTGACTTATCCCGCCATTTATGTCGGGATGAAATTGTTTAACCAATTCTCTATATGCTGCTTTCACGAGTCCCATATTCGAGGTAGGGACGAGTCCAAGTACTCTGAAATATCTATCATCATTTGGTGTAGCCCGGTTAATCACCTCATCTGTCTTCTTTTTCTCTTCTCCGTAAGAATATACTTGTGACAATGGAAGTCCATCTTTTGGAATTCCAAATTTTCTAGCTACAAAGATGAGAGGTTTTAAGGCCAAGACGATTTCTTCTTTTCTGACATTTGGTTCATAGACCAGTTCTGCACGGGTTAAAATGCCATTACCCACAATGTAGACGAGAAGCAGATCTATTTCTCCCGGAACACCTTTGTTAAATCTCCAAGTAATATTAGTAATTCCAAGCTTCTTTTCATATACAGTTGGAAAGTTGCCAATCGGCACTCCCTGTACATTCCAATACACTCCGTTTTTCGAGGCCGGGGTTACAAAATAGGAATAAAGGTATTGTTCCACGTGATTCGACCTTATATTTCCAATATTGTATCTAAAGGTAACATCTCCCCTTTTGCTGAAAGTATTTAATTCAGCCTCAGGAAACCTAGAAAACGAGATTGATTCCATACTTCCTCCTAAAGACCCTCATATATCCTCTATCCATATTTCTGTCGCAACTCAAATACGTCTACCCATCATGATAACGCGAGCTACTAAAAAAGGGATGTCATTGCTTATGCTCTCAAGAAGATTTATCACAAATTGATGTTATTACAATTTTCAATGTTCCGAAGATTGTGTACGGATTCTGAATGGAATATCTGATAACACGATTCCCCAGTTACATATCCAGAAAACAAAAAAACAAGTGGGGAAACAAAATAAATAGGCAAATAAGTCTGACAACACTCAAACCGGGAAAAACTATAATAGGAGACCAGTTGTCTTAAGATCGACAGCGGAGATACGATGTGTCGACAGTATTGCGATCCATCTTTTGTTGTTCAAACACACTGATTTCTGCCATAATTTCTCTAACTGTGGCGTCAATTTATGATTTAAACAATATGATCATTTTATATTATGTGTTTAAAAAGTAAAAATTCCCTCCTTATCTCCTATATGGAATTATATTTAGATGGTTCAATGTTCATATATCCTTTTATATTGTATATATACTTCTTCTATAAGATGGATAAATACATATTGAATAGACTAAGAGAAAGACTACTGGATCGAGGATCAATTCGCAATATGCCAGAAAAAACTCTACAAGAAACATTCATACTGAATACTTGGGGAACAAATGCAATAGAAGGAAACACTCTAACTCTTAAGGAAGTGACTAGGATAATAGAAACAGGGAAAACAGTACCAAATCGTCGTGTAAAGGATGTTATAGAAACTGTTCAGCACATTTCTGCTTTAGCTGAAGTAGTTAACGGAATATATCCGAAATAAACATGAAAAGTGCTCTGGAATTACACAATATCGTCTTCCATGGAATACTTTTGGATGCAGGCCAATGGAGAAAAGTTAGCGTGAGAATATCTGGATCCAGGCACTCACCTCCTGGGGTAGAAAAACTCTTGTTTCTTCTGCAAAAGTGGGAGCAGAAGTATGCAGAAAATGAACTTTCAAGGGATGATGTATTCCATCAAGCAGCAGAAATGCACTTTGATTTTGAATCCTTACATCCTTTCTTAGATGGGAACGGAAGAGTGGGAAGATTGCTTTTGAACATACACTTTCTCAACCATAATTGGCCATTAGTAAACATGGTCCCGCATGATCGGGCAGCCTACCTTGATGCACTCGAGATCGCTTACTCCAAAGGAGTAAATCAGCTGAAATCGTTCCTAGAAATCAATATGTCCAGATCACTCATCTTCTTTCTTGATAAAGCAGGGTCCAAGGCGGATCAGTTAATGACACTGCAACGAGTGAAAGAAGCTGCTGGTATAGATTATTCTGTAAAATACATGGCACTGAGAATTAATCAGGGCGAACTTCCTGGGTTCCGCTGGAATAATATATGGCATACTAGCCCTGCAGCGATAGAAATTTACAAAGAAATCAAAGGAAGATAACGACTTTCGTTTGTGCATTTGTGACTTTGATTTTGTGAAGATCTCAGTACACTATGTCGTGGCAACAACTTTAACTAAATAAAAGTGCCTAGTAAAGGCTTTCAATGAGTTTTCTTATCTTACTTGCGCGAATTATAGTAGCCTCCGCTGTCATACTTATATTATTTATGGAGTTGTTATAATAAGCCTTGTTTTTAAAGGATCTATATATCCCCAACTCATTTGAGATCTCAATTAGATCTTTTCTTTTATCGCTATTGCTCTAAAGGTTCGACATGCTCTCCAAGAAAACTTGTATTTCCTTATGTACGTCCGTCGTTCTGCTTAAAACTTCTCCTATTGATATGAAATAATTCTTTACCAAGTTGAAGCATGAATAATAAGCTCGACTGATAGAGGTTTTATACATCGCCTCTTTGAGAAGGACATCGATTTTTGCGTCATTGTTAAGTTTAATGGCTAGATTAAGATATTCAGTCCACACTTGAATGTCAATCGTATTCTTCCTCTATGACAAGTTTTTGCTTAGTATTCAACTTAGTTTCGAGCCACCACTCTTCGTCTAATTTATTCAGCAGCTCAATCATTTCTTTGGGACTTTTTTTAGTGTGAATTTTCAAAACTAAGACTTCAGAATCGCTTTGAATCTCAGGATCATTTTCGATTGCAAGTTCAAGACTTTCGCTTGTGAATAGCTTTTTAATTTTCGTTATAGCCTCTTCTATAATATCGATTAAGAAGGTGTTCTTACTTAAAAAGCGTTTTTCATCTGTTAATGAATTAAACATGATATACTTAGAAAGAACTTCAATTCTTTTCTCGTTTGCATTTTCCTCATCATCTATATAGAAACTGAATGGAGTATAATAAAACTGAACAGAGGGTACTTGAGGACTAGTCATCTTCATTACGTTCATCGTGCGTAAAAGTTCAACTGCATCCCTCTCGATAATATCACTAACGGAATCAAAAGAATTTTTATCTAAAAACGAAAGATTATTAATCATTGGAATCAACCCCACTTATTGGATTTTCAAGCGTCTTTGGAAATTCATTAACAAGTTCGAACAATGAATCTCTATTAATAAGTTTTTTCATAAACTGAATAAAGAACATCTTTTCAGGATTTGATAACAGTGGTTCAATGGCAATGTTAAATCCTTGTTTCTCAATAGGAAATATATCACCTAGTCTTATGGATAATACATTTAAGGTTATAAGTAACGGATCCTTTTTCATTTTTCTTAAAAAATCCAGTTTTATCAGTTTGCTAAGTCGATCTATGGGCTTCTTTGTAGCTGTAAATCTTGTTGTAAAATTAAATGTGATAGCGCTGATGGTCTCATCTACTAAGTTAAGCGAGCCCATGAGATCCCTTATCATATCTGAGCTAGGTTTTCCCACCAATTTTCAAATCAACAGTATTCATAAGAGCAAATACCAAACTGCTTAACGGCTGAGTTTGTAATAAATAGATCATAAGAGAATCTTTTGAATAAATTTGCGTGTTCTGTGCTGCCAGGGTTGGATGGAGAGGATTAGACACAAGTCCTTAAACAATCTGGAATTCATTGTTTTTAAGAACACTCAAAAGATTATCTGGCGTAAACACCAGGACCTGGGTCTCCAGTACGATCTGAATTTGAGCTCCCTTTTGAGACAAAATTCTAGTGTTCATTTATACTCCAGTCCAGCTATGAATTAAAATATATTTATTCTTACTATACTAACCATAAATCGTAATTTATCCATTATAACAATTCGTAAAATCTTATGCAATATAAATTGAGCCATTTCCGGGTGTGGTTTTGCCAGAACCTCATCTACTATTTTATAACTTTATAAATAAGAGATCGATCGTGGATTCTGTTTTTTCTTATTTCTAGAACACATAAATCTTTTCCACTATTTGCAAGCTCTGCACATAACTTTGGTCATAACTACTGATCTTTTCATATTGACAGATGCACACTCGGATTTCATCCAAGTTCACATTTACGCTCCATAAGTTTCGTACACTTATAATTCAAAGAGTACTGTCTTGGCCTGTGCAAGTCTCTATGTGAGACTTTTTTCTCGTTAAAATATCTCAGTGTGAATTAACGAATCCAATCCGTCAGCAGATTTTTTACTTGCTAAGATAGATACTTTTTGACGTTTAAGATTTCCTAGTAAAAATTAAATAATCTGTGAAGCTAACAATCCTATGTATACTCAAGGATATAAATATAAATATGATCTGACTTTGAAATACGACCAAGTGAAGAAGATATTACTGGGCCAAGAAGCTTCTCTTGAGACAGGAAAGCAACTCAAAAATATGGGTTCCAAAAGGACTTTGATAGTGACTGATCCAAATGTGCATAAATTTGGCCTGCTTGATGGTCTAGTAGATTCTGTAACAAAATCCGGGATCGGTTTTGAAATTTATGAAGACATATCAAACGAGCCTACCATGGACAACATAGTAAAAGCTGTAGAATTCTCCAGAAAGGATGGAAATTTTGATTCTGTTGTTGCCATAGGCGGTGGAAGTGTACTCGATACCAGTAAGATGGTGGCTAGCATGTTTACAAATCCAGGAGAACCTGCTGAATACCTGACTCCAGTTGAAGATAAATTTAAGGTTCCAGGGCTTCCAAAAATACTTATCCCAACTACAGGTGGAACAGGGAGTGAGGTATCAAACATGTCCGTAGTAATAGAAAAAGATACCATGTATAAGACCTGGGCCGCAAGCAGCAATCTTCTTGCTGACATGGCTTTAGTTGACCCAAAACTAAATGTAAGTGCCCCTCCACGTACAACGGCTGCGAGCGGAATGGATGCACTTGCCCACAATATTGAAGGGTTTATTAGCAAGGAGGCAAATCCAATCTCAGATGGGATGGCGCTCCAAGCCTCATATCTCATAGCTCATAACCTGAGGACGGCATACAACGATCCATCCAATATAGAGGCTAGGACAGCTATGTCAACTGCAGCCATGCTAGGAGGCATGGTAATAACATTTCCGTGGGTAGCGGGCCCATCAATTCTTGGTCATTGTCTTGGAGAAGCTTTTGGACCAAAGTACGGTGCTATTCATGGCGTAGCTGTAGGTATGGCGCTTCCGTACATACTCGATTACAATATACCTCCTTCTTATACCAGAATATCTGAACTATCCAGCATATTCGACATTAGGCCGAAGGGCATAGATGCCAGGACACTGGCAAGAATGATTCCAGGGAAGATAATCGAGCTTCTAAGAGACCTTGAAATGCCGACAACTCTAAGGGAAATAAACTTTCCAAAAACGGATATCGAAACCTTCGCGGACTATATATTCGAGTCCAGGCAAAAACTGTATGATCTTCCAAGATTCAACCCAAGAAGATTGAGTAAGGAGAACACAAGAAGGCTGATCAAAAACATGTATGAAGGCAATTTTGAGAACGCATTTTACCCAAAGGAGGCATAAAAATGGCAGAAAGATTCAAGATGTTTATAAACGGAGAGTGGACAAACTCAGAAAACGATAAGTATTTTGAGGTTAGGGATCCTTCAAATGGATCGGTAATTGCCCTTGTTCCTGAAGCTTCAGAATCTGATACCTCCAAAGCGATTGACGCAGCAAGTGATTCTTTCGAATCTGGAGTATGGAGCAAACTTCCTCCAGGCGACAGATCGAATATTCTACTGAAAGTGGCAGGAATGCTTGAGTCAAAGACTGATGAGTTCGTGAAACTTGAGACGGAGAATACTGGAAAGAGCATAAAACAGGTCTCAGGATACGACATTCCCTATACTATAGACAACATAAGGTTCATTGCCGGGGCAGCAAGGGTACTGGAAGGAAAGGCAATGGCAGAATATGTTTCTGACGGAACGAGCGCGGTTAGGAGAGAACCGATTGGGACGATTGGGGTTATAACTCCATGGAATTACCCTCTCATGATGGTAGTTTGGAGAGCTTTTCCTGCACTCGCAACCGGTAACTCCGTTGTCGTCAAGCCTGCAAGCTATACTCCGCTCACTACCCTAAAACTTGCTGAACTAATGGAAAAAGCCGGAGTCCCAAAAGGTGTATTCAACGTTGTGACTGGCCCTGGAGGCAAGACTGGTGAGCAGCTTGCAAAAAGCAGTAAGGTTGAGATGATAGCCTTTACAGGAAGTACGGAAGTGGGAAAACGACTTTC
>JAKAYB010000063.1 GCA_021826925.1 Thermoplasmata archaeon | reverse complement strand
CGTAAATACACTCCTTTATACTGCTAAGTTCATTGAATATGGCCTTAAGGTTGTGTAGTGCAAGAGCTTCGAATCTGTCATTTGAATTAAGCTCCTGGAGTTCCTTTATCGTATATCGGTCCCTAAGCGGGCTCCAAAACGGGAGAATAGAAATTTTAGAGAGTTCTTTCGAGCCGGATGGGAATAGCATGCGGTCGTCCTTAGCATATTTTACGTAAGAAGCAGAGTCGAAAGCATCAACGCCAAGGAGAACTGAGAGCGCCATGAACATCGGGTGCCCTCCACCAAACAGATGAACAGGCTTGGAGAAGTCGGATCGAATTTTCGCATTTATGATTATCTCCGCAGTCGCATCGTACCGGTATGTTTCCATTAAAGGAACTACCCCGCCGACAGGGAGGTATCCGGCTCGCGATTTGCTCATGAGTTCTGATGAAAGGCGCCTGAGATCTGGGAACGTCGATCCCTGTATAGGCCCGGCCAGAATGGAGGTTCCGAGATCACCTATTTCCTCGAGTCTCTTCTTTGTCTCGACCACAGCATACTCTGCCTTTTCTCTTGAAAATCCAGGTTCAGAGAAAATGTCAAGGATCGTTATTATGTCGCTTCCTATCAGTTTTTGATAGTTTACAATGTCATTATTTGAATATTCAATATCTGAATAGACGTGCGACTGGAATGTCCCAGAGTCAGTCATTATCGGCCCATCGTAACCAAGAAGATAGTGTAATCCATATTTCCTGGCAACCTCGTCGAGTTTCGATGTTCTCCTGATGATGTACGAGTTAGTTATCAGGGCTTCTGCACCCATATCGGTCATTTGCTTTATCGTCAGTATAGGTATATTCGGGTTGATCACAGGCATGAATGATGGTGTTTCTATAATTCCATGTGCAGTCTCAAATTTTGCAATCCTCGCAAGTCCGTCACGTTCTTCGACTTCCAGATCACCGATCATCTTTCGAGCATTCACTCCGCGTAATAATAGTTGCCGCTCTCTTTCTGTTCCTTATCAAGTCTGCTGTTAGGCTTGTTAATCCTTGGTCTCATCGTGAGAGCATCTCTTCGGAATGTTATCTCTATTTCTTTCAGGAAGGTGTTCATGCCCTGAGTCATCGGCATGGGTCCGAAAGTGTTTCCTTCAACGCCCTGCATTCCCGTAAAAATCATGAGTTCATCGGAAATAAGGTCAATGAAGTAAACATCGTGATCAATGACCAGTGCGCCCTTCTTGTTGTTTTCCATAACTCTCTTGATAACCTTGGCGGCAAGCATTCTGTAAGCACTGTCAAGGTGCGCGGATGGTTCGTCCAAGATATAAAGGTCGGCATCGCGAGAGAGCGTGAGGCATATGGACATTCTCTGCAGCTCCCCGCCAGAGAGATCCTGCACATTTTCATCATACAGGGATTCTATGTCAAGCGGATGTATGATCTCATTCCTTACGAAGGCATTCTCCATGTCTTGCTTGAGTACAGAATGAAAGAGGGAAAGGACTGTACCGTCATAGTCAGTGGATATGTACTGCGGTTTGTAAGATATCCTGACTGGGTTTGAAAGGATCCCTTCGTAATCCTTTATCACTCCTGCCAGGACTTTCGCAAAGGTAGACTTGCCAAGAGCGTTCCGTCCTAGAACGCCAACAACGTGTGAGTTTTTTAGAGATCCTGCCGAAACATTAAGCCTGAAATTTCCAAGGTTAACTTTCAAATCACTCCATGAAGAAAGGTCGATGCCTGTTGCATCGCGTTTTGAGGATTTTTTCTGAAAACTAATGGCGTAATTTCGTATTCTGACATTTTCCTCGCGAAGATACCCTTCCAGGAATGAGTTTATTGCTTTATTCGAGGTCCTGGGTTCGCTGATAATTCCGTAGGCACCGGGCTGGCCATAAACAATGTGGGCATTGTCAGCCATCCAGTCCATTATCGCCAAATCGTGCTCGACAACGAAAACAATCTTGGAAGCCGAGAGTTCCTGTATTAACCTTGCCACGCGAAGTCTTTCGGAGATATCCAGGTAGGAAGTTGTCTCGTCGAAAAGATATATGTCCCCGTCCTTCATGAGCGCCCTTCCCACAGCAAGTTTTTGAAGTTCTCCTCCGGAGCAGTAACTCACGTCCTTATCCAGGGATTCTGAGAGTCCAAGCGATGAGACTATTTCATCGAATTTTCCCTGCGGATCATCTCTTTTGAGAATTTCGCCTATGGTTCCCGAAGTAACCCTTGGAATCAAATCCACGTTCTGATCCTTCAGGACAGCAACATGATTTCCATCATAGAGATCCCTGAAATAATCGCCAAGGACGGATCCGGCAAATCTCCGGACAACGTTCTCCCTGCTTGGTTTTTCCTCGTAATTTCCAAAATTTGGGACAATCACGCCAGAGAGTATTTTCAACGTAGTACTCTTGCCCAGCGCATTCTGCCCGAGAATTGCTGAAACCTTACCCTTTAACGGTATAGGAAGTGAATACAGGCGAAAAGAATTGAGTCCATACTGGTGGCTCAGATCTTTGTTCAGTTCATCCGGAAGCGTAATGATTTTTATCGCCCCAAAGGGGCAGCGATGTACGCATATCCCACACCCAATACATAAAGGCTCATTTATTACAGGCTGAGAATTTGGGTCGGGAAATTCAATTGTTGGCGTGCCGCTCCTAACTGGAGGGCAATAATATTGGCATTCGTGGTTACATTTTTTGGGATGACATCGTTCCCTATCAAGAACTGCGACGTGCACCTGTATCCCTAATTTGGTTTCCAGTATTCGTCTGGAATTTCCTCGTATATCTGTGACGCGTCAGTCTTTTCTATAATTGCGATGGGTGTCTTCATTTTTGATAATCGGATTATATGAGGAACATTGAGGATCCAGTAATGTATTCTCCATTCTCTGCCGTCGTAAAGGGTTGTTTCCTCTCGTTCAGTTTGGAGAACACCGATATCCTCCATAGTATAAAATGAATCCCTATCCTCAGGTTCAAGCATGTTGTCAATAACCCTATCACTATAACCGAAGAAATTTATTAAATGCTCTGCAGCCTCAACAGCCTCTTCTTCATTCATAGCTCTATTCTGAAGACTCAGTCCCTTGCTGATGGCAATGGCCAACTCCTTAAGATTCGTATAGTTTCGTTTATTATTTGTATCTTTACTATTAACCATGGTGATCATTCTTTTTTTTCAATGCTTAGCAAGCATAAGTAATTACAAATTGCTTTATAAACTTGTTTAAAAAAAAATCATTTTCCTTTTTGTTCTGATCGATGATGGATTATTTTTTGTTAATTTTGAATTCCGCTTAGTGAATATTAAAAATGTTTAAATCGATAGAACTGTATTGGATTAAAAAAATGGAGACTAAAGCTATTTTCTACATGTAAGAATTTTCTTTCTGATACTCGGAGGACACAGAGTCAAAGAAGTTCTGGATATCCTTTAAAGGATCCCTGCTAAGCATCATGTCCGGTACATATCTCCTGAAATAAGAGGCACGGCGGTCCAAGATAACAGAGGCTCCCACGTCATTTTCTCCTCTTATCAGTCTCCCAAGTGTTTGTCTGATTTTTATGGCAGTTGGAAAAGTAACGGAATAGAGCCAGCCGTTTCCATATTTATGCTCATAGTACGAGTAGAGCGATTTTTGTTTCGCGTCCGGTTTCGGGTACGGCAGCCCCACCATGATTACCAGCTGGAGTTGCTCTCCGGGAAAATTCATGCCTTCAGATATCCTTCCACCCATTACAGCAAAGAGAGGTTCCTGGCCGTTTCTGAATCTCTGTATTGTGGACATTAATGCATCCTGTCTCATCTCTCTTGATTCCGATATATATTCAAAATTGAATTTCATGCTGGTTATTCTCTGCATGACATTATACGAGGTGAAAAAAACGATGGTCTTCTTCTTTAATCCGTTAATCAAATTCTCTAAGATGTCGTGTATTTTCTGAGTCTCAAGAGCATCTAGTTCTTCATATTTTGTCGAGACTGAGTCATAGTAGAATACTCTCCTGTTGTTCAGAGGAAAAACATTTCTTACCGCCATTGATCTCATATTCGTGAACCCGGTAATATTTGAATAAACCTCAAATGGTTCAAGGGTGCCAGACATGTGTATTGTCTTTGATTTCATGAGGGGTTCAAGGATCGCCGTCGGTTCAATACAGAACGCCTCTATTTTTACCGTGTCCTTAAATGACAAAATGGCAACGTACTTTTCATCCTCCATAAGTTTCCAATTGAGGAGCCGCGAACCAAGGGAATATACGTGTGATCTTGGTACTTTTCCCTCTTTTTCCTTGTGATCCAATATATTCTCTCCGAAATCGGTAAAAAGTGATGAGAGGTACCAGAATGTATCCGGATTCAACTTGTTGCTTATCGCTACGTAATCGGAAAGATCTGAGAACTTGATCTTTGCCTCATCGCGTTCGTTCAAGAAGTCCCTTTGCATATCAAGCAGGGCATTCCTGAGCATCTCACAGAAGTCTGTTGGTTTGATTCTCTTTACAAGCTCGGTATCTCCAAACTCGTGAGCTTCCTTTTCCGCCAGGTTGATCATGTTGAGGGTTATGCTGAACGATGATGCCGATCTTGCGATATCAGGAAGATTATGTGCCTCGTCGAGGACTATGATGAGTTCCTCCCTTGATACACCCCATCTGGAAAGAAATCTCTCGGCTACTTCTGGATTCAAGAAATATGAGTAAGGCGATATTACTATATCTGCCTTGGATGCATTGAATTTTAATGCTTCGTAAGGACAAACGTTGCGCTTGATTCCATATGACAGAAATTCTTCAGCCGTAGGAATAGTGGTAAAAATGACATTTGAGATTTGATCAGAGAATACGTTATCGTTGAAATATTCACATGCACTCTTCAGACCGGACATTACCTTCTTTTTTCTATCGTTGCAAAACCTTGAGAGTGATTCTGGAGAAAAATTATCCTCCGTCTCAAGATCACGCAAAAGAAGGCAGAGATTCTGTCTACCCTGCATAGGAACCGCTTTCATTCTGAGCTTCTCCGGAATCTTCCGTAGTTCTGATATTATTTGCTCTTGCTGGGAATTTGTCCGGGTCAGGTAAACAATCTTTTTACCGGTGGTTTTAGCAATTTTAATCGCTGCAGTGAGTGCAATTATTGTCTTGCCAGATCCAGTTGGAGATTCAATCGAAACAGAATTCGAATTTCTTAGGGATTCTATTATGAAGTTTACGAGATCGTTTTGATATCCTCTTAGTTCGAGTTCGTCCGTCACATCTTCTCACTTTTATCGCTTGGCAATTTACCTTCAAGATATTTTATTCTTTCTCTTGTAGCGGATATGTCTGTGGACAGCTCTTCCGCATCTCTTAAAATAGTTATGGCTTCATTTATTTTTCCCAGTTGTTCAAGAGCAAGTGATTTATCAAGATAGTACTGATAATTGCCAGGGGAAAGTGAGATCGCTTTGTCCATGAGCAACGAAGCATCCTCAAATTTTTCAAGCTTCATCAACAGTTCAAATTTCCTGTAAAGAAATATCTGATCCGAGGAATTCAGTGAAATAGCTTTGTCGAAGTCGGCCAGCGCCTCGGTGTACTCTCCCGCCTTCCAGTAGGCATTTCCTCTATTGTAGTAATAGTCCGGAATATCATTTTCAATAGAGATAGCCTTCGAAATATTCTCCACGGCCTCCCGGGTCTTTCCGATATCATCGTAAGTGGCTCCGAGCGCATTGTAATAATCTGCATTTTCAGGGTCAAGCTCAATAGATTTTGTGTAGTCTTTAATGGATTGATCAAACATCTTCATCGAATAATAAGCCAATCCTCTGTTGAAGTAAAAATCAGGTTCATTGCCTATCAATTTTATAGCCTTGGTAAATTCCTTTATCGCCTCTGCATACTTCTTGAGATTAAAGTAGGAAATCCCACGCTCGTTATAATCATCTGCCATTTCCGAAACTGACATTTTTCCGTAGTTTTCTGTCACAAAGGTGTAGTAAGCTATTCTATATTATCTTAATCCTTTATTGAAACACCAGTGAACAGTGGCAGATATTGGTTGACCATCCGAAAAAGTAAGCGGGTTGATTCAGGAGATCAAAAAAGTTTGTTGTTCATGAAACGCGATACAAGGGTTTTATAGGTTTTCCACTTTGTCCTTGCAATCTCTGACAGGTCTATTCCATTCTTCAGCGACTCCTGAATGAATTTAACTGTTCTCGGATCGGAAGGATAGCCGGAACCTATCATTCCATACGTCTTTTCTATGGTCCTCATCTCTCGATCCCTGATGACCTTGGAAATTATGGACGCAGCAGAGACAACTGGATAGATTTCATCCGCCTTGTGCACAGAGACAACCCCCCTCCCAGTTTTTGATTCTATCAATTTACCGAGTCTCTCTGGATTGACATCAAATGAGTCCACGTATACTGTACACCCGTTCGGAGACATTCCGGCGAGAGATACATAGCTAGATTGTTCTATATAATTCAGGTTTTCGGTTTTCATAAGTAGATTCAGTTGAGCTGCTGTTATTATCTCAATCCTTACGAAATCCGCATGGGCCATTATTTCTGTATATAATCGCTCCCTGGCAACCGGGCTAAGTTTCTTCGAATCTTTAACCCCAAGTTTTGCAAGGATATCGCTGTTTCCACATACAATTGTTATAACCAGGGGTCCAATCACAGGTCCCCTGCCGGCTTCATCTATTCCGCAGGACATATCTTGACAGGGCATTTAGCATCAATGGATGAAACAGAATTCAGCAGCTATTAATTCTTTCTATCTATGACGTAATAAGCTAGGCCCTTAAGAAAATCCTTTACCTGCTTGTCGCCATTAATCATGGACAGATATTCTATAGCTTTATCAGACATGCTTTTTACGATTTTCAATGAATAATCGTAGGATCCCGTATCTACAACGATCTTCTTCAAGCGATCAAAATCCATATCTGAAATATTGCCAGAATTCAAGCATTTTAGAATGAAAGCACGATCTTTCTCATCTGATTTCTCCATGGCTTTAAGCATTAAAAGTGTCTTCTTTCCTTCGTTAACATCACTTTTGACAGACTTTCCAGTTTCGTCTTCCTTACCAAAGAGTCCCAGAATGTCGTCGTAAACCTGAAAGGCGGTGCCAAGCAAGGACCCATAATAACTTAGAGGAGCAAGATTTTCATTTGTTCCTGAAAGAATCGCACCTAGCATGAGCGGTCCTTCAATTGTGTACTTTGCGGTCTTGTATATGTGCATCCTGAAAAGGTCGTTCTGTTTGAAATTCTTGTTGTAGGCCGAGTCTATATCAATCAATTGCCCGTAACCTGTCGTTTCTATTATGTCAGAAAGTAACAAATTTGCCCGGATCAGATTTTCTGCTTCAAGCCCACTTGTAAGGAGAGCCTTGTGTGCCAGAGCATCTGCAAGATCCCCTGCTATAATAGCGATGTTCTGCGAGACGCGGTTAACTATCTCAGGCTCAGCATTTACAAGTGATCTTGCTCTGACATAAAGACTTGGTTTTCCCCGTCGCGTTTCGCTCTGATCCATAATATCGTCATGTATGAGGAGATAACTCTGGGCAAGCTCTATTGAAATGGCAGCTCTGAATATGCGTTCATCAGCATTTCTAAACAATCTGTAACCCATTATTACGAAAATTGGTCTCAGGCGTTTGCCCCCGGAAAGCGTGAACTCTGTGATCAACTTCGAGACCGATTTCCCTATATTGTCCAGGTTTTTTGGAATACACTCATTGAAAAAAGATTCTATTTCCTGGTCAATTCTAAGGCGGAGTTCCTTAATTATTGCCATTGGGTCTTGATCTTGCATAGTTGTATCTAGTAGAAAATCAGCAGATAGCATTTAAAGATCATGGTTAAAAGCATTCGAAGACACTTTACGGTAATTCGGATTAGGAAAGGCAGGGAGTTTGCTCTTGTCTGTTTTATACCTGGGTAAGTCAACCGCATCGAAAAAGATCTTCGATACAGCTTATTTTGGTCAATTTGGAACTGAACATCGTTGTCACAGAAACGGAAAATATATGCTCTTTTTTTCTAAATGGATCTGTAAAAGCGGGCAAAAAAATTTATTTTATCCCGTGCTCTTTGAAAAATGATAACTGCGTTCGTCGGCAAAGGAGGTGTTGGCAAAACCTCGATTGCCTCTGCATATGCACTTAACCTTTCTGAAAGTTCCAAGACACTCCTTGTTTCCACGGATTTTATGAGTTCCCTTTCGTACATTTTTACCGAGCGCGTGAAAAACTTAGATGTAATGACACTGAGCGAAAGCGAAGTTTCCGAGATGTGGAAATCCACTTACGGGGAAGAGGTTTATTCGATTGTGAAAGAATTCGTGGACACGGATCGATCCATACTGGATCATATTGCAACGAGTCCTGGAGTCGCGGAGGAATTCATTATAAGCAAAATAACGAGTCTTGAAGATTCCGGTTCGTACAGAAACATTGTGTGGGACACTCCTGCTTCTTCGTCAACAATGCATTTACTCAAGGTAGAGAGGGAATTTTATGAACACCTTGGCAGGGACATAAAATTCGTCCTAAAGATTAAATCTGGGATAAGCAAGGACCAAGCAACAAAGATTATACGGAGATGGCAGGATCTATCGGAAAGCGTGTGGAGCACCCTCCGGAAATCAAAATTTGTTTTAGTAACTACGCCTGACGAACTTAGTGTTCTTCAGAGTGCAGAAATTGAAAACGATCTTAATAATCTGGGGCTTTACACGCAATATCATATATGCAACAGATTTATCGATAACAAGTTGAGTGAATACAGGTGCGACGTTACCATTGGTGAATTTTCTGGCAGTTCAAGGGAAATAGTCGAGAAAATCCGTCCACATATTCTTTCGTTTTGAAGCGAAAAATTTAATGCTTGGGGTTTGGGCGCAATTACTCCTTGTCATCATGAAGGATTGAATCGACAATCTGGTAGATGTTCACACTTCCCTTTATCAGGATTTCGCTATTCTTCTGATCTGAGAGGAACGCATTCATTTTTCTTTCGAAGCTTCTCCTAAGTTCCTCCCTTGCTATTACCTTCAGCTCTTTCTTTATTATTTCCTCTTTTGCGTTGTCGTTTGTT
>JAKAYB010000062.1 GCA_021826925.1 Thermoplasmata archaeon | reverse complement strand
TCCGATCTTCCGATCATAATGGCCAAAAAGGATGGGCATAAAATACACTTTTCACAGAAAAAGTTCAGACTGGACGGAAGTTCAGACGATACTATTTGGCCAATTCCGCTCACAGTCATCAGAAAGGGTTCTAAAAAAGAATCCATATTGTTTGATAAGAGAGAAATGGATATTGATGGAAAAGACTTCCTAAGATTCAATGAAAATCACACGGGCTTTTATCGTGTAAATTACGAAGGAGAACTCCTCCAACTGGTTCTTTCAGAAAAGGATTCAATGAATTCCTTCGACAAGTGGGGGATTCTTTCAGATTCCTTTGCAACACTTCTTTCAGGAACCTCAAGCTTCGAGGCCTATAAGGACATGCTTTCGACTTTTTCAGATGATGAAGAATACACAGTAATAAATGAAATCCTAGGGCAACTGTCTGAGTTGCTCTTGGTCATTCAAAATAAGGAAAAGATATTGCCCTTAGGGAAGAAATATTTTTCATACCATCAGAAAAGATTAGGAGATAGAAAGAATGGAGAACCTGCAAATATTTCCATCTTGAGAGGGAGAGTTAATCTTGCCCTAGTACATTTTGACACTGTGTTTGCAAAGGAACTGGACAAGAAGTTTAACGACTATGATAGTATCGATCCGGAATTAAGGCTTGCTGTATTGACAGCTCATTCAATTGCAACTAACGATGGCGAAAGCTTGGCTGAGTCTATGAAGAGACAGAATAACGATGAGGATAGATTCAAACTCATCTCCTCAATGGGATGGTTGAAGGGAGAGAGAAACTACAATAGGATCATGGAACTTGTGAAGTCTGGGCAGATAAAAAAGCAAGATTACAGAGCTTTCTTCGTGGCAGCTTCCAAGAATCCCGAAATGAGAAAGAACATAGCTAAAGAGATGGACTCTCTACTTTCTCTCTTCAGAAAGTATTACGCAGGTACAGGGGAAGAGTCGAGATTTATTGAATCCATTATCCCGTATGTAGGTCTCGAAGATAGAGAAAGTGTTGACGATTTTGTGAGCAGAAACAGAACTCCAGATATTAGTCATGGAATTAAAAGAGGACTTGAGGAGCTTACAATTTATCAAAAATTAAATGAAATAATAAAATAGATCTATAAACAAATTATTTAACACTACTATTTTGTCGCCAAAGCCTGTACACATAGCCATCAATATGAAGTCATAAAAGATCAAAGGCTTAACCAATTTATGAGATGGATAGGATTTACGAATCCTATGGGCACAGTCTTAGAAACTACGAAGTAGTGATTCAATCTATTGTACAACAGGCACTTGAAAATGCATCACTTGTGTCAAAGGCACAGGACACACTTGTTAAAGAAAGCCTCTAAAAGGCATCTGAAATGTTTGACAGATGGTACCCTTCACTGTACAATTATAAAGCATACAGTGAACCATGCCAGAGAAGATTGAGAACAGCAAACGTGCAAAAGAGACTTAACATGGAATTCAATAGGGGAACAAAAAAGATCTGGGCATTTCCTTAAGGACAATGTCTTCTGAGATTTGTTGTGACAATAATGGTTGACAATGTTACGGATCCAGATTAGACATAAATGAAGATTGGATAACAGGGATGAGGTATATTGGGAGGAGAATCAGGGAATGTACAGTGCCTTTTCGAAATTACAGCAAATCATGGAATCTATCAGACTGATCGTTAATAAACCCATATCTCACTTTATAGAAATAAGTAACTCGATCTAACATATAGGGGCGAGAAAATGGCTAAGCCTTCAGCAGTTCCTTCCTTGCCAGAACCTTTTGTGCATACATTTTCGCACCAACCTGAGTGAACAGCTCCATAGCGCTGTTCAGGGATTCATCAGATTTATTCAGGTTTCCGCTTCCATGATATACATCTGCCAGCAGCAGGAGATCACGGCCAGCAAAGAATCTGAATCCGAGTTCTTTCCATATGGCTACAGAACGGGACAATTTGTCTTCAGCTTCGTCAAATCTCTTTTCCTTCATGTCAATGACAGCTCCTGCCCGATAATGAAGAGCAGAAAGCCATTTTTGCTTTAAAGACGAGGCCATTTCACCAAGCGAATTATAACGCCTGCGAGCCTCATCGAGTCTACCGAGCCTTGCGAAGACTTCCGAAGACGTAGAAAAAATAAAAGCTCTTGGCATTATTGTCTCGTTAGTAAAAGGCTTATCCCTGTATATGGCTTCTGCCCTTTCACGCGAGGTGAGGAAATCATCATCTGCTTCTGTATCTATATAATAAAGAAGCTCTGGAATAATGTGAATCAACCTGAATTGCATTCCCTCGACATTGGAAATGTGGGCAAGGCATTTTAAGAGTTCATCCCGCTCCCCGTTCGCAAGATAATACCAGGCGAGAACGCCGTTCCTATAGGCGTTGAAGTGTTGTTCATTAGATGTCCCCGTCATTGAAGCAATATCCCTCCTCGGAATACTCATCAGTTCTTGCTTCGCTGTCTCGAACCCTTCCGAAAAAACCGAACAGAAATAAATTCTTTCGATCTTTATCGTAGTCGTATAGCTATGCCCACCTAAATGTTCTGAATCTTCAATGCCAGCATCGAAAATGTCTTTAGCCTGCGTTATATCCATCATAAGGACAAAGTAGAAGTTCGCAAGAAAATCATAAGCAACAGATCTTAGCTGTACAAGTCTAACATTCTTTTCACCAGATGGACTGGATATTGATTTTATATTATCTTTGAAGCCTTGAATAAGGGCCTTTATGTCCGCTTCCGAATTTATGTCGCTGATTGTAAGCCTTACAGCCTCTGCCCAGAAGATTATGGACTTGTCGGAAAAGTTATCCAGCTTGTCTTTGTTTTCTTCAGCGATCTTCTTTAGAATCTCTGAAATCCTCTTTGCTTCATTGATATCGCCTAGAATCTGGGCAAAACTAGCATAGGTAAGTAAGAAATTGAACCTTGCCTCAAAAGTTTCGTTTGTGTCCTTGATCGCTTCAACCTCCCTGTATATGCCCTGTGACTCTTTTGGATCATACTGGACACAAATTCTGGCTGCTTCAATGAACTGCCTATCGTCCCCTATTTCCTTAAAGAGATCCATTGCGGATCGGGCATTTTTATATGCATTAGCAGGATCTATATTACTCAGGCTCATGGAGATTTTGAGGTGCATCTGTGCAGTCTCCCTCTTCTTGTCGTTCGGATCTGTGAATGGGATAACAGAGACGATGTCAAGGCAATTTTCATATGCCCTGGCTGCCCTGGGCAGCTCTGCCATGGAGAAGAAGAGATCCGCCTCCATCTTTCTATATTTGAGGGATTTGGAAAGATTTCCCCCTTCCTGAAAATGCTCAGCAAGACTCGAAATTGTCAAGCCGTCCATGTTCTCCGCCGGTGTGCTCTCCTCCATGATCTCGCCGATCCTTTCATGCATCCTCTTCCTTCGGATCATGCTGATATCACTGTAGAGTATCTCCCTGACATGCGGATCGGTGAAGTATATCCTGACGGAACCGAGTCCCCCTTTCCTCTCAGAAAGGAACTTCTTCTCTATGAGTTCTTCCAGAAGATTCAGGAACTTGTCCTCATCGCTTATCCCTGAAAGCTTCATCAGTGTCTCATAATCGAAATCCTGGCCTATGACCGATGCTGTCCTGAGGAGGCTGAGGTAATCCTCACTCAATCCTTCCAGCTTTGCCCTCACTATGCTCCGCAATGATGTCGGTATCTTCAGCGATGAGAGCGAGTCTCGATCCCATGTACCGTCTTCCTTCTGGTATATCTGCCTCTTCTCGATCAGGTACCTGAGTGTTTCCTCCAGGAATAATGGATTGCCGTATGTCTTTCCGTAGATGAGGTTCAGGAACTCATCCGAGATGTTATCGATGTTCTCGCCCAGGTAATTTGAGATCAGGCGCCTCGTATCCTCCTTATCAAGATTTCCGAGTTCTATTATATCAAGGGATCTCGCCTTGATAGCCTCCTCCATGGCCTTGAAAACATCCGATGTCTCGTCAAGCGGATTCGATGTTCCCATGAGAACCGTCCTCTGGGAGCTGACCGATTCGTAATAATAGCTGAAGAAGTTCAGCGAATAAGAATCCATGTAGTGGACGTCATCGAAGGATACAAAGAGGGGATTCTCCCTCGACATGTTCTCCAGGAATACCGATACAGCTTCATAGAATCTTGCCTTCTGCTGCTGCGGATCGAGGCCTGTGAATTCAGGGACTTTTCCTAATCGTGAAGAGATCTCCGGCACAATCTTCTGCATCTGGTCAGCATAATCCCCGCATATCTTGTAGATGAGCTGTGTGGGCTGGGAGGAGATGTACTCACGGAAAATCTCAGATATGGCCTGGCCTGGAACACCTGTCTTGTTCGAGCCGCACCTGACGGATAATACGGTAAAGCCCCTCATGGCTGCGTATCCTCTGGCTTCCTCCAGGAATCTCGTCTTTCCCGAACCGGTCTGCCCTACGACCATGACCATGGAGCCGGAACCGGACAGGGCGGTATCTATCAAAGTCCTTATCCTCCTTATTTCATTCTCCATGCCAACGATGGGTCTCATGTGGTGGCCTGAAGAGGTTGTCGAGAACGATCCGGTTAATTTATTGTTCATTACGTTCGAATCGCCTGCGGACAATGGCTCTATAGGGTACCTCAGCGACTTCAGAGTCGATAACAGCTCGGAAGCTGACTGGTACCTGCTTGACGGATCCTTTGAGAGGAGCTTCATTATTATCGATTCTAGATCCTGCGGGAAATCATTCCTTATCCTCCTTATCGGAACAGGCATGTCATTTATGTGGCTGTAGATCAATTTGAGGTTGTCCTTGGAAACAAAAGGGGGATGGCCGGTTGCCATGCAGTACATCACGCAGCCGAGAGAATAGAGGTCAGAGCGTGCATCGTTATCCCTCCCGAGTGCACTCTCAGGTGAGATGAATGCCGGGGTGCCGACGATCGCACCGGCATGCGTGAGCTTTGGGCTGTCGACAGATCGGGCAAGGCCGAAGTCCATGAGCTTCGGCACGTTGTCTTTGGAGATCATAATGTTCTCTGGCTTTATGTCTCTGTGCAGTATTCCCAGTTTATGGGAGTACTCAAGGGCCTCTGCTATGGAGATCGAGATCCGAACGATCTCTGAGGGAGAAAGCATGGAATTATCCTTGATTATGTCATCCAGGCTCTTCCCGTCCACGTATTCTATCACAAGGAATGGATGGCTGTCTACGGTGCCTATATCATAGACCGAGACAATGTTCGGATGGCTCAATTTCGCTGTAGTCTGTGCCTCCCTGTTGAAACGCGATGTGGTCTCTTCATCCAGGGAGGTCTTTATCATCTTTAAGGCAACGGTTCTACCGAGCATTTTATCTGTGCACTTGAACACAATGCCCTTTCCCCCCTCTCCGAGTTTCTTTATTACCACGTACCTTCCGTCAGAAAATGATTTCGGTCCCTCATCGCTCATTTCGCATTACTTCTTTTATAATAATATTAAATGGTTAATTAAATTTTCGAAGCCATTGTAACTCACTGCTACTATCCGGTGACTGTCTTCCAGGGTACGTTTGGGACTTTATGATCGCATAGTTGCACATTATCCTTTTTTAGTTTCCAATAATACCTAGGTCTTGCGGATTCATCTTTGCATTCTCTCTTCCTTATCTTTCAGTGGATCAAATGACCGTGGCACGTATATCAATGAGTTGATGTCTTGGGATCTTCGAGACTCCAACTAAGGATTGAAACCGGTTTATTATTGGCATAGCTACTTCCGTTACAATTTTATACAAATCTTCCATATGCATTTGCCTCCTTGCTTGTACTCAAGGAGGTATCCATCTTCATTTCATGAATATCCTATTCATGGTTTATATCTACACAAGATTCTGTACACTATCGAAAAGGCATATAATTAATCAATTTGGCCTCGAAAAAATTGGGCAATTCTTAAATAATCTTCCAAGATCTAGATCATAATGTCTGAAGAAAATAGGGCCTGGTTGCTTATAAGCAGGCCAGAGTCTTACTTTAGCAAAGACAATGTGAAGTTTGAGACAATCCCACTTCCAGAACTAAGTAAAGGCGGATTTCTTGTCAGAAATATATGGATATCATTTGATCCTACCCAGCTGAACTGGATGAAGAGAGACACATATATCGAAAAAATAGAAATTGGAGACCCGGTGCGATCTATTAATGTTGGGCAGGTCGTTAAATCTAATAATTCGAAATTCAAAGTTGGCGACATTGTAACAGGGATGTTTGGGTGGCAGGACTATTCAATCTCTGACGGTTCTTATGTGGACCATGTTATACCAATTCCTTCATTAAACCCACCGTGGTATTCACTAAGCTTGTTTGGAATCACAGGGATGAGTGCATATTTCGGTGTCAAGGACATTGGAAGGGTGAAGGAAGGTGAGAGATTTGTTGTAAGTAGTGCAGCAGGTTCGGTAGGCTCAATCGCTGGACAGATATGTAAAATAATCGGGGCTCGCGTCGTTGGTATAGCTGGCGGCCAGGAAAAGTGCAAGTGGGTAATCAACGAGTTAGGTTTTGACGATTGTATAGATTACCAGTCGGAAAACGTTTCCCAGAGGCTATCTGAAATTTTTCCAGAAGGCATAGATGTTTACTTTGACAACGTCGGCGGGGAAATCCTCGATAACATTCTTACCAAAATAAGAATGAAGGGTAGAATAATTCTTTCAGGTGCAATTTCAAGCTATGGTTCACAGAATTTCTATCCACTCAGGAATTATCGATTTCTGACAACCAGAAGGGCAAGAATGGAGGGATTCATAGTGACCGATTATTACGAAAGATTTGGAGAAGCTTACAAGCAGTTAAGGGCTTGGGTCACTGACGGCAGGATAAGGCAAAAGGAGCAGCTTTTCCGTGGACTTGAGAGAGCTCCGGATATATTTATGAACCTATTCACTGGGAAAAACTTTGGAAAACAGATTCTCCAAATAACAGACTATCCTTGAACTCAATCAAAATGTGAATGGTATCACTCTGTTTAAAAGATAAGCCGCTATGTATTGAACAAATCCTTACTTTTTATATATGTATTTGTCAGCTAAGATAAAATTCTCTAAATATTTTTTTCCGGCTTTCCCGATTGGTAAGAATAGGCAGGGACCTAGAGACGATTAGAGATTATAAAGAATAATAAACCATCTGTAATCTGAATTGTAGCCTAGTTGTCAGTATCTTTGAGGGCCAGTCTATGTTTTTGTTAATTACTATTTATCAAAGAAAAAGTGGTATCTAACTGATTTATATATCTTTCAATATTTCAAATAATAAAATGTTCTCATCTACGACAGATACTACATCACTCTCCGGATCAAATGGAACGTACTCGTATAGAATAGCAACATCAAATAAAGCCTACAAACCGCTATCCTCATCCAGCTTCCTTATACTTAATGGGGGTTTCGATTTCCAAATTTATAGTATTAACAATTGTTTATTTGGTAACTTTTACAGAATCCGGTTCCCAATCAGGAACATCATGGTCTGTGACCTTCAACGGAACAACATTATCCTCCAAGACGAACACAATAACATTCTCACTTTCGAATGGAACGTACTCATACACAATCGGTAATGTGTCCGGATACAACATATCAAAATCTTCAGGTTCTATAACGGCCAGCGGAAAGAACGTGACACAGTCAATAACGTTCTCCTCAGTACCATCTATAACTCAACAACCAAAGAAGCCCCCCCTCTTCTTCTAACACCGATCTCTACATAATCATAGGTGCGGTTGTCGCGATAATGGTCGGGAAGAGGAAATAATCCAAACCAACTTTTGACCATCTCTAACTTTAGGTCAACTGTTTAGGTATAATGTCAATCGTCTCTAATTCTACTACTATTTTGCAGATTTCATTGTTCGCCCGACGATTCAATAAAAAATTTATGCAATATCGGAATATATATTATGACACAATAATGAATAATCGCATATCAAAAGTGATCGTGATTCTTATGGTGGTGGGTTTTGCAGCAACATCCTTCGCGGTGATGAGTAATTACGGAGCGCATAACCCCTCTGTAGGGAGAAGGGCCGATAATATTGTTAAGCCAATGTCATCGAACAGTGTTATCGATACCATTCCAGTTGGTTCAGAACCGGATGCTGTTGCCTTCGATTCTCTGAACGGATATATGTACGTCGCGAATTGTCAGTCTGGGAACGTTTCAGTTATAAATAGTGAAAATCAGATCGTCGATAGCATAAAAGTTGGTCAGTGGCCAAAGGCAGTCGCTTTTGACTCCGTTAATGGATTTGTATATGTAGCTAATGCTGGTTCTAGTAATGTCACAGTCATCAATAATACAAATAGTGTTATCGGTAACATTGGAGTCGGTTCGTTTCCTAGAGCAATAGCTTTTGATTCTTCCAACAGGGACATGTACGTCGCAAATCTTGATTCTAACAATGTTACCGTTATTAATAATACAAATAAAGTCATCGATAACATTAAAGTGGGCACTGGCCCAAGAGCTGTTGCCTTTGACTCCCTGAACGGATATGTGTATGTTACCAATTCACTTTCTGACAGCGTCTCAGTGATCAATGATACAAATAAGGTCGTTCATACCATTACAGTTGGATCATACCCGATTGGCGTTGCCTTCGACTCCTTGAACGGATATGTGTATGTCGCCAATTTTGGTTCCAACAACGTCACTGTGATCAATTATATAAACAAGATCGTTGGTACCATTTCAGTTGGCTCTGGACCGGTTGCCGTCGCCTTCGACTCCTTGAACGGATATGTGTATGTAGCTAATGCACGTTCCAACAGCCTCTCAGTTATCAGTCCAACCTATATGAAATATCCAATTAAATTCTCAGAAGATGGTCTTCCATTAGGAACTGTATGGTATGTCATGTTAAGCAATGGTATATCTGGATTTTCATTAAACAGTACACTTTACTTATCCATACGAAACGGAACATACTCATATACAATCGCAACATCGGATCACACATACAAGCCGTCTAAATCTTCAGGATTGTTTACGGTCAACGGTACTTCATTGGCAGTGCTCGTAAACTTCACTGAAGTGACATACAAGGTAACCTTCACAGAATCGGGTCTCCCATCTAGATCGACATGGTATCTGAATCTCAGCAATGGAGATCG
>JAKAYB010000061.1 GCA_021826925.1 Thermoplasmata archaeon | reverse complement strand
GTTGTATCCAAGGAGTTTAAGCATCAGACAGATGATAACTCCTAAAAATGGACGTTAACATGGTTAACAGAAATAATAACCTTAAAGATGGGAATAATACCTTTAACTATAACAAAAAGTTCGGAAGTGTTAAAATGAGGCTGTTAGATCTTGGTGAAAGAAGGATAATAGACGACATCCACAGGGATTTTCATGTTACTCAGCCAAAGGACGACTGCGCAATGATCGATTCCGGGGATTCTGTTCTGTTGCTTTCGACCGACATCATAAGAGAAAGCACGCACATCCCTAGAGGCGCAAAGCCCGAGCAGATAGGCAACTTCGTTGCAAACATCAATCTGAGTGATATTGCAGCTATGGCTGGGATTCCGATAGGCATGGTGCTCTCATACCTAGTGAATCCGGAGAGTGATGAATCTTTTCTCATAGATGTTGTGCGCGGTGTTGACAAAACACTCAAATCCGCTGGTGCTGAAATTCTTGGCGGAGATACTAAGGAAGGAAGTGAGCTTGTTATCTCAGGAACTGTGCTTGGTCAGCAGGAGAAGAGGAAGGTTAGAAAACGGTCTGATTTAAAACCCGGGCATGTGATAGGTGTGACCAATGAACTGGGGAGATGCGCATCCGGTTACATTTTCTACAAGAATTCTTACAGGACTGACCTTGCAATAAATCTCATTCTTGGCATCAAGGCAAGAATTAAGGAAGCCCAGATAATGAGCGAGTACGGGGCAAAATTTATGACCGATCTATCCGATGGTCTCTTTTCGAGCATGTCGCAGATGAAGAACGACTATGGCATAGGATTTCGAATTGTAGAAAACGAATTGGTCCCAAACAGGTACGTGAGGAAGGCAAGTGATCTGTCCGGGCTTTCTGGAACAGAAATTATGTGTGCATATGGCGGTGATTACGAGATTATGTTTTCCATAGAAAATAAGGATTTCAAGGATTTTTCGGATGCTATGGAATCTGAAAAGATAAATGTGCATTTCATAGGAGACGCCTGGAAAGGGGATAATATAATAAATAATGACGATCAGTGGCTTCCTATTAAAGAGTACGGGTACGAGCATTTCAGGCCAAAACCGTTCGAGTAGTGCCCATCGCAATTGGTGCCCGTGCAACGTTTTATATTCTGCCTCAGTTAATCTAAGTTTCATCCATTTCTGAAAAAATCGTAATAGGCTTCTGGGTTTCCGCGAAGTGAAAATCATCGTTAAAACCTTATATCTCCTTGGATTGACGAGAGACATATATGTCCGCTCACAGATATGAAGAAATTGACACTTCTCGTGATTTAAAAGAGATATCAAATGAGATTCTGGACTATTGGCGAATGAAAAAAATACCGGACATCTCTCTGAAAAATCCGCTTGGTACGAAAGATTTTGTTTTTCTTGAAGGTCCCCCGACAGCAAATGGCAAGCCACATGTGGGTAATCTCATGACTCGAGTCGTGAAGGACGCCATCCTCCGCTACAGGTACATCACGGGACACAAGATATACAGGAGAACCGGGGGATGGGACTGTCATGGTCTTCCTGTTGAGGTAGAAGCTGAAAAACATTTCAATTTCAAGACAAAGAAAGATATCGAGAATTATGGTGTAGCAAAGTTCAATGATTACTGCAGAAAAAGCGTATTTGCTTACATTACGGACTGGGCAGAATCAGATGATCGTATAGGTTTCTGGGTGGATCACGAGAACGCCTATGTAACCATGAAGCGCGACTACATTGAAAGTGAGTGGTGGGCGCTGAAGAAGCTCTTCGACTCAGGGCTTTTGTATAGGGATTATAAGATTGTCCCATACTGTCCAAGATGCGAAACGTCCCTAAGCTCACATGAAGTTTCGCTCGGTTATGCTGAAGCAAAAGATCCTTCAGTCTACGTGAAGTTCCATGAAACAGGTAAGGGGAACGTATATTTTCTCGCATGGACAACGACTCCTTGGACACTACCTTCCAACGAGTTTCTCTGCGTGAATCCTGATATCGATTACTCATTAGTCAAGGACGGCGATGATGAATACTATGTTGCAAGTGCCGCGATTCCAAGGATTTTTAAGAATCCTGTAGAAGTGGTCGAGTCCTTCAAGGGTTCTGAACTCGTCGGTAAACGTTACGATCAGCTTCTCAACTTTATACCTGCTCCTGAAGGCACAATGGTTGTAACTTCTGGTTCGCATGTCAACGTGGAAGAGGGAACCGGAATAGTCCATACAGCACCGGCATTCGGTGCAGAGGACTTTGACATAGGCAAGAAGATGCACGTTGAGATGATCAATCCAGTCGATCAATCCGGGAAATTTTCAGACGGGCGGTTGCCATGGTTTGGCCGATTTGTAAAGGATGCTGATACGGACATAATAATTCTACTGAAATCTGAGAAAAAACTCCTTCGTTCCGAGAAGATCGAACATACATATCCTTTCTGTTACAGGTGCGGAACTCCTCTTCTTTACTATCCACTTACTGCATGGTTCATACGGGTTTCTTCCCTGAAGGAGAAGCTGATCGAGAACAACCAGCTTGTCAATTGGATGCCAGATTACATAAAAAACGGCAGGTTTGGAAATTTTCTGCTGGACGTGAAAGACTGGGCACTCAGCAGAAACAGGTACTGGGGGACACCGCTTCCAATATGGTCATGCCAAAACGGGCATTTAAGGGCCATAGGGAGCACCGAAGAACTAAAAAATCATGGGGCTGTGGTCCCGGATGACCTGCATAGGCCATTCATTGACGAGGCAACGTTTAAGTGTGAAGAATGTGGTGAAATCATGACCCGCGAACCATACGTGATAGACACCTGGTTTGACTCGGGTAGTTCGACATACGCGGCGCTGCATTATCCATTTGAATCCAAGAGTGCAGATCTCAAGATCCCTATAACATTCATAATCGAGGCGATTGATCAGACAAGAGGGTGGTTCTACACGCTTCATGTGATCTCGACGATGCTCTTCGGCATAAACGCATATTCAAATGTAATGTCTATAGATTTTGTCCTGGATGAACAGGGCAGAAAGATGAGCAAGAGCAAAGGGAACGTCGTCTTCGCTCTTGACATGATCAATGATTACGGCCCTGATGCCTGCAGGTTATTTTTCCTGCGTGGTGTTCCGTGGAAGACTAGGGTTATAGATAAAAAGTACATCAATGATTCTGCGAGACGAATCATGGGGACTCTCTCCAATGTCTATTCGTTCTTTGCCTCGAACGCAAACCTGGATAACTACTCTTACGAAGGGCTGTTGCTGCCAGAAAATGCCCTTGATCGCTGGATAGTCTCCCGCGTGAACTCATCATTAAGGGAATACCTGAAGGTAATGGATAGATACGAACCGTTTAGTGCGATAAATGAAATAGAGAAATTGATAGACGAGCTTTCTAACTTTTACCTTAGATTGTCAAGACGCAGGTTCTGGGCATCCGAGCTACCTGAAGAGAAGAATAGGGCCTATTCGGTTCTCTTCTACTCGCTTGACAGGATAATTCGCATGCTATCTCCATTTACACCTTTCTTCTCTGACTACATATTCCTTAAGATGCACCCGGGTTCCGAATCTGTTCATCTTGAACTTCTCCCGGAGGTCCAGGAAGAACTTATAAACGGGGAGCTGGAAGAACAGGTCGGTATGGTGATGTCCATGGTGGAACTTGTGAGGCGACTCCGCCAGGAGAATTCAATAAAGGGAAGACAGCCCATTTCCGAAATTCTGCTGTATTCGGAGACACCGATCGATCCAAAGATGATAGATATGGTAGTAACAGAAGTTAATGCCAAAGAAATACGAATGATAAGTAAGATCGAACGTCCTGTATCGACTTTCCTTCAGCTCAAGTTTAAGGAAGCGGCACCGGTACTCAAGGGAAAACTGAACTCTGTCAAGAATGCAGTAGAGAATGCATCATCAGCTATGATCGACGATTTTGTAAATAACGGAAAATTGGTTCTTGATGGTATGGAACTTTCCAATGAGTTTGTCGATATTGTCGAGAAGCCTGCAGATAATTTTGTAAGTGCAAAGGATTCCAAATCGGGAATAGAGGTATTCCTTAACACTCACATTGATCGTAACCTCATGCTTGAGGGTCTAGCAAGAGAAATCATAAGGCGTATCCAGGTAATGCGGAAGGACAACGGGCTGAGATATGATCAAAGGATCGATCTTAAAGTCTGGGGGACGGAGACCATACTTGAGGCTGTAAAGGCTCACAACGAATGGATAAAGGCAGAAACTCTCACAAATAGGCTCGAAACTGAAGATAATAAAGGTTCGAAGGCATGGGACATTGATGGAGAGACCTTATTAATATCCTTAAAGGCGTTATAGGTGATTGAATGAAGACGGGAAGAGCGTTCATGGTCGGGCGATTTCAGCCTTTTCATAATGGGCATTTAGCAGCCATAAAGAAAATACTCTCTGAGAATTCGAGTGTGATCATCGGTATAGGAAGCGCTCAGTACTCCCACACTCTCAAGGATCCGTTCACAGCAGGGGAACGCCACCTCATGATCAGTTCGGCCCTGGAAAATGAGGGCATATTCAAGTTTTATCTTGTTCCAATAGAAGATGTCAATTCGAACCCTCTGTGGGTCTCGCATGTTAAGGCGCTGACACCAACGTTTGACAAGGTATATACCAATAACCCTCTGGTACGTAGGCTTTTTAAAGAAAGCGGATACCCCGTGGAATCCATGTCCTTAATGAACAGGGCTTCATGGTCAGGAACGCATATCAGAAAAGCGATGCTGAATGATGGTGAATGGAAGAAATATGTCCCAAATGTAGTTGCTGAGATCGTAGAGGAAATAGACGGGATCCGGCGACTTAAAGATCTTGCAATGACAGATGAACCGTGATGCGTCTCCGGCAACTTAAAAAATAGTCATTATTTGAGAATTATGTTTTCAATTATCTGCTTATCTCCAAGTATGTGCGGTATAAGTACATATTCATCAACCTGATGGGCTACTTCTTCAAGTGTTGTGCTCCATACGAGGGCGTCATAACCTTTTCTTCTGAAGAAAGCAGCACATGTCCCTCCCCCTATGCCATACGTGGCAGGTTCTGATCCTTTTACCTTTTCAATCGCTTTCCTTAACTCCAGCACGGCGGGAGAATTCCTGTCTATCGGAAGTGGAGACTGCTCCTTCTGCATGATCTCATAAGATACCTTTGCACTACTGGAATTGTTGAACTCCCTTGTCTTTGAATCTATAAAGTCCAGAACCATGTCAAGGTCGTAAACTGGGAGTATTCGGGAATCGTAAAACTGAACGTCGGTTCCAGGGATCGTGTTGATGTTGTCCACATTTTTGTCATGTCTGGTTGGTTCAAACGTCGAATAAGGAGGTGAGAATATATCGTCAACTTTGTTGAATTTCTCGTGTATAGATCTGTCAAGTTCGAGCATGAACTTCATCGCTTCCCTATTTGCATTTATGGCCATTGCCGGCATACTTGCGTGATACTGCTTTCCTTTGGTTGTAAACTTGAGCCAGAGTATACTCTTTTCAGCTATTTCTATCATCAGACCATTGCTCGTGCCCGCGTCAGGGACGAGAATGAAGTCATTCTTGTTGAATATATCCTTTTCCAGGATATATTGAATTCCGTACTTGCTTCCAACTTCTTCGTCAGAAACAAATGCGATCCCAAGGTTGTACTTGAGCTTGGATGCATCAAGGTTCCTGAGCAGCAGAAGAGATAGGAATACTGCCTGCCCATCGTCACTTGTTCCGCGCCCATAGATACGGTCACCAACAACGGTCGCCTTGAAGGGGTCGTAGGTCCATAGGGACTTGTCTCCCACAGGTACGGTGTCAATATGCGGGACAATCCAGAAAGTCTTTGGCTGGTTGCCTACCTTAAGCACTATATTGGGCCTGGTGACACCATGGGTATCTTGGGTGTCGTATCTTTTGAAGTTATCATAACCAAGTTCATTCAAAATTTTACAAATTTCCTCAGCCCTGCTCAGCTCACCTTCGCCTCCAGAATCCGGGGATATCGCCTTTATGGGTATGATCCTGGATGCTACGTACTCTATAAAATCTGAATCACTCATCTCCTTCAAGTTCTTCTGCATACCTAGTTTAGCATTTCGAACATTATATTTTTTTGCTGGTCACTTTGAACGTTTCTACGATTTATCCTGGAATCTCTTGTTCATAATTTCGTACGTCGTTGATCTCGAACGCGACTTTTGGGCATTCATCTCACCACTCTACGGGTCATTTTCTCTAATATGGGAAAAGAAGTAAATTTATGCCGTGTTATCTTTCGCCTTTTGATTGCCGGATCTTCTCTCTATCACACAGATTTGACCAAATTGATCCTCTGAGAGGAGAATCTTCTCGCCTACCGGGATATCTGTTGAGGATCTGCAAAATCCTCTCCCTCCATCGGGAGTCCGAAAAAAGACCACATAATATGTTTCAGGAAACGTATCCGGAGTCGAATTCAGTTCTACCGAGAGTATGCACCACCCTTCATGGACATCTTTGCCAGAAAGAGGCAGTCCGCATTTAGGACAGTTTAATAGAGAACTTGGGAAATCCAAGTTGCATCTGTTACAAAATTTAAAAAGCATTTAACTCACCCCGTATATGATCACGTTGGCATTGTTCCCGTAACCTGCCATATTAAGAGATAATCCCACGTCGTGGTTTTTTACCTGCCGCCCCTGTGCCTTGCAGGATAGTTGTTCTGCAATTTCTACGGCCTGGGCTATGCCAGTGGCGCCAAGGGGGTGCCCTCTAGATATTAGCCCGCCACCAGTATTTACTGGAAGTTCACCGTTTAACGCTGTGTACCCTGAATCTATCATCTCCCAGGCATGTCCTCTGGGAAATATCCCCATCTCCTCAAGTTCCACTATCTCGAGAATTGATGCCATATCATGCAATTCGACTACATCTATATCTTCTGGCTTCAGTGCAGCCTTCCTGAACGCTTTGACCGATGCACTGCGAATTGATGGTATATCTATAAATGAACTTCGCATTGAAAGGTATGAGGTATCAGACGAACTCTCAGCGGAAAGTACATTTATTGGGTTTTTAGTAAAACTTTCAGCAAGGTCATCTTTAACCACAAATAGTGCGGCTGCGCCATCACTTATAGGGCAGAATTCAAAAAGCCTGAGTGGATCGGCTATCACCCTAGATTCCATGACCTTTTCCATAGGTATCTCTTTTTGGAAATGGGCAAGAGGATTGAGTGAACCGTTGTGGTGATTCTGCACAGCAACATTCGCTATTGATTCTCTTGGGCAGGCGTATCTGTTAATATACTCCTTGGCAGTGAACGCGGCAACAGAAGGCAGCGTCAGTCCTGCTGAAGCCTCTTCCTTGGCTAAGAGAGTTGCAATGATCCTAGAGACAGTTCTCGTTGGATAAGAGTTCATCTTCTCTCCTCCGACGACAAGGACATGATCTGCTTGTCCACTTTCTATCATAGATCTGGCAGCAAGAATCGCCGAAGATCCGCTGGCACTTGTATTCTCTACAGACATGTAAGGGACGTCAACGAGCCCTGAAATGGAGGTGAATGCGGAACTGATCCCAGATGCACCATTAAAAGCGAGTGTGTAAGGCGTGGAAAGTACCACATAGTCTATTGTGTCTCGGAACTGCTCCACAATGCCGGCAGAAGCCTCCAGTAAATGATCCATGAGTTTTCTGCTATCGTTTCCAAATTTGGACATTCCTGTTGACACAATAGAAGCCATGTTTTACCAGATACCTCCAGGCTATTGAAATTGATTCATCTATTTCTTTGAATTCAATAAGAATTTTTCAATTATACGATACGGGTGTTGAGAATTGGGCACAGAGTAAGGAATGTACAATGCAAAGAATACATCATTTTTAAGAGCTCTACGGGCCATTTCCAGCTTCTATTATTAATGGCACAAGTAATTTTCGTACCCTTTCACCAAATTCGGTCAGCGAATATATTACGTGCTTCTCTGATGTGCTCCGTTTAACCAGCCCTGTTGAAATTAGTTCTTTCAGACGTTGAGATATTGCGTTCGCACTTGAATATGGAATCGCCATGAATATTGCATGAAAATTTCTCTTGCCCTGATTATTCCCTAACAGTGCAAGGATTAACAAGGTGTATTTCTTTCCAAGTACCTTGATAAGAGGTAAAGATGGATCTATGCACAGAACTCCGTTCTCCGTTTCGATCATGCATGCATTCTGCCGGTTTCCGATCCTTTTTTCCTCAGTTTTTTCTCTTAACGATACCACCCGCCTGATAATGAATGGATATGAACCATTTGATCCTAATAAATTAATCTTGCCATTGGAGTATTGTCTTCGATCATCTCCGTTTTCGCTTAATGAGCGTGAAAGAAACAATTCCAAAGTTACGTGGTCATTATTTATTCAACACAACATGACATCCTGGAAATGTCTCTAATGAACGACTGGGCTGCAAGTTTAATGCCTTCTGAGATGGACGGGAAGATATGACTTGTAGCAATAATATCGTCAATTGTGAAGCCATTCTTTGTCACGTAAGCTCCCTCAGTTATGATGTCCGTCGCATTCGGAGCAAGAACGTGAACACCAACAATACGATTGTCTTTGGGATTTACTGTAATTTTTATCATTCCCTCGGTCTCTCCTATTATGCTTGCCTTCGTAAGATTCTCAAGGGAAAATAGTCTGCACGAACAAGATCCGTTCTTCCTGGAGAACTGATTCTCCGTCATGCCAACGCCTGCGACCTGTGGATCGGTGAAGACGGCCCAAGTCGCAGAATCATAATCGATCTTCAAATCCTCGCCAAACATGTTGCTTACTGCTACAACGCCTTCCCTTGCTGCCAGTGTTTCCAGGAACATTTTCTTTGAGACGCAATCACCTGCCGCATAGATCCCTGCAGATGTGGTCTTCATCGTATTGGAAGTTATAATGCCACCTCCGGGATCAGTATCTACCTCAGCAGCCTTCAGGTTAAGGTATTCCGTATTGGGTTTCCTTCCGGTTGCAACTATTATTTCCTGGGCCGACACTGTTTCTTTCCCCCTGTGCGTTACAATCTCCAGGGACTTTTCGTTCCCTGATTTCCTCGCGGAGACCACCCGGGCTTTGAGGTAAAATTTCATACCTTCGTTTTCCAGGTGTTCCTTCAGAGCAATTCCTATCTCAGGTTCTGTTTGGGGAAGCAAGGAA
>JAKAYB010000004.1 GCA_021826925.1 Thermoplasmata archaeon | reverse complement strand
CTGATAGTGAAGACAATGGGTCCATTATTGTGAAACACCTGGATATTTGTGAATGTTACGGAAGTCACATTAATTTGCCCAGCGATAACAGTATCGAAAAAATTTTAAATATTCCTCAATCGAACAAAAAAACATAAAAAGAAAATGTTTGCATTGTTTATTCAGATATTACTGTTCCGTCCATCCAGCTAGTTACACCCATTGGAGGCCCCATTGGATTTCCGTGACCACCGCACTCAGCTTCACACTGCCATGTAAAAACGCCCGAATGAAGTATGAATTTGGCATTTGTAATGTGCATTGGTACCACTGGTAAATTGACCAGGACTGAGGAACCTTTCATTATTGTGAAGCTATGACCCAGCGCATTGACATGAGATGTCACAACCGTGGTATTTCCAGTAATGTTACGTAGTATCATTTTTCCATTTGTTGTTCCAGTGACGTTCAAGAATTGAGGCATAATTGGATTGTAACCTTTACCTTTGTCGATTATTGTCAGGTTTATGACTGTATAATCGGGGATACTTATCGTGGCAGATGAGGTAAGTTTACCGTTTACGACAACGAAATAAGATGGTTGATAACCCAAAGTAGAATTATAGTAGCGATCTGTGACTTCGAGTTCGATATTAACGGGTCCTTTTGGACCAGCTAACACGTTAGGATGCATCTCTACAAGGCCAACCCCTACACCAAATACGATCACCATACACGCGATTATGGCGAAAACTGTCCTGTCGCTAAGTTCCATAATTCCATGAGTAACCTAGGGTATAGAAAAACATAAGCTAATATGTTAGGCGCTTCTGAAGGGCTCCTGACGTACATACGAACCATTGTATGTTTATTTCCCATTTAGCTAATTATTTGACGAACCCCTTGCCTGCGTAATGAAAGTTAAATAATTTGCATTATACCTATATATTATTCACCGTAAATAATGATTCAATGAGAGACGCACATCATGGCTTAATTCAGTTATCCACAACAGTTAAAATTTAGAATCGGATATTTTTTTATTTCTTAAAAATGGCGATAGTTCACGTATTTCGGACATATAAATTTAACTTTCAGATTTCCTGGGCTTCTTCTCCATCAACTAATAGTTTTACTGGAGAAAATGCTCTAATATGGATTCCCACCTGATGCTTCTCTAATTCTCCAACATTTAGATGAAACTCTCTAGACGGTACAAAGTTTGGCACATCGATGACTCTTTTGCCATCGACTTCTATTCTGATATACTTAAGAAAAGGATTCGCGTTAACAGCTATTATGTGTTTCTCATTCTCTCCCACTTCAAACTTGCCTTTTACCATATATTTGCATTTAAAGGATATATTCTGAGGCTATCAATTTTGTCACAGAGACGAAAAGATTATCAGAAGAAGATATGGAATTTTGATTGGGAATTTTCACTGCTAATGCTGACCTACTAGCCTAGAGGCTATAAAATAACGTGAAGGAGATCTGTCTTTCTGACGAATTTCTAATACTTTTAATATACTCCCCATTAATGCAGGATACCATTGCGGAGGTTGCCGAGCTAGGTTAAAGGCGATGGATTTAGGGTCCATTCCCGTAGGGGTTCGCCGGTTCGAATCCGGCCCTCCGCATTAATAATTTTCTATTTATATATAAAATTCATCTATTGAACCTAAAAAGAGCCATGAACTGTTTACTAGGATCTCTGATTTTCGAGTATGATTTTACGATTAAAGGTGAAAGATTCCAGGTTATCATGGCAATTGTACACACCATGAGCACAAGCATTGGAAGTTCCGATGAAATCATCCCAGTATAATAGCTGGCCATGAAAAGACCAACCACAGAGTATCTCTGGATGGCTTCAAAATTGAAATCCGAATATACCGAACCGAAATACTGCGCCCTATATTCTTCTCTAATCATTCTCAT
Organism: Thermoplasmata archaeon; assembly: GCA_021826925.1. Taxonomy (GTDB): domain Archaea; phylum Thermoplasmatota; class Thermoplasmata; order Thermoplasmatales; family Thermoplasmataceae; genus JAKAYB01. The sequence goes on along the minus strand of JAKAYB010000004.1, from coordinate 32,988 downwards.
CAGGAATGTCCACGCAACCAGGAAAACAATAAAGAAACCAAGAGCAAAAGTGATTGTCTCGCGTTCTATGACGAAAGGGATCATCGATATCATGACCAGCACAATCACATCCAGTATAGGAAAGAATGTATCCTTTGGGGGAAATCGCAGACGATCCATTACATATTGCCACCAGAACCATATCACAATGATATTGGTCATTATAAACATAATAACCTTGATCATGCCAAGCCCGTTGAGATATTCTGCATTAAAAGCGAGCGCTATAGCAACGATCATCGTTGACAATTCGATGATCAAAATATTCGTTATCTGAGAACCTTTTGGCATGATCTTCATATTTTCTCTTCCTATTGATAGGAAATAAATAATGTCAGACAAGAATATAAGCTTTGTCTGTCATCTGTTGTACATAATTTAAAAAGTTTACATAAAAAGGAATGAGACAGAGATACTACCATTAAATGGAAAATCAGAGTGGCGTTTTAAAACGCACTCCGGACTTAATCAAAGATTTAGAACTCTCGTATCCAGCATCGGCATGTCTTATAACGCCTATTCCGCTATCACCGTTAAGAACTCGCGAAATTCTTTCTTTGGCATCATCCGTCCCGTCAGCAACGATTACAAAACCTGCATGTATAGAATTACCTATGCCTGTACCACCACCGTGATGCACTGAAACCCATGTGGCTCCGGATACTGCATTCAACAGGGCATTTAATATTGGCCAATCAGCAATTGCATCGCTCCCGTCTTTCATGGCTTCGGTTTCTCTATATGGAGAAGCGACGGATCCTGTGTCATGATGATCTCGACCAAGGGCAACAGGTGCACTAACTATCTTCTTCTTAACAAGATCATTTATCAGCAACCCTATCTTCTCCCTGAGTGGATAGCCGGCATAACAAATCCTTGCTGGAAGCCCCTGAAACTTAACACGTTCGTTTGCGAGCTTAATCCACTCTACGAGATGCTCCTCTTCAGGGAATGTATCGATTATAGCTTGGTCAATCTTGTAGATGTCCTCTGGATCTCCGGAAAGAGCTACCCAACGGAACGGACCGGAACCCACGGAGAATATATCACGTATGTAAGCAGGGACATATCCCTGAATGTCGAACGCCCGATCCAGCCCTGCTTCCTTGGCTCTAGTCCTTATATCATTTCCATAATCGAAGACTATAGAACCCTTGCTCTTTAGCCCAAGAATGGCGGTGACCTCCTTCACTATAGAATCATAGACAGCCTTAATATAAGCGGCTTTGTCACGGCTTCTAAACTCTGACGCTGAATCAACCGTGTATCCCTCCGGTATGTAACCCAAGTTTAGATCATGTGCTGCTGTCTGGTCCGTGATTACGTCAGGAACAATGCCTCGATTTAGTAACTCAGTATACACAGTAGCAGCATTACCAAGTAGACCAATTGAAATAGGTTTACCTGCTTGAAGAGCTTCATCCTTGAGTTTTAGCGCCTGATCTAGATTGTCTGCCCACGTATCGAGATATTTTCCTTTGAGCCTTCGATCGATCTTTGTTTTATCTATTTCTACTATTATTCCTACTCCGTTATTCATGGTTATAGCAAGAGGTTGTGCGCCTCCCATTTCTCCAAGACCAGAAGATAGAACCCACTTTCCCTTTAAATCCTTAGCACCAAACTCCTTTTTAGCCAACGCATGCAGAGTTTCGTAAGTGCCCTGGAGGACCCCCTGGGTACCAATGTATATCCAGCTCCCGGCAGTCATTTGGCCGAACATCGTTAGTCCTCTCCTTTCGAGATCCCAAAATACATCGTCTGTAGCCCAGTGGGGAACAATCTGTGCATTGACTATCAGAACTCGTGGTGCTTGGGCTGAAGTTTTGAACGCACCAACAGGCTTCCCAGATTGTATTAACAATGTTTCATCACCGTAAAGTTCTCTTAGCATTGAGATGATCTCATGAAAAGCTTCCCAATTTCTTGCAGCTTTTCCCTTTCCTCCATAAACAATCAAGTTCTCAGGGTCTTTGGCAACTTCTGGATCAAGATTATTCATTAAAAGCCTTAATGCAGCCTCCTGCCCCCATCCCTTGGTATTTAGGGCCTTGCCTCGTGGTGCTCTAATAGCATCATGTTTTTCTATAGATAAATCGCTCTCTTTTTGCATAAGAATCGTTAGTTTATTTCGTCCTTAAAGATAGTTTTTTCCTCAGGATGTACTGCAGTTTACTAAAAATTTGATTGGGTGAAAATGGCTTTATTTACCGTTCGACTTGAGTTCCGAACTCTCCCTAACAATTGTCATATTGCGTGTTTCCCCCAAAGAGACTATATCAACGGGAATCTTCAGGTAATCAACTATAAATTCGATATATTCCTTCATTTTTTCTGGCAAACCGTTAAATCCGTTTTTGACTACTTTGTCATAATCCGGTTCGCCCCATGGTTCAAATTCCCGTAGCTCGAGATCAATACCGTCAACCTCCTCAAGGTTCCTAGGGATATAATCTATGCTTTTGCCATTTTTCCTGTACCCGGTGCAGACTTTTATCTTGTCCATCTTACCCAGAGTGTCTATTTTTGTTATTGCCAAAGCGTCAACATCATTCATTCTTGTTGCGTATTTTAGTAAAGGAAGATCAAGCCAACCCACCCTACGAGGTCTTCCGGTTGTGGTACCGTATTCATGCCCTAAATCGCGGAGGCGGTCAGCCTCTTTTCCTTCAATTTCACTCGGAAAAGGGCCAGCACCAACCTTTGATGTGTAGGCTTTTACAACTCCAAGGACAAAATCAACCTTTCTAAAAGAGAAGCCTGCACCTGTTGACAGCGCTCCGGAAAGTGCATTGGATGAAGTGACAAAAGGGTACATACCAAAATCTATGTCAAGCATAGTTCCTTGTGCACCCTCAAAAAGTATGTTCTTTCCATTAGAGTATTTTTCGTAAATTATGTTCTCAGTGTAGTCAAGGAATTGTTTTACGTACTTGCCAACCTCTAGAAGAGCCGATGAAAGAGCCTGCCTTTCCGTCTGTTGTGAGAATTTCGTGTCCTTCAGGAGACTTTCTTTCATTCTGTAAATCGTCTCGACCTTCTCATCAAGTATAGTTTTACTCAGAAGATCTACCATCCTTATTCCTGTCCGGGCATATTTGTCCTCGTATGTTGGTCCAATTCCTTGAGCTGTTGTTCCTATGCTCAGTTTTGATCGGATTTCTTCTTCCTTCTTATCAAGTTCTTTGTGCATAGGGGTGACCACATGCGCCATTTTACTGATCTTTATTTCGGCGTTTCCACCTGATTCCCTAAGTTTCTGTATCTCGTCTTTAAGCGCGAAAGGATCAATGACCATTCCGTTACCAAGAACAACAGTCTCACATCTTAAAGAGCCAGACGGAACAAGATGAAATTTGAACGTTCGCCCGTCAGTTACTACGGTATGCCCTGCGTTTCCACCGCCATTGAACCTTACAGCAACCTCAAATCTATCGCTTAAGAAATCTGTTATCTTTCCCTTCCCTTCATCACCAAATTGTAGACCCAAAACTGCCGCTATCATTCTTAATACACCTCGTACAATAACAAATATTCTGACTTGACCTCAAAATAAAATTCGTATAGTGTTCCAAGCATTGAAAACCTTGATAACACAAGTCAATCATCGCTTTGATCCTTATATTACTTGTCACGACAATAACGTGAAGCATCTTGGTCTTCCATATCCTATTGTATCGACACGCCATGAATATAGGGAAGTCCACCAGTAGGACTGCTAAGGGGAAAAAATGATGGCAACTCCGTCAGGATTGCACAGTAGTTTTGAGAAAGGAGATATTTACATCTAATCAGGGAGTTCGGAATCACGATCCCTTACGAAACGCATGGAAACGTCATATTCAAGTATCAGATAAAATCCACATATTCAATTTCCTGTGATTGAGAGAGAACGCCGTTAAATTATGCATAGAGATAAGATACTAAAATGAGCTTCATACTGAACACAAGTTTTAATTCTCCACCATCGTAACACCAGAGAGCCTTTTCGCAACGTAGATCAATTCCTTATCCACGTTGGGATTGGTCCCTTACCAAGTATATTTGATATTCTTACTTTCCCATTGCTTACCTTACTGATTTTCACACGGAGCTAAAAGCCTGAGGTGGATTCTCTGCTTCCTTAAATTCTATAAATTTTTCTACTGAAAAATGAACAACTTCACCCGATCCGAAAGGTTTGGGACTCTTCAATATTATGCCTGTACCGTCGTCCATTAGGCCATGAATGAAATACACATCACTTACACTTTCCGATAAGCTAACGGTCATTGAAAATTTTCCCGAACCAATCTTAGCCCACTCCGGTCTAAATCCCTTATTATCTATAATATTAATAGGAAAATCTCCAACGAAATCCCCGATCCATGCGGTTTTTGGTTTTTCATATAGATCTTTATAGTCTGAAACTTGTTCAAAGACTCCGTTGTGCAGCACACCTACCCTGTCACCAAGAGCCTCTGCTTCTTTCTGGTCATGCGTCACAAAAACAAATGTTTGATTTAGTTCTTGTTGAAGTTTCTTCAATTCGCTCCTTGCGGTGTACCTTACCCTCGCATCAAGATTACTCAATGGTTCATCAAGTAAGAACATTGATGGGTTTCTCACAATTGCTCTGGCAAGTGCGACTCTCTGCTGTTGACCCCCACTTATCTGATAAATCTTTTTTTGCAGAATTTCCGTAATGTTCAGCTTGGCTGCCACTTCCTTAACCTTGCGATCGATGTACCGTATCCTATGCATCTTCAATGGAAAGGCAATATTGTTGTACACATTCATATTCGGATAGAGTGCATAGTTTTGAAAAACCATCGCAAGATTCCTTTTATTTGGAGGTAGTCTAGTTACGTCTCGGCCATCAATAAACACTTTCCCACTATCAGGTTGCTCTATACCAACAATGATTTTTAATAGGGTCGATTTCCCAGTCCCAGATGGGCCAAGCACTACAAAAAATTCACCCTCTTCCACCTCGAGAGACATGTTATCTATTACTTTTGTTCGCCCATAACTTTTAGATATGTTCCTTAATTCAAGCTTATTGCCCATGTTTTCACCCACTGTTTGACTTTTGCAGCATTATTTCTATGCACAAAATTTATTGCTGTATCATAGAATTTTGCCACTTTCGCATAAGTTCTGATATGTCTTTCTTCGTCATTTACCAGTATATCTGAAAAAAGATCATAATCAGAAAGTAGCCCAATATTTCTTCTCCTCTTCGTACGTAGTACGGTTCCGTAATTAAGTTTGTCGTTGGTCCCTGAATCTGAAATAACAAATATAGGGAAAGAAAAGATATTGACCAGCATGTTTGAATTAAATTTTTTATGAAATATATCGGTTATTTTGGAAAGAGCTCGGGACTTGCTAAGTTCCAGTAGAATCCGGCTAATTATAATACATCTTCTGTATTTATATACGGTTTCACTTTTTAAACTTAAAGATGATAATTCATGACCAAAAACATAAATTTGTCTAGATAATCTAATATTTTTTATCGGTGAATTCACTAAAACTCTTATACCATCGCCCGCGGTAAACTGGAATGATTCTGAAACATTGAATAAAAGATTTTTCACTTCCTTTTCACCCCGTGATACCTGCTGTCAGATAGCTGCCTTTAATGAACTTTGAAAGCACAATTGTTAGAACAATAACAGGCAATGTCACTAGAAGTGAGAATGAAGTTGCAGTTAAGATGTCGCCCCGCGCTGTACTATCAAAGTATATTAGAATTGGAAGTGTTGGATGGACAGGGGATAATATTACTGCAAATGTAAACTCGTCCCATGACATCATCCATGAGAGCAAGAAAGCAGAAATAACTCCTGGGATTGCAAGAGGAAAAATCACTTGATAAAGTGTTTGAAAAAAACCGGCTCCATCGACTCTTGCCTGTGATTCAAGTTGTTTAGGTACTGATTGTAGTGCTCCCATCATTAAAAAGACAGTTAGAGGCAGGACAATAAGCTCTTGTGCAAGCGCGAGTCCAAAGGCAGAATCATAAAGACCTAACTTAAGAAACGATACACTGATTGGAATTGCAATTGTTAGTGAAGGTATCATGGTCGAAAAAAATAGTAAAGCGATCAGTATACTGCTGACTTTGAATGAAAGTTTGCTTAAACCGTAGGCAGCGTGATATCCGAGAAGAATGGCAAGGGAAGCTACAATAAAGGCTGTCTCCAAACTTTTGTAAAATGCCGCAATCAAAACACTTCCGTATCCACTGAATGCCTTAATGAAGTTGGCCAGTGTAAACTTTGATGGAATTAATGCGGGATAATATGCTGCTACCGTCTGACTCGGATCGCCCAATGCTATGATCGCAAGTATATATATCGGCAAGAGGACTAAAAATGAAAATATGGCTATCCCTATATACGTATAATACTTGGATTTTGGACTTCTGTATTCGCTAACCATTTTATGATACCCTGCTGTATTTTGATCTATATATCATTATGAGCACCGCAAAAATTAAAACGAAACCTAACAGAATCGTAGCTGCTGCATAAGACGGGTCTGGATTAACGATATCAAAAAGAGAGTAAGTCATTGTCGTCAACAGCTGGTATGGGAATATCAGCAATGCCATTGCAAAAATATTGAATTCACTTATGCCCCTGATCATCAAGGCTATTGCAATAAATCCGGCCATGTTAGGTAAGGTAATCCTAAAAAACCTCTGAAATGGGCCAGCGCCATCGACCATAGCTTGGCTGTACAGATCAGAAGGTATAGTGGACATGCCCGCGAGAAGAATAAGCATCACTATTGGTGTGTTTTTCCAGGAGTCTGCTAGAATTAAGACTAAGAGGGCCTTAGGAAAAGTTGCTTCCCAATCAATGGCATGAAAGCCGAAAAGATTTATGAAGGAATTGACGTAACCTCCATATGCAGAAAACATATCATGGAATATGACCGCTGCCACAATGGTTGCTACTCCAAAGGGAATAAGGAATATTGCGGTAAAAGCACTTCTGCCCTTGAATGGCTTTGACAATAAGCTGGCCACAATAAATGCAACCGTAAACTGCAGGAGAAGAGCAGCCCCTGTAACAATGAAAGTATTGAGTATGGGTCTTGTCCCGAACGTACTCAAAACAAAGTGATAATTGTACAGGGAAAACGGATGAATTGGAGTCTCGAATCCTCCGCGGACAGATTCTATGGCTGGATAAAAAGCCAAATATAAAACATATACTACGGCTGGTGCGATCAGCAAGTACGCAGACCATTGATCTCTCCATTTCAACAAAAATCACCAAAAAAAAAATTATACGGATATAGGTCCGTAACTATTTGGGTTCTGATATAACGTTGCATTGGCCGATCCGTAGTTGGCTAAGATATATTTATACATTTGAGTGTGCGCGTTAGCAAGATCAGATGCTATCGAACTGTACGATCCACCGTTAACAATCAGCGGGTTAAAGACGTACTGGTCCAATATGGTTTGCCATTCAGTTATCCACGGCGTAGGATTCCTGAGAAATACCCCTTGATCAATGGCAGCTCCCAATGCAGAGTCTATGGCGCTATATTTAGCTGGCAAGTTTTGGTATGCTCCAGCATTTATTGCTACCCAAGAAAGGTTCAAAAGAGTCTCTTTTTGAGCCTGCTCGCCTAGCAAGAAGCTAATGAAAGCCTCATCACTCGGTATGTTTGTTGCCCCCTTTGGAATAAACAGAACATCTCCACCAAGCAAATGGTTGCCATTAACCGGACCTGCTGGCCCAGGATAGAATCCCAGTGTCGAGTTCGTCATGTCGTATGGGGTGCTAGTAAGAATATTATATATGTAAGGCCACTGATAGTCAAGAATTGAATAATTACCGACCGCCAAGCCATGGTATGACCCCCAGTAACCGGTCTTATACGCGGGGACGAAGTAGGAACTTAGGTTCTTCAGAAACTGCATTGCGTGTAAATCTCCCGAATCGTTTATGTATAGTGGATTCCCACCGTACTGAACCATTAATTGGTAAAGTTCAGTTGCAGTACTTGAACCTGTTCTTACACCGTAGGTCGAACCACCTTGTATCATTATTCCTGGAAGACTTTTATTATGTAATGTCTCCGCATCTTTTAAAAATTGAGTGTCATTCGCGGGAGGCGCAGATATGCCAGCTTTTGCCAGAATGGTCTTATTGTAAAATACCAGCGGAACATTTCCTCTAAATGGGAAGAAATAAACCCCACCAAAAACATGTTTCTCATAAAGTACAAGGTTCTGTGCTGCCGGAACCAAATTCGGTGGCATAAGCGCAGGTGCCATTGTAGAAAGATTCATAAGTACGTTCCCAGATGAACTGTATATCAACTGCCCTATTTCCAGATTATCTTGTCCAGCAACTATACTCCCTACTTTCCCAGACTTTTCAAGAGCCAATATATCTTTCGACACATCGCCGGTTCCTACGTTAACAAAATTTACATGTATTCCTGGATACTCAGCTTCAAACTGGGGAATCAACGTATTGTTAATGTACTTAGCCTCGCTAGCTGCTACACTTTCATAGAACTCCAGATTGACCGTGCTGGATGTTTTTGCCGAGGGGGCATGCGCAAGATATCCCCCTGTAAAACCAACCACTGCAACGACCACAACCAAAACTACCCATCCCCACGGGCGTTTCGGTTTTACTTCATTGTCCATTGTCTTTTGACTCGTTTCTACCATGAAACGCATATTGAAATTACTATATTTAAGAATTTCCATTGCTATACTATATCGAATAAATATATTAACAACATACTTTCAACGAAGTAAGTTCATTTCATTTAGTTTTCCGCCATTCTCAGTTTTGGTTAAATACACTTTCACCGTAGAATATAATAATACTAATCAAACTGAAGTTTAGCAGCATAATTTTCATTCTTCCTTTCGAAAGTTTAACGTTGTTAACTGTACTAAAGAAAGCCATTTAGATCCATCATTCAATCATCAAAATGTTCAAAAATCAGAGGTGAATATATAAACTTGCGCTGATCAATGATGTGTGGATAGATCTTTCAATTTTCGTGGAAACTAAAGGTCTTTAGATATCAACTTTTTCAATGACTCGGATTTATATGTTAATTCCATTGAGTCCTCTAAAAGAAATAAATTACCTAGTAAGTTATATGAGTTTTGAGAAGATACTGAATAGATATTATGACGTACATAAAAATTTCAGGCGATAAAAAATTAGAAGTGCCGAAAGATCCAACTATCGGGTATATAGAAGGCGATGGTATTGGTGGAGATATTTCAAAAGCTATGATTCTTACCGTAAATGCGGCAGTAGAAGTTGCCTATAGTGGTGAAAAAAACATAGTATGGGAAAAGGTTCCAGCAGGAGAAGAATCCTTTAAGGAAACAGGAAAGTCACTTCCTCAAGATTCATTGGATAAACTAAAGAAATGTGTTGTCTCAGTGAAAGGCCCACTTACAACACCGGTAGGTCATGGAATGAGAAGCCTTAATGTTACTCTCAGGCAATATTTTGACCTTTATGCAAACATCAGGCCTGTGAAGTTCATACCTGGATCTCCGTCGCCTGTGAAATACCCGGAGAAAATGGATATGGTTGTTTTCAGGGAAAATACTGAGGATCTTTATGCCGGGTATGAGTGGAAATATGATTCCAGTGAGGCTGAGAAACTTCGAATGTTTCTTTCAAAAGAATTATCAGTGAATATTCCAAATGATTCTGGTATTGGCATAAAACCTATAAGCAAGTTCAAGTCGCAGAGGCTCGTAAGAAAAGCTATACAGTACGCAATACAGAACCACAGGAAAAGTGTAACGCTGATGCATAAGGGAAATATAATGAAGTACACAGAAGGTGCTTTTAGAGAATGGGGATACGAGTTAGCTGCAACTGAATTTAAGAATGAGACCGTAACAGAAAAAGAATACTTGGAAAATCCTGATGCATATCAAGGAAAAATCGTTATAAAAGATAGAATAGCTGACAACATGTTTCAACAAGTTCTAACAAGAACCGACGAATATGATGTTATAGCTACTACGAACATAAATGGTGATTATCTTTCGGACGCACTTGCGGCTCAGGTAGGCGGTATCGGAACTGCGCCAAGCGGAAATGTGGGGGACGTTTACGCAATCTTTGAAGCAATACATGGTTCGGCGCCAAAATATACTGGAATGGATGTTGCCAATCCAACATCGATCATACTTTCTGCCACTATGGCACTTGAATACATAGAATGGAAAGAACCAGCCGAGATCATAAGGAATGCAGTAAACTCAGCATACCTTGACCATAAGGTAACGCAGGATATTGCCAGATATTCTAATGTAAAACCCCTTAAGTGTTCTGAATTTGCTGAAGAATTGATTCGCCGGATGAGAAAAGTACCTTGAGTCAGAGTATTTTGATTGTGCCATCATGACGAATCATGATGGTAATATTCTTCTTTATTCGGCCTTTGGAAATGTCTGATTTTAGTGCCTGCCTCAAGATTGTGAGTAACCCGATAATATTTTCCTTTAATTTTATTCCGTTTCTATCTGATTCATTTATAATTTCTCTCAGGATATCAATTAATTCGCTTTGTCCCTTAAATGGAAGCATAATCGAACCACCCGTATCCTCATACAGGTATAGTGTGTTTTGTGCCTTTTTCACATTTTCCCGTATACGCTTGTCGATGACATAGATATCCTGGACTGTCCGACCCAGCCTCTTCGCAATTTCTAAATGGGATAAACCATCTTTTTCAAGAAGAAGTACTTCGATCTGGCGTTTGGTGAGGAAATGATCGCGCACAGTTATTCACCTATTTTCAGATAGTACGCGTAATTAAAACATTAATGTTTACTTTTGCACTGTTTAAACAAATATTATTTACATGATTCATTTTATCGAAATGTGAAAAGTCAGAAGATCATCGTTATAATAGTAATTGTAGGCTTGCTGGCAGTGGGAACAGGTATCGGCGTTCACTACTATTTCAGCAAGAGCAAAAGCCCTCTGATCACGTACGTTGCAGATGCATATGTAGGTGAGGCTAACTATCTCTTGAATGGCTACCAAAATTCAACAGGCAACCCGGTATCGCCGGCAATTGGAGGCGGTTCCTACACAGATGCACAAAAGATAGGTTCAGGAGATCCTGCAAATGTTTTCATTTCTGTTGCCCTTTCTCCGTATAGCTCGCACTACCTCAAGGACCGTTATAGTGGATGGGCAATTGCCTTTGCGTCGGATCAACTGGTACTTGCCTATTACAACAATACTACAGATTACAAAATTGCCATGATGCTAAGACAGGCTGAGATTGATAATAATACTTCAGAGTTTGTTAGTGCACTTTTCTCCATAACTAATAAATCGAACAGCCTCGGTATATCGGACCCAAGCACAGATCCCGCAGGTCTTAGAGCTTGGATAAGTTTAGAGATTGCGGGAGAATTATATGGGCATAATGAGAGTTATTTCGTGAATGCAGTTAGACAACATCACGCCAACGTAACCAGATCAAGTGCCGCACAGCTTGTACCTGCCCTCGAAACCGGGGAAATTAGCTTTCTCTTCATCTATAAATCTGCTGCAGTCCACTCGGGTCTTAAAATGATAGAGCTTCCAGCTAAGATGAATTTTGGAGACACGGATCTATCATCATTCTATTCTGAATTTAATTATACAACCGTAGCGGGACTTCAAAAAGGTTCGCCTGTGCTTTTATACATTACGGCACTAGCGAACAATACTCTGGCAACAGACTCTATGGAATTTGTGAACTACACACTTAACCATAGAAGCGAATTAAGCACATTCGAACTTAAACCACTTCAGCATCCAGAGCTTTTCAACGACACAACGCCACCAGTGGAGATATTGAGCCTTATCTCGAGTCACGAATTAGTCTATTCAGGGAGAATAGACTAACGAGAGAGGACGTATGACAAGCACAAAAAAACCTGATGGTCTGACAATCTTTTCAATCGTGGTAACGATACTCATAATTATCCCAATTGCTTTTATCCTCGTATATGGATTTGCAGTTTACCACAGCTCTATAGGGTTCAGCTCGATAGTTTTCAAATCCATCGCACTCACTATTTTTTCCTCTTCGATAGCTGCATTTATCGTGTTTCTGCTCTTCACTCCGCTTGCGTATCACATTTCGCGCTTGTCCAGTTCAGCGATGGAAACGATCTCGGATATTTCTGCGTCGATACCTCATCCCATAGTTGGAATAGCTTTCCTTCTGATCGTAAGCCCGTTGACTCCGTTTGGCAGGTTCCTTATATCAATAGGTCTTGGTCTATTTGACTCTATACCGGGACTTGTAACAGCGCTTGCATTTGTCTCTGCACCTGTGTATATACGAGCTGCGCAATCGGTTTTTTCCCAGAACCCATCTGAACCAGAAATTCTTGCGATGGGACTTGGCTTGTCAAGAATCAAGACCCTATATAGGGTTGTAGTTCCCAATAGTGCACGTTTATTGCTTTCTGCCACGTTAACCTCCATGAGCAGAGCGATCAGCGAATTTGGCTCCATTGCCATAATTGCATATGTTATTCTCCAGTTTCCTTTTGCAGGAGTCATGCCAGCCTCTGTCCTGATCTACCAGTTCTTTGGGTATTATGGCCTTGGTCCTGCAGTGACTGCGTCTGCAGTAATGATATTGATTTCAATAATCGTTCTTCTCATATCCAGGTTTATCAAAGGCATAGGCAACAATAGGTCAGGTGTTTAAAGCGTTAGAAGTTGATATTCGTAAACGCCTCGGAGAATTCGAACTGAAAGCGTCATTTAATGCTGAGGGAATGATTCATATTTTCGGTGTAAACGGATCCGGAAAAACAACACTATTAAAATGCTTGGCCGGAGTAATCAGAGTTGATTCTGGAACAATAGTTCACAATGGGATCGAGCTGACTGCCATTCCAATTGAACAAAGAAAAGTTGTCTATCTGGATCGCCTCTCATTTTTCCCTAACCTGACCGTTGAAGAGCATCTTTCTTTCTTGAGAGTGACAGAAGTAGAAGAGATTGATGAAATAAAAAGAATAATGGGCATAGATTATAAAGGAAAACTGAAGAACCTGAGCACAGGGCAAAAACTAAAAGTATCACTCGCAACATCTGTCCTCTCTCATCCTCGTTTGATACTTTTGGATGAAATTTCAGCCAATATAAGCAATGCGGAAAGTACCCTCAATGACCTGGTGCCCATCCTTCGTCGCCAGAAGACTGATATGATCAACGTAGCTCAGGAGAATTCCCAAACTCTAGAGAAGAATTTTACATTCAATATAGTTAATGGGAAAATTACAGGAGTGGAAGATTAATCTAAACGTATAGCATAATCATTGGACTTGTATGGTTACGATACTTATTACTGGATCGTCAGGGCAAATAGGTTCTGATCTGATTCCTGCATTGGTTAGAAAGTACGGAAAATCCAGTGTGATAGCTTCAGATATCACTTTTTCTGATCGAGATTACGACGTAGAAAAGATCAGGCTGGACGTTACAAAAAAGGAAGACATAGAAACAGTGATAAAAGAAAAATCTGTGACAGATATATTCCATCTAGGTGCTATTCTTTCAGCATCCGCGGAGAAGCATCCATACGAAGCTTTTTTTGTAAACGGCAACGGCACTCTTAACGTGATGGAAGCTGCCGCTAAATATTCAGTAAACAGGATCATTATACCAAGTTCAATAGCCGTTTTTGGGAATGATATAGCAAAAGAAAGGGTAAAACCAATGGATTCTACACACCCCACTACTATGTATGGCATAACAAAGGTTTTGTCGGAGCTTTTGGCTCAATATTATACATCTACGTACGGGATCAGCGTAAGGGGTATGCGTTTTCCAGGGATAATTAGTTACGAAACTCCTCCTATGGCCGGTACAACAGATTATGCAGTGGACATGTTCATTCACGCTGTTAACCACGAGAATTATAAATGCTACCTCAAACCCGACACACCCTTGCCGATGATGTATTTCCCCGATGCGATAGATGCCCTCGTAAAGATTTTTGAAGCTGAGGAAAGATCACTTAGATATAGGATGGAATACAACGTTTCTGCATTCACATTTACTCCATCCGAACTATATTCTCTGATCAAGGAATACTATCCGGATTTTTCAGTTGAGTACGAACCAGATTACAGGCAGAATATCGCTGAATCTTGGCCTCACTCTCTTGATTATTTTGACGCGGTTAAGGACTGGGGTTATTCTCCAAGGTTTTCACTCAACGATACAGTTAAAGATATGATAGTCAACCTTGAGAGGATCAGAAAGGAAAACGATATGAAAAAAACATTGACCCAAAATCCATGACCTCTATCGGCACTTGCCAGAGATTTCCGGTTTCAATGGCTAAATATTAACTTCAACAACACATTTGTTGCTTCCTTCCGAGAACTTTTCTTTGATTTTAAAGTCCTTTCCTATGGATTCTTTTATTATCTGGTTCCCAAGGCCACCACAGATAAGGCTTTTATTATTCTTTGCCAGTTCATAAAATATGCAGTTGTGTCTTATTATCCTAACAACATCCCCGTCTATCTCCAATTTAGCATAGTAGCCCATTCTGTTCAGTGCTGAAACGAAATCGTGCAGCCTATCAATTTTCTTTTCCCTTGTGAGATCCTTTGGCATTTGATCCCATCCTGATTCTGAAACGATTTTGTCCGCTATATTTCCAAGGATTATATTGACTCTGTCCTGCCCAAATTCTGCTTCGAGCTCTTTTACGAGTAAGGACGCGAGGAACATATATCGCTTCGGAAGAAGATTAAAACCCTTCTCTGATAATTTATAGTATTTTTTTGGACGCCCTGGGCCATTTCCCTTGAAATATGCGTTCAAATAACCCTTGAGTTCCAAAGTAGCTAGATGCTCGTTTATCGCGTTCTTGTTCATATTGAATAAATGCGAAAGTTCTTCTACACTCAATTCAGAATAACTCAATTCTCTTATTATACCTGCCTTTGTGATGCCAAGAAGAGGCACCAGATCATCACTGAAATTTTCATTTTTCTGATCCATATAGAATATGTATTGAATCATAATACTTATAATTTAGTATATTTAGACATAAGAAATTGTTTAAATACAATAATTGGATAACGAACTCATATGTCAAACATACCAGAACTTACAATAAATGATCTTGTTGTATCTGTGGAGGGGAAGCAGATACTGAATGGAGTGAATCTAACGGTTAGAGGAGGAGAAATACACGCCTTAATGGGACCAAACGGTGCTGGTAAAAGCACACTTGGTTATGTTTTGGCTGGACATCCTAATTATAAAGTTGAAAGTGGAACTATAAAACTTGATGGCATAAACATCACAGATAAAACACCGGAGGAGAGAGCGCGATTAGGACTGTTCTTGGCGTTTCAGAACCCTGTTGCAGTACCTGGAGTAAAACTTTCAACATTTTTGAGATCAGCTTATAAGCAGGTTCATCCAGAAGATCAGGTAAGCATCAAGGATTTTATGGATCGAATTAAGAAACATCTTGACAAGGTCGGCCTTGACGAAACTTTTCTTTCCCGCTCTGTAAATGATGGATTCTCCGGTGGAGAAAGGAAACGGTTCGAAATTTTGCAAATGTCCATACTCAGGCCCAGGATAGTAATACTCGATGAGATCGATTCCGGACTTGACGTTGACGCACTCAAGATGGTTGCGGATGAAATAAAAGAATCATACAATGAAGAGGTTGGATTTTTGATCATAACGCACTACCAGAGAATCTTGAAAAGCATTGAGCCAAGATTTGTTCATGTGCTGAAGAATGGAAAGATCGTGATGAACGGAGACCAAAAACTATCAATCCAGATAGAAACCGAGGGTTATGACTGGATAAAGGCATAGGTGATAAAAAAATGGAAGCAGAATATGAAAAAGACGCTGAAATGGAAAAATTGATAGAGGATTTGAAGACCTCAAGGGCAAAACAGGAAGACTGGGAGTTTCATGATCCGGAAAGCCCTGTTTATTCTACTGGAAGGGGACTCAACAAGAATGTTGTAGAAGAAATTTCCGAAATAAAAAAGGAACCGGAATGGATGAGGAGACTCAGACTCCGTTCTCTTGAAATATTCCTCTCAAAACCTGTGCCGACGTGGGGTCCTGATCTCTCAGGGATCGAATGGGACAATATCAAGTACTATACGAGACCGGGAGAAGAAACTACCAATGACTGGGACGAGGTCCCGGATCAGATAAAGAACACGTTTGAGAAGTTAGGCATACCTGAGATGGAACAGAAATATCTTGCAGGTTCGGTTGCACAATATGACAGTGAAGGGGTTTATCATAACCTTAGGAAGGTCTGGGAAGATAAGGGCGTACTGTTCATGGATCTCGATTCTGCTGTTCAAAAATACCCAGATCTCGTGAAAGAATATATGTGCAAAGCCGTTCCACCTTCAGATAACAAATTTGCCGCTCTGAATGGTGCAGTATGGAGTGGCGGATCATTCCTATATGTTCCTCCAAACGTACAGATAGACATGCCGCTTCAAACTTACTTTAGGATGAACGGTGAAGCCACCGGACAGTTTGAGCACACCATCGTTGTGGCAGATGAAGGATCGAAAGTACACTATATAGAAGGATGCACGGCTCCGCGTTACGATTCGAATTCCCTGCACAGTGCAATTGTCGAAATCTATGTTAAAAAGAATGCAAAGGCAAAGTACACAAGTGTCCAGAACTGGTCAAAGAGTGTGTATAACATGCCTACAAAGAGGGCTTGGGTAGATGAAAATGGGCAGATGGAATGGGTAGGCGGCTCTCTTGGATCGAAGGTCACCATGCTGTACCCGTCTTCGTATCTCAGAGGGCCTCATGCATCGGCGCATAATCTTAACATTTCTCTCGCAGGCCCGGGTACTATCAAGGATACCGGCGCAAAAGCCTTACACCTTGCACCTTATACGAGCTCAAAGATAGTGGCAAAGAGCATAAGCATAGACGACGGGAAGGCCATATACCGCGGTCTCTTAAGAATGAACAAGGGAGCAGTCTATTCTAAAAGCCATGTGCAGTGTGATGCTCTTCTCATAAATGACAATTCACAGAGTTTCACGTATCCGCATGACGAAATATACGAACCTACCGCATCGTTCGGCCACGAAGCTACAGTCGGAAAAATTGGAACAGATGAATTAACATACTTGAGATCGAGAGGGTTGAGCGAAGAGGAAGCCAGCTCTATGATAGTTCTTGGATTCCTTGACGATGTCATGAGGGAAATACCCATGGAATTTGCACTTGAGATGAACAGACTCATAAAACTAGAGATGACAAAATTAGGCGCAGTCGGATGATCATACATGGAGACCTACCAGGAAACTTTAAAATCACTTCTCAACGATGAGGCTTATAGTTACAGGAGAGATGCGTTTCTCCAGTTCCTTAAGGCTCCTATCCGGACATATAAAGAGAGCCCCACTGTAAAAGATTACGTTGAGATTTCTGAGGACGAACTTAAAAAAATGATCTTGGGTTCATTCCCGGAAAATGATAAGGACAGTGTTCCACTCGGAAATCATGACATTCTAGTAAACAACGAAAACGTTTCGTTTTCCTCATCACTGCAGGATAGGGGAATCATTGTTTCTGATTTAAAATCGGCGATTTCCTCTAACAAGAACCTTATGGAAAAGTATGTTTATCCAAGATTGGGCGATGATCGGGATGAATTCCTTATCAACTCGGCCTGGCGCAATGGCCTGTTTGTTTACATTCCCGATAATACAGACATAGTGATCAATGTTGAAAACATAATAAAGTCCGATGTTTCAATAGCTCAAAAGTATGTAATAATATCCGGAAAAAATGCAAACGTGACTTATTCGGATAACTTCACCTCTGTTGGACAGGGTGATGGAATCCAGGGAAAAACGATATACTTTTTCCTCGGTGAGGGGACAAAAGTACACTATCATTACTTCCAGGAAAAATTCCCTGAGGTCACAGATATCACTTACGTGAAAGAATTCATGGACAAATATTCTGAATTTGCTTTTTACCATGCAAACAGGGGGGCTTATAAAACAATATTCACAGATAAATCGCAGCAGTTTGGAGATATGTCCACATTCAAGGTTGCCGGTGTGAGTTTCAGCAGTGGATCGCAGAAGATGAGCATCACTGATAGCAGTTTCCAGGAGGCTGAATCAACTGTTTCAGACATCCATGTCCGTGGAGTTGTAACTGGAAATAGCTCTACAATCCATAAAGGAAGCATAGATCTCGAGGAAAATTCAATGAAATCGACAGGTTTCTATGATTCCAGGATTCTTTTACTTTCAAAGGACGGATATGCAAATAGCAAACCGGCCCTTATGATCAAGAACAGCAACACAAGATCAAAACATGGATCTTCTATCAGCAACGTTGATGATGAACAGATATTCTATCTCAGTTCCCGTGGAATACCGAAAAACATTGCAAAAGGGATAATAACTACCGGCTTCGTTTCGTCCATTCTTGATAGCGCCGAGGACAAGAGATTCATGGAAAGAGTTTACAAGCTTGCAGAAGATCTGGGATCAAATGTTATCTCCGCTCCAGATTAAGAAAGATTTCCCTATTTTTGAAAGACTTGGTCCAGATTATTCTTATTTAGACAATGCTGCAACAAGCCAGAAACCGTATTCCGTCATAAGGGCCATGGAAGAATTTTACGAACTTCACAACAGCAATGTACACAGGGGGATTTACAGGTTAAGCGAAGAGGCTACAAATCTGTACGAGAAGTCCAGGGAGAAGGTCTCAGATTTCATTAATTCAAAAGATTCAAGGCAAATTGTGTTTGTAAGGAATACCACGGAGGCAATTAATCTTCTGTCATACACTCTTGGAAGGGAATTGAAAAAAGACGATGAAATACTTATCACCATACTGGAGCACCATTCTAATATTGTTCCATGGCAGTTCCTCTCAGAGAAAGGCGTCAAACTACGATATGTTATGCTGAATCCAGATATGACACTCGATATGGATGATTTGCAGCGAAAGCTAACAAAAAAAACAAGAATCGTAAGCATAGCACAGAGCTCGAACGTCCTTGGGACAATAAGCGATGTTAAGGAGATAGGAAAGATCGCTCATGAAAATGGATCTACCTTTGTAGTTGATGCTGCTCAGAGCGTACCGCATATGCCGGTCGATGCAACGGACATCGATGCGGACTTCCTTGCGTTCTCAGGGCACAAGATGCTTGGCCCAACTGGTATAGGTGTGCTTTATGGAAAATATGATCTTCTTGATAGGATGCCCCCTTTTATGGGTGGTGGTGAAATGATAAGCGCTGTTTATCAGGATCATTCAACATACGCAGACGTACCACAAAAATATGAGGCGGGAACACCAAATATAGAAGGAGCTGTGGGGCTTTCTTCTGCGGTGGATTATCTCAGAGCCCTGGGAATGGATCAGGTAAGAGAACATGAGAAGGACTTAATCGAATACACGCTAAAAAAGGAAGAGGAGCACAATGTGCCGGATCTGATTTCATACGGTCCCAGAAATACAGAAGTTCGATCCGGAGTCTATTGCTTCAACATCGGCGAGATGTCCCCTCTGAATATAAACGACCTCGCCCATGAGGAGGGTGTTCAGATGAGCCAGGCAATCCACCCGCATGACGTTTCAGAGATGTTGGATGATGGAAATGTGGCGGTTAGATCAGGGCATCACTGTGCAATGCCACTCGCGGAGTTTCTTAACGTGGTTGCGACGTCACGTGCATCATACTATATTTATAATACAAGGGAGGATGTAGACAGACTGTTCAACGTACTAGTAAAGGTGGTGAAAAAGTACGGACGATGAGGATATTTACGTTGAGATTATAATGGATCATTACAGGAATCCTCACAACTACGGCATAGTCCAGAATGCAGCTTCCAAGATAATCGAATATAATCCAGTTTGTGGTGACACGATACAGATTACAATCAGGGTTGAAAATGGAAAGATTTCGGATGCTAAATTTATCGGCCGCGGATGCTCGATTAGCCAGGCATCTGCCTCTATTCTCACGGATATGGTTAAGGGGATGCCTTTAGAAGAAGCTAAAAATATCGACGAGGACAAATATATTAAGTCTCTCGGCATCACCCTGGGACCGAGTAGGGAAAAATGTGCTCTTCTGGCCGTGAATGCTTTGAAAAAATGCATTAAAGATTATCAAAAAGGAGAAGAATCGAAATGAAATATTCAGTATCTGTCAACAAAGAAAAATGCATAGGGGATGCAATATGCACAGCATTATGCAGCAACTGGTACATGGATGCAAATGGAAAAGCGCAGTTTAGAAAGAAAATAATAAACGATAAAGAGTACGCTGAAAATAAGGAGGCGGAAGATTCCTGCCCTATAGGCATTATAAAGATCATGATGCTTGAATAATCTCATGAAAATCCGCTGTCAGAGATTTTTTTAAGAGATCATCTTTTTTTATCCTTGCCTGTTTTGTGGTATCGCGATCCCTTATAGTTACACTGTCATCGTTTAAAGTGTCCCTATCAAAAGTTATGCATATAGGAGTACCAATTTCATCCTGTCTTGCATACCTGCGGCCAATTGATCCAGATTTGTCGAAAATGACATACGGATCAATTACCCTTAACTTCTCGAAAAATTCTTCAGCCATTGTATCTATGCCTTCCTTGTTCACAAGAGGAAGTATTGCCGCGTGGTACGGAGCTATTTCGGGCCTCAGACGCATTACTTTATAACCATTCTCTCTGGTATAGTACGAATGCATCATCACGGCAAGCACAATTCTATCTATGCCATATGAGGGTTCTATTATTGAAGGGATAATTTCCTCTTCGTCAACCTTGACGTGCATGGATTCGCCCGACGCGGTTTCATGGTTCTTTAGATCATCACGATCTGCTATACCAACGAGTTCCACCCATTCCCCATCTAGGAGAACTTCCGCATCCCAAGAATCTCTAGAATAATGGGCCCTTTCATCATCATGATGCTGCCTGAACCGTATTTGATCAGGATTAATACCTGCACTAACAAGCAATTCATGAGTCTTGTTTAAAAAATAAGAGAGGGCATTGCTGCTCAGAATCCCGGAAGAGCACAGATAGAATACGCTTCCTGTCATCTCTCGCCCATCCTTGGTCAGAACAGTCAACTTCCTTTGCTTTTCTAGCTCCTTCCAGTACTTCTTCACCGGATGGACAAACACCTCAACCTCACCCTGGCTGAATTCCCTCAGCCTTATGAGCGACTGTCTGGGAGATATCTCATTCCTGAAACCCTTTCCGTACTGAGCGGTAACCATGGGAATCCGCCCCCTGTTGACATTATTAAGAAGCTTGAAATTCACAAAAATTCCCTGAGCTGTTTCAGGCCGCAGGTAGAGGTCGCCTGAAGAGCCCTGACTCGGAAGCCTGAACATCTGATAGAATTCTTTTGCTTCCGTTATCCGCGCTCCGCATACAGGACATTTAACGACGTGGGTGTCCAGTACATTCTGTGCAGAAGCTATGTCGCCTGCAGGCAAGTCAATATTGTTGTATTTTAGTATAGATTCTAACTTTTGCTTAGTATGGCAATTTGAGCATTCAGCACCTATGTCATAGAATCTTGCTATATGTCCTGAGGCATTGAAAACAGTATGGGGAACCATGACTGGTGTATCAATAAAGATCGCCCCCTCTCTCAAATATGCTGTCTTCCAGAGGTTAACAATATTGTCCCTTAGCAGGACGCCGAGAGGCCCGTAATCATATAGGCCAGATTCACCGCCATAAATGGAGAAAGATGGCCAGAAGAACCCTCGCCTTTTTGCAAGTTCTACAATGTTCTCGTAAACGCTAATAGTTTACTCACACTCCTACTGTGCTTTCTTCGTTTCGAATATTCGCATTATCTGAATATCATAAAGCATGCCAACGAGTTTCCCCTGATGATCAACTACAGGAAGTTGGTTGTAGTTGCCTTTCTCCATCTTCGCAACGGCGGAAGAAATTTTGTCCACGGTAGTCGTTATCTCCGGGTTCTTGACCATTATGCTCTTGATTGGCTTTTTGGGCAATTCAATGTTGCTTTTCTCTATGACGTAGGTTACTACATTCCTTATGCCGTCCCATGACCAAGGATCTTCATCATCAGCCATGCCAGTTTCTGTCAGTATGACACTTGACTTTATGTTTACTTTGTCAAATATGTCCCTATCGGTTATCAGGCCCAAGAGTTCGCCTCTCTCGTTAACAACTGGACATGAATAGACGCGTGATAACCTCATGGTAAAAGAAGCAACATTTATCGGGGTGTTTTCCCACAACGGAACGGAAATTGAATTCAATACCTCCTTCACCTTTTCAGTGCCGTGCAGTTCCTTGACAACAGGAAGAATATTTTGAGGTGTCAATATACCGACGACCTTTTTACTCGAGTCTACGACTGCGAGGTGCCTCCTATTTTGCAAAAGCATCTCCTTAGCAGCTGCTTCAACAGAATCGTTCACAGAAACGGATTTGGCGCGCCTCATAACTATGGCTGCCTGAGTTTCATCTGGATGATCGAACACATCACGCCTGCTGATCATCCCTGCATATTTGCCAGAGGAATTTACCAGGGGGAGCCCAGTTATGTTTTCCTTGATTAGGATTTTGATTATATCCGAAACATTACTGGGGATTTTATGTGTTATCGGATCTTTAGTCATGATTTCCTTTACTTTCTTGGGCATAGACAACGTAATGAATGACTAATATATTAATTACTTTCTATTCACAATAACCAATATTTTAACAATTCGCTTTTTTCCACCATCAGCTAAGGTAAATTTGATTGAACCACTCTAAGAAAGGCCGAAATGGGAGGAATGATATTTTTAAAGGGAATTAGAAGCAATTCACGGAGTTTCATTCTAAAGTGGACACAACAGACGATACTCGGATATAAAATTCAGGTTTTCTAAGAACGTTAGCCATTGGAAGGAGAACATCTCTTCACATATCGTACTCTGCGAGAAAAGGCAAATTTTGCTGAAAGACCATGAACATCAGCAACAAATTTAAAGCATAATGCGTTAACACTATTGGTGTTATTATGGTTACATTGAAATGGCTTGGACACGCTGCGTGGATGGTCGATTTCTCTAAGGCAAGAGTCATAATTGATCCTTTTCTGACAGATAATCCAAAATCCGCTATGAAAGAATCGGAGATCGAAAAGGTCGATTATATCGCTGTAACGCACAATCATTTTGATCACGTCGGAGATACGTTTAAGATTGCGAAGAGAACTGGAGCAAAAATTGTCGGGATGTTTGAATTATCGCAGCTCGATACAGAGGGAATTCCACAGGAAAAGTTTATTGGGTTGAATAAGGGCAGCATGACTGATTTTGGAGAAATAAAATTTGGCCTGACTGCTGCAGTTCACAGTGGAAATGAGAGCGGAGTGCTGGTATCAGGCGATTCAAAGACAATATATCATGCAGGAGACACGGCACTCTTCGGGGACATGAAGTATATAGGAGATCTTTATCACCCTGATGTTGCACTTCTCCCTATTGGAGGGTATTATACCATGGGCCCAAAGGAAGCCGCAATAGCCGCAAAACTCATAGGCGCAAAAATAACCGTACCCATGCACTACAATACGTTCCCTGCAATTTCACAGGATCCAAACGAATTCAAGAAACTTGTTGGAAACTCGTCTGATGTAAGAGTTCTGGAACCTGGCCAGTCTTTCCAGGTATAAGTGAACTCTGAGTTCATGAGACCTCAAACAAGACCAGATGCCTACTCACAAAGTGCGGTTGTTTCATCCTCAAGCTTGCAAGCCTCAATAATAGGAAGCAACATAATCAGGGATGGAGGTAATATATTTGACGCCGCGATGGCAACCAGTGCCGCGCTGTGCGTCACGCAGAACAACCTTTGCGGGCTTGGCGGAGATATGTTTGCTTTAGTAAGAGTAGATGGCAAACCGATAGTAGATATCAACGGAAGCGGCAGATCATCACACAATGCTAGCATATCGAATTATATTGAAATGGGTCTCGACCGTATACCTGAAAGAGGGCCACTTTCTGCCATAACAGTGCCTGGACTTGTAAGCGGATGGAAAGAGATTTTTGAAAAATATTGTTCATTTGATCTTCAAGAACTTTTTGGTCCAGCAATAAATCTGGCAGAAAATGGATTTCCGATAACTCTCAAATATAGAGAATCTATAGAAAAGTCGTATCCTGCCCTTGGCCCGTACAACTGGTTATCGCTCTTTGCCCCAAATTCAGTTTTTCCAGCCGTTGGCTCAGTATTCAAACAACCCCTGCTGGCGAAGAGCCTCAAGTTGATAGCAGATGAAGGTCCAGATTCATTTTATAGAGGACATCTTGCTGACAAGATAATTTCTGGGCTTAAAGGAACAGAGGTACTGCTTGATGAACAGGATTTAAAGGATCATAAAGCTACTATAGGTAGACCGATGAGCACAGAATATCATGAACACACAATATATGAGACCAGCCCAAACAGTCAGGGAAGCACTTTGTTGCTCTGGCTGAATCTTTTGAACTTGATTGAAGAAAGTGGAAACAACGATCGATTGGACAATTTTTCACAAGATCTGCTTGCCGGGATCATCGCCTATCGTCAGCGCAAGGAGATCACCGATCCAGACTTCCACAAGCTACCGGAATACTTCCTTACAAGAGGGTTTTCTGAGAAAATTTTGAAGGAAAACAACAACATGGTTGAAAAAGATACATATAAACACAGTCAGGGAGATACAACATACTTCTGCATAGCTGACAGCGATGGCAATTCCATTTCCATGATTCAAAGCAACTACCTTGGATTTGGCTCAGGAGTCTCCCCTGAAGGAACCGGTTTTATTTTGCAAAACAGAGGCAGTTATTTTACTCTTGACGAAACTCATAAGAATGCTTTAAAACCAAACAAGAGGACTTTCCATACGCTTTCAGCAGCAATGATAGAATATGAGGGTAAATTCAGGTTCTCGCTTGGAACGATGGGGGGAGATATCCAGCCACAGGTCCATTTTCAACTTGTTAAGGATCTGCTCAGATCAAAGATGAGCCCGCAGACGGCACTCGATTCTCCCAGATGGGCTTTTCCGCATACAATATATGAGGGGCCCTACGATATAATCATCGAAGAAGAAGCCTTTGAAAAACTTTCATCTATGAACCTACACGGACTCTTACCTATTAGGAAAGAATCATTCTCCTCACTCTTTGGCCATGCACATATTGTTGGATTAGAAGACAATGCTGTTGTTTGTGGCGGTGCTGATCCAAGAGGTGATGGTGCAGCAATTCCAGTTACATAGCTGCAGTTGCCATAGTCCTATAAATATCCCTAGAGATCACTAGTCAGAATCCACTGCATTTTGTATTTAAAGGCAACATAGTCTTTTTGCCTCGTATTTATAAATATCAGAAATATTGAAAAACAACGATTCATAAAGAAAGGACTTTTCTGTTATAGTCATCATATAACAACACTTAAGTATATGTTATATATTTCTTTCTTATGGAAGATATTCTAATTAAGATAGACTTCGACTCTGAGATGCCAATTTATCTTCAGATTTATTGGCAGATTGTTAAATTAATATCTAATGGAACTCTTAAGCAGGGTTCAAAATTGCCTTCAAGCAGAAAACTCTCCATAGATCTCTCCGTTAATTACCATACTGTTAACAGAGCGTACGATATGCTCGTAGAAAGAGCTTTTGTTTACAGGAATGAAAGGAAGCAAACTATCGTTGGGAGTGATAAAAAAAACAATGATAAATTTATCTCGGAATGGCTAAAAGACGAAAGACTATTGATATCGGAGGCAAAAGCTACTGGATTTTCTTCGAAATCAATAATTCGCCTTATAGAACGAATTTTAGAACAAGACATGTGAGGCAAATTCAAATGTATCTGAATTATGAATTTTTGTTGAATCTTTCTTTACTTCTTTTCATTATGATCTTTGGCCTAATTATTCCAAAATTGACATTGAAAACTATCCAGTTTGGCGTCAGAATACCTTCCTCAAAAATTGATGATCCTAGAATTTCGAAGATCAGAAATGGTTATACTCTTGACGTTTTGTTATACTCCGTTCCAGTCATAGTGATTTTTGCGATACTTTTCAATCGCCCTTTAATTGCCACTGCGATTGTAACACTCGAGATAGGCGTGTATTTTGTTGCATATCTGAAGGCGCATTACAAACTTCTAAAAATTGAGCGGGAAGAAGACTGGTACGCGGATGTTGACCAGGTTTCGTATGCAACAATTTCCGATCATGTATCACCAGTTCATGTGCTTCTCATGTTCACCCCAATGATATTTATTGCAATAATCGCAACAATAATAGGAATAGAGGTCTACCCAACATTGCCGCACATTATAGCCATACATTTTGGATCAAATGGGAAACCTAACGGTTTTGCCACAAAAACTTACCTTAGTGTCCTTACTACACCCATAATAGGATACGTTATAGCCGCTATATTCTTGTCAATAGGATTTCTGACGACAAAATCTAAAATAGACATTGAGTCCTATGCCCCGAAAGCCTCCTACAGAACCCAGGTGATGTTCCGGAACAGAACAATAGAGTTGCTCGCCTTCATTGGTATATTAACTGAATTGCTGTTATTGTTTACTTCTCTTTTGACATGGGGCATCATTAGTATGGGCCCAGGTTTTGTAATTATAATTGTTGCCTTCCCGGTAATGATATTGCTGGTCGTGGCAATATTTTCGCTGAGGTATGGTCAGATGGGAAGCAGAAAGCTAGATGTTATGAGAACGGGCGAAGAGACATTCCAATCACTTGAATCTAACAGAGATGATAACAAAGAATGGAAGGCGGGAATTATTTATGACAATAAAAAGGATAATAGCATTTTTGTTCCAAAGAGATTCGGAATCGGATATACTATCAATATTGGAAACAAAAAAGGAGTTGTAATTTTTATTCTTTTAATAATAGGCATACCTTTGGTTGTTGTCTTGATTATCATCTTAATGGCTATGAGATGATTTTATGACTGCATTGCATTCTCTTTTTATTTACTATCTCGTTCCTGTTATTTCACTGTTGATCGGCGCGATCTCGCTATTAGCAATGATAGGAAGCCGCGGCAAAGGAAGGAGTATTGCTCTAGTTTTTGGAATTGCGGTTTTCGCTTACTTCCTCGCTATTTTTCTGAAAGAAATATGTGATTTATTGTTTAGAAGCTTTTTTTTAAAACCAAACATTGAAGGATACATAGCGGTTGGGGCTCAAACTGTATTTTTTGAAATAGGGTTAGCCTTTCTCTTTGCTCTCATATTCAAAAAATATCTCGATTCACAAAGTGCCATAGCAATGGGATCCGGACTCGCCATGTGCGAAAATTTTGTGCTCCTTGGTATATTTGGCATAATATCTACGACTTTTACAATAGAGCTTGATTCAGCAGCCTTGCCGTTGAAGAGTAGTGTTATTTCAACATACATCTCAGGCTTGCTACCACATATATTGGATCGCATATCTTCATTAACAGGTCATACGGTTTGGGGGTTTCTCGCCGTCATGTTTGTTTTTAAAAAGTCGTGGAGGTATCTCATTGCTTTTCCTGTCGGTTTTTTGGACTCGTTCGCTATATATTTTGATGAAGCTCATCCTGCATATTTAAGTTACCTTTTATTTTCCCTTATTACTCTGGCAGTCTCTATACTGTGGGCGTATGCAGCATTGAAGTTTACTAAAAATATTACACCGTTTTCCGATCAGGTTAGATACATTTTAAAAAAATTTTCTAGAAAAACTACAAATATAGAAGCGGTATAGTTGATTTTAGAACTTCCTTTTCAGATTCCAAGATCTGAAGCGGCATCTATTGCAAATTCCTTTTAAAGAGGTAGACAAAATAATTAACAGAGCACCGATTACCATTTGGGCTCGTGGGGTAGCCAGGATATCCTGTTGGCCTTCGAAGCCGAAGACTCGGGTTCAAATCCCGGCGAGCCCGTCTAAGAGAAAAAATTTCTTTGATCAGTTTTGCTTTATCAGGTAATAGGGATTTTTAGTGTTACCGTCCACATTATATATTATCCTGTTTGAGGTCTCAAGAACTTCTTTGATCTTCTTAGAAAACTCCGCTTTATGCTTTTTGCCGTACCAATATAGATCATAGGTTTCAAATAGGAGTTTAGGAAAATTAAGAAAATCACGGATATACGAAGGCATCATTTCCATTATGAAATGTGTTCCAGAGTCGATCAGCTTTTGCTTTTTTCCTTCTAATTCTATGTGTTTAATCTTACCTCGAAAGAACTTGTACAGGTAGAATGAGTAATACGCATATGCCTGGGCTATCTGATCCGCAACTGGTCCGAGGTTTGTCTCCATAACAGGAGTTAGAACATCGTACCTATCCCAGTCAAGGGTGAATAGTTTGTTCTCCCTGAGTGCACTGTCAAATACACGTGTTCCAGGAAGAGGAGTGTATATCGAAAACTGTATGGCGTCAGCTCCCGCTCGCGCAAGTGCTCTTGAAAATCTTATCGTCGATACAACGTCCCTTAATCGTTCATATGGAGCTCCGACCATCATACCAACCAAAGTGACAATGTTATTTTTCGAAAGTATGTTAACTGCGTCCACTGATTGTGGGGTAAATTCACCTTTATGCATTTTCTTCAATATATCAGGACTACCGGATTCAACTCCAAGGAATGATATGGTCATTCCAGCTTTTGCAGCCATTCTAATAAGATCTGGATTTCTAGCGGTAACATCTGCTCTCATTTGTACAATCCATTTCATGTCTATTTGTTCATCAATGATTCTTTGAAAGAGCTCTTCCCTCTGTTTCACATTTGGATACACTATGAATATGTCATCTGTGAAAAAAATCCAGTTGTAGCCGAGAGCTTTTGCTCTTCTCATTTCTTCTAATATACGTTCATTCGACTTATTCCGCCATTTGTTTCCCCATGTCGGTGTTACCGAGCAGAAATCGCATGCATAAGGACACCCCCTAGATGTTTCAAGGCACATTACCTTTTCATCACTCCCAAAAACCTTAAATGTATACTTGCTGCTGTCAAGAAGTTCAAGAGGAGGATATGGGAGTGAATCAAGGTCACTTATAAGTTTCCTCGGGTGCGTTCTGACAATCTTTGAGTTATCTCTATACACTATACCGTCGATATCAGCAAAACTTGTCCCGTTTATAATGGCATTTGCGATATCGAAAATTGTCTCGTCACCTTCGCCTAGGACAGAAATGTCGAAACCTGATTCTATAATTTCGTTTGGAAGAAACGTAGCATGATGGCCTCCTGCTACGAGAATGGTATCAGGTTTTGCATTTTTTATAGCACGAGCTATAAATCCAGCATTGTTATGCGCAGCGGTAGCATGTAACGTTATTCCAACAAGGTTTGGATTGAACTCCAGGGTTCTCTCTATTGCGTCATTTAGGGTTAGATTATCACCTTCCATATCGATAATCTCTACTGCACTTCCTGGAATTCTGAGAATTTCGCCAGCAAGTGCAAGGAGTCCTAGTGGTGCTGGGAGAAACCCCCACTTAGTCATATAAGCGCTACCCGTCTTGTTGCTTGGCCTTATAAGAACAGTTCTTAGTTGCATAGGTTAGATATTTAGATATACGTAAAATACTTTATTAGCAAATGTTGCTGACATTAAATATTAATAGAATAATGATTTAGCACTTTTACTATATCCTAACTAACCATTTTGGTTTGTTTTAGAGTAGCTTATGCTTACCGATAATGAATCGCCGGATAATCGGTAAACCCTTAAAATATTGCAAACCTAGATAAATAACACCCCGTTGTCTTATTTATGATTCAAGATGTATACAATAAATGGAACAACGGAACACTACAGGGCGATGACCTAACTGGAGACTTTGCAGATTTACCGGATTTCTTAGAGGAGCTTTACAGCGATTTGAAAATAAAGTTGGAAAAGGACATTGATCCTTTCTCTGCGTATTTAAAAACATTGAAAATAAACAATTTCGCAAGTTTGATTCTTAGCAAAAGACCAGATCTTATCTTGCTCCTTTCGGACTGGATAAAGAGATTAAAAAGTGACTTAGAGGAGATATCCAAAAAGATCGGAGCAGTTTATTTCGACATAAGTGTAGGTATCCCATTTGGCATTAGCGTGTCATTAACATTCCAACCGAAGCCCTAACGTTATTTCCCAGTCTAGAGCATTTCTGACTGAACATTTCCTCGGCATAAAGAGAATTCTCACCTAGAAACTCTTAGCGTCGGATTAAAGAGCAGTGACCTATCTTTCCTACTACCATTGAATAGCTTAGATGTCAATGAAAAAAGTTCTTAGGAAGTTTCATATATCCTTATTATTTTTGAACTTAAAATTAATATTTGATTACATTTCTAGATATACCGACTGGGATTCGATTAAAGATTTAATAGGGTACTTACAACCAAAGATTTTTAAAACCTTACCCTCTTAATAGGTACATGGTTAGCCAAATCATAATCTTGCAGGGGGGCGAGGACGTCAAACGGAGGACCAACGAAACCCTGTTCAAGGACGTGAGGAAGTTATCAAGTTCAGGGAAAATCCTGATTATACCATGGACGTCGGATTCTCATGAGAAAGAAGCTGAATATTCTAAAGTGTTCCATGACTATTTTTTACATTGCGGCTTTGAAGAGGTATTGTTTCTGGACAAAACCGATCCCGAAAATGAAATCCAACGAAAATTCTCTGAGGTAGACACCATTTATCTTCCAGGTGGAGACACTGAGGTCCTTTATCGCAAGTTAAAACAGAGGACTTTGCAGGATAGGTTATTTGAATTCTCGGGAGTAATAATAGGAAATTCTGCAGGGGCAATTGTACTTACAAAGGGAGGATGGGGCGATGGGAAATTCTACACAGGTTTCGGTCTCGTTGATTTCTACATTTCCGTTCATTACAAGCTCGAGGTAGGTCACATTGCAGAAACGAAAGATGCTATAAATGTCAATATCCCTGAAAATATGTGGATCACGGTAACATGTGAAAAATAACCTATTACGGTAAGCCTTTCCTGTATTTGTGTGTCAAAAACTATGGACAAAGATGAGTACAGCGAGGTGATTGTATGATGAAAGATCTTTTTTCCAGCTACTGTAAGCGTAGGATCGCCCACTTGAATATGATTGTTGGTAACTTACCCGGGATTCAGCAAACCCCCCCTGGTTCCGGATAAATACTTGCTGAAGAGTAGAATAATAGATGACAACTATGATTGGGCTGGAATGACGAATTCTCAGGTCTTTGCGAGTAAAATTCTTATCCTTGCCGCGAATAATATTAATATTGAATTGGATGACAGAATATGGTTTCATTAACATTTGGCGTCTGCAAAGAGTGTGGCCACGAGATTGTTTTTTTCAACGGTCAATGGAAGCACCATATCACAAGAGCAAAGTTATACCATGTTCCACACTGGCCCACCGGCCACGTGATAACAATGGAATGTAAATGGAGATGCGAGTGTTCAAATCCTGTTCTTGACGACTCGAAGGAAAAGAAGTCAAAAATTGTTCTATTGGACAGCCATCCGGACAGATAGGTGAAAATTCATG
The DNA here is from genome assembly GCA_021826925.1 of Thermoplasmata archaeon. Lineage (GTDB taxonomy): Archaea > Thermoplasmatota > Thermoplasmata > Thermoplasmatales > Thermoplasmataceae > JAKAYB01. Next base: position 1,299 of record JAKAYB010000004.1, on the reverse strand, counting down.
CTTCTATAAACTGTTAACAGGATCATGATCCCGGGACAGTATACTGGAATGGTAGCGCTTCTTACGGGTACAGCCGGACTGTATTTCCTTTATTCTGGATAATTCAACAAAAACATATTAGTCATATTCTAGACAAGTGAGGCCTTCTATTTTCTTTCATTTATAATTCTGCTTATTGGGCGGACATACAAGATCCCCGAGAGATCACAGAAGATTGCAGATGCATTTGGATTGAAGTTATACCCTAAGATTGTACGGAGTTAGAATAGTAAATTCTCCGAGACAGCCAGCCTTCTGTTGCGACATAAATGGCACCTGACGGAGATGTGGTTGAACAGTTCAATTTTCCCATGACCCGTGAAGGATACGGTAGATTCGCAGAAAAGGTACCGAGGGAAGCAAGGATCGTATTCGAATCATCCGGATCTGCTTATGTCGTTTCATGCACTTTGAAGAATCTCGGTTACCTCGATCTTACAGCAGCACATCCTAAGGAACTTGTCTGGATCGCTAAGTCCAAGAAGAAAAACGACAGGATCGACAGCCTGAAGCTTGCAAAGTTACACCTTGTGGGAATGATACCTGAATCCCATCTCCTGAACGATGAGGAGAGGATATTCCGTGATCTTCTCATACAGAGGGTGAAACTCGGAAAATCGATCTCTTCGATCAAGAACATGATCATAGGCTACCTCAAAAGGGAGGGTGTTTTTGACAGTCTTCCGGAATCGACGGACAACTTTTCATTGAAGAGGAGGAAGGCCATGAGGGAGATAAGATTCGGGAATCCTAAGGATCTTGTCCTCAGAACCATGATCGACCGCTTAGAATTCCTTGAAAAGCAGATTACCCCTATCGATGCGGAGATAAAGAAGAGTGCCAAAGAATCCGAAGACGTGAAACTCCTCATGTCCATACCTGGAATCGATTACTATCTCGCCTCCCTCCTCTCATCGTACATAGGTGACATAAAGAGATTTGAGAGCAGTGACAAACTCGCATCATTCTTCGGAATAATAACGAGCACGAGGGATTCTTCCTCTATAAAGAGAAGAGGGCACATGTCAAAGGAGGGTTCACAGACAGCAAGATGGGCTCTCTCCATCGCTGTCGACACGGTCATGCTGTTCAACAAACCCATAAGGGAATATTATGATTCGGTAAAGAACAGAAAGGGATCAGGTAAGTTTGCACATGTGTCGACAATGAGAAAATTGATAAGGATGATTTTCACAATGTTGACTGAGAGAAAGACGTGGAAGTATGAAAACACCAGACTGACAGAAAAGAAGGTGTCAG
>JAKAYB010000060.1 GCA_021826925.1 Thermoplasmata archaeon | reverse complement strand
CGCGAGAAACCGTCTCCAAGCAATGCTAAGTGAGTTGGGCTCACTTGAAAGATCCTCCTCGGTTGAAATATATCCTGTTAGTAGCCAGATAATCAGGAAAGCTGTCGAGGCAGTTCTTGAACAACACTTATACATTGTAGATGCAATTCAGATAGAAACCTGTATTGAAGCGGAGACGACTGTGTTCTGCTCGGCTGACAGGGGACTTAATGCAGCAGCCAGGAAGCTCGGTATAGAAACAGCCCTGTGAGTGCCGTAATATGCTTTTTCTTTTCTATTTGTGAAGCTTCTAATCAGGCATAAGTATCAATCCCAGGTATAATGCGAGAACAGCAACTCCCTTCTTGTCCCAAGAACCTTCAACAGTATTCCCTTGAAATTTTAATCAAATCCCGACCGGTCCGTTTGAACCAACCATCAATAAACGTTCTTTCTTTGTCCGATCTTAATAACTACAACTATTAACTCACTGTTCTTTATCTGATAAATTGCCCTGTAGCCCCCTATTCTAAGACTCCACAGCCCGTAAGTATTGAGGTTAGTGGTTTCCCGCTCTCAGGTTCATCCTCAAGCTTGTGAAGAGATTTAATTATCCTGTTTCTGACTGGTTTGTCGCATTTCTTGATAAAATCTTCTGATTCAGCAGAGAGGACGACATCAAAAGACAATATCAGTCAAGCTCCCTGCTGATTTGATCGAGAGCCTTCATTCTTCCCGTCTTTATGTCTTCAAGTCCTCGAGCAATTCCCCTCATCATTTCCGGGTCAGAAAGAATCTCGAGAGTTTCAATCAATGATTCCCTGCTAGCTACATCAGGTGAGTAAGAGTCTATTAGCCTTGAGATCAAGTCATTGTAAGATTCTCTTGGGTGAATTTTTAAGTGGTTCAGCCTTTCCTTGAGTTCATTGTCAATCTGAACTGTTGTTACCATACGTAGCAATAGTTATTAAACGTTATGGAGAATACAAGTTTTGCAAGCTAGATTGGAATTCGTTGCCTCCATTCTCTCTTTTCCACAAATTCAATATTGCAGTGGGATGCTATGTACAAAATTGCCCTAAATATAAATAGATTCCCACAAACTTAATTAGATTATATTCAATGTTCGTACAAAATGATTGAAGAAGCTAGAATGGATGAAAAGGGACGAATTAATATAGGTAAAGAGGCAATAAAACAATACGGGGATAGATTCTTTATAGTAAAATTATTAGACGAGATCGTGCTAATTCCTAGGCCAAAAGATCCTGTTACAGATCTCAGAAAATGGGGCAAAGAACTGGAAATTGGTAAGTTGACGGCAAGAGATATTGGGGTGCTGGCTGAAAAAGAAGCAGACAAGGAAGTCGCAGAAAGAAACAGCAGAAGACGTAAGGAAAGGAGATAAATGCCATACGCGGATACAGACTTCTTCATTGCGATTGCGAATTCCGATGATAGGCTGAACTCGTGGGCAATAAAAGTATTGGAAGACTACGAAGGGCGTATATATACCTCTATTCTGACGTTGGTGGAACTTGCGCTGGTTAGTGTTCGGAGAGGTATTCCTGTAGAAGGAATGATTGCTAGTGTTCTATCCATTGCTGAGTTGAAAGGCGCTAGCAAGTCAAATGCATTAGCAGCAGCACACCTTATAGATCACGAAAAGACGGGAGTGTTTGACTCTTTCCATGCTTCGCTGTGTGGAGGCGAAATAATCAGCTCAGATCACATTTACGAAAAGCTAGGTGTTAAGAGAACTGGTTCCGATTATCTTTAAAATGACCCCGAGAGAAGTAGTAGAAATGCGAGTGAGAGTGTCTTAGATTAAATCAAAGTATTCAATTAAATCTTTAATCAAACTCGACCGGCCTTTCCATATATATTCATAAATTTGTGAATAGTATCAAAATCCATTTTTCATACCTTATGCTTGAATCCCTAGCAGCTGTGACTTCAGTTTTTTTGTTTGGAGGATTAATCCCTGACTGATGCGAATCGACCCAGGACTGCATTGTATACCACACATTAGAAATAAGGGTAAAGGTGATTTACTAGCGCGAACCATTAGATGATCCTGAGATTCAGTTAGAAGAAATCAGTTTTCTAAGCATTTCTGTGAGTTCACTCATATTATTGTCCAATATGGCAAAGAAAGCACTATCAGTATCCTCAACGACTTTTATAGCTTTTCCAATCAGATTTCTCCCTTTTTCCGTCGGAGATATTAGATGAGCCCTAGTGTCCTCTGGGTTTTTTAACCGCAGAACCAGATCCTTTTTTTCAAGAGAACGCAAAACTTGCGATGTCATCATAATATCAGCATGCGCAAACCTCGCAACCATTACCTGCGTGGCTTCCATACCGTGATCGTTCAACCATACAGTGGAGGCCAGGAGCACAAACTGTACATGGGTCAGCCCCGATTCTCTTAAGGCTGCTCTCATTTTCCTCTGCCAGAGATTCATGGTCTGCCAAAGCAGAAAACCTGGGCTTTCATCTGGTTTCTCAAATTTTGTAGGCATCTTATTTAGTGATGACATACGCTTGAACCCTCACTGAAACTTGCATATTTTCTCTATGATAATGGCCATCATTGCAATATTTTCCATTGTTTTGGGAACTCCGGAAGATATACCCTCTCCTATTTCCTTTTCTGTCTCTTCTTTATCCGGGCAGCGAACTGTTATATGATTCGTCAGCCGAGTCTTTCCACCTAGCAAATCCGAAAAAGTGTGAACAAACTCTATCGTTGCTCCCAAATCATCAATAACTGTTTCTTCAGAGAAACCCTTCTCCGAATCAGCCAGAGTAATCCTGTAACCCAAAAGCCCCTGCCTCTCTGGTTTGATTTTTCCTTTTGTGCCTTCTCTGAATTCTCCATCTAGAGATATGTCTTTGATTCCATGATCCCAGAGAGGCCAAGATTCAACTCTACTATAAAGAGCCCATATTGTCTCTTTCCTTGCGTTGGTTACGATGCTGTGTTCAAATTCCCAGGTCATTATAACACAATAACCATATGATATGCGCATATATAATAAGTGCGCTTATGTCTATGAATCTATTTGCTACTGGAATGTCTGTGCCCAGAAGCTGAAAAGTGGATTCCTCTGTATATTCAACCTCAAAAAATTTCACTGCATTTCCAGCTGCCTCTTTACTTCTTCTACGGTGTGGGTCTTCTTCTCGTTCGCATCAAGGAGGCTTCTAAGCAGGGAAACCCTGAAACACTCAGTGAAAACTCCCTCTTCATCACCCTCAGGAATTAGTGACATGAATGCATTCAGCAACTCATCGTGGGTCAGTTTATTCTTTTGCAGGTTCGTTTTTGATGTTCTCTCCTACGAAATATAGGCTGATTGCGGAGACTATCAATACCGTAACTGCGCTCATCGCCATTCCTATGGACCATCCGAAGAATTGCCCTGACATTAAGAACAAGATTCCATTTGTGATCGCACCTATGACTCCAGCAAAGGTAACGATCGAACAAATTCTCAGTGACAAAATATGAGTTCTAAAGGAAAGAACAAGAAATCCAAGCGAAGTGATAAGAATGGCGAATCCAACGACAATATGCGCAAGTATGAAACCAAAGTGACTTCCAAAATACACTAAGGTCTGTACTGCCCCTAGATATTTTACCGGGATGTCTATCTCGAGGTTAATTGTCATCCCAAGCCAGAACTGTGCAATCAGAAGAGCAAGAAGAACAAAGACTAAGTTTCGTATTCTGACAATGCTTTGTATTTTCTTTGTTCCAACACTTTTAATTAGCCTAGAACCTTCAATGCTCATTTTTAACATCCTTCCATTTTCTTGTCGTTAATACTTCCTTTGTTAAAAGAACCAACATCCCTGAAATAACTAATGCAATTGCTGCTAATACAAACACAAGAGAAAATGCAGCATGGGAGGCTAATTTAAGTGGAAATGACTCTATGAAGTACGTTGCCGTAAAGGTTGTGAGGATTGCAGCAGCAACAGGAGAACCGATGCTTGAGCCAATATTATTGAAGGTACCCTGCATTCCAGTAGCCATGCCCATTTCCCTAGGATCAACAGAAAAGATCACGAAGTTGAATAAATTGCCTAGGATCATGGTAACTCCAACTCCACATACAATGCTATAGACCCAAAGTAGCGTATAACCAGGAATCGTTGCCTCGAGAAGAAAGCCTGAAGCAGCCATTATCGTTCCGGCAATCGTCATTGGCTTAGCTCCGGTCTTATTGATCAATATTGATGCTATAACGCCACCCAGTATCGATCCTATAGCAAATGGAGTTAAAGTAATTCCGGATACAAAAATATCCTTACCAAAACCTGCAGGCACTGGGTATTCCAGACGGTAAGTCAGCGTTATGGTTGCAAGAAATAAGGCAAATTCAGAAATTAAGCCTACAACGTATGCGAGAACTACATTTCTATTGGTCAAAAGTCTAAAATTGAATATTGGTTCTTTTTGATTCCTAAGCAGGTGTCTTTCATGGAGGATAAGAGGGGGCAGGAGCACAAAATCTAGAATTATCAGCAAAGATGTAAGGTCTGATAAGCTAATAGAGCCCGAGAATAGCTTCATAATACTCCCAAGGGATGGCCATCCCCATGAAGAACCCTCCGAGACAAAAAGAACAAAAATTGCCAGAACTGCAGCAAGGAGTACAGCTCCTGCGTAGTCTACTTTAACATTTCGTCGCTTGTACCTTGATTCTTTAATTATTAATATGGCAAATATTATTGCTACTATTAAAAAAGGTATAGCAGTGTAATAAGTGTATCTCCATCCGAGACTGTTCGAAACATAGGAACCAATAGGAAGCCCTATCGCAAAACTTGCTCCAAACAATGAACCGAAGATCGCCTGTACCTTTGGGATAATTTCTCGTGGAAATTCCTCCCTAGCAAGAGCAGACCCCAATGGGAAGATTGCAAGCCCTATCCCTTGAATTGTCCTTGAAAGCAATAGAACTTCATAATTTGCAGATATACTAGTGGATATTGCTGCTATTAAATAGATCACTAAGACAACGGAAAGCATTCTCTTCTTACCGTATATGTCACCCAATTTCCCGAAGACCGGAGTAAGTGCTACACCGCCGACAACGTACAAAGACAGAACAAGAGCAATCTGGGAATAAGTTACAGTGAAATCCTTTGCCATGGAAAGGAGTGATGGGGTCAGCATAGCTTCAATATAGCCAGTTAAGAGCATAAGAGAGCCCAATATTATTGTAACCTTTGTTGCATAGCTTTTGTCATATTGACCGCCAGAGTAACTTTTCTTTTGTTCCATTTCATATTACCTCTCAAGATTATCTTGGGTTTTTCAGCTGTTTAAAAACAAAAGAGAGGAATGTGATAATAATCTGTGTTAAGAGCTGACTAAAAAATGCTACTCTTTAAATAGATTTCAGTGCTTTGACACAAATGGCGAATCAAGACTTTAAGATAGTTTCTGAGTTGATCCGCAATCCATTGGAATCTTATGAAATGATAGGCTCCAAGGTAGGACTGTCAGGTGTCTCTGTCCGCAGTAGGATATTGAAAATGCATAGATCTGGTTTCATTCAGGGTATTTACCTCATGCCATCGCCGCTGAATTTCGAGAGGCATCCACGAACATATGTGTTCAAGAACATTGAGTCCCCATTCACTAAATTATTGGAGATATCGGCAGTTAACGGGGTGGTATTTGCCTGGTTAGATTACGATAATGACATGATAATCACTGTTTTTTCTAGATCTGAATTGGAAAACGCTAGAAGTCTGGCGAAGTTGTCGAAGATTTTGGGCGCCAAACCTATAACAGATTATATTCCGATTTCACTTCTACCCCCTAATCTTTCCAGTTCAAAACTTTCGAGGATAGATTGGAAAATCTTGAAACACGTTGCATTCAATCCCAGATTGTCGATAGTAGAAATTTCAAGGTTGACCCATTTGTCAAGGAAAACTGTACAGGGACACCTCAATCAAATGCTTTCGGAAAGAAAATTATATGCTGTGTACATATCTGATTTCACAAAGATAAATGGAGGAATATTTTACGGTCTGTTGGTATTTTTTACCTTTCCAGAGGTACTTGACCGGCTGTTGAAATTGGGCCTTGAACCAATCTGGTACATGAGTGAACCACTAGGTGCAGTCCTGTTGGGTTTTGCGGAATCTCTTGAAGATGTGGAGCTTTTGAAGAAGAAAACTGGAGAGATGGAGGGCATAACTAGCTTTTATATCAATGTGCCAAGAGGAGGCATGTTCGCTGAAGACCAAGTTAGTTTTTGGATTGGAAAAGAGATAGATAAGTGGGATTCGTCTTCGTTCCATGAAAAGTCGAAGGTTTTACGAATTTAATCTCTTAGTGCCATTTTGAACCAGAAGGATTTATTGGAAGAAGAAAGATTAAGCATTCCCCTCAAAAAAAAGTAATCAAATCTTGCTCGATTTATAATCTCAATCACGTATAAGTATCTCGTAATAAGACGTCATGATGAGCCTATCATAGATCAGAACTCTTCTGTGTTGGTACTTTTGTAACTGCAATATTATACAGTTTCACGTCATCAGTAATAAAATCGTAACCTGATTCGATAGCAGATATGAGATAAGATGAATCGTAGAATGTCAAACCTTCCTCTAAAGACAGCCTCAACACAGAATCTGGTGATGGGACGACCTGCTCCATTGAATCGATCAACTCAAATAGAACAGCGCCAGATTCTATTGCCTCTCTCTTAGAAATTCTATTTCTAATTTTATTATTCTTCCACAGAATGTTGCCTATCTCGTACCTGGCAAGAGGAATTGTTGCCCCGGCAATGAGCACACTGTACTCACCACTTTGAAAGAGGTTGAAAATTGCAGAAGCGTCCAGTAGGTTCATCTTTCCCTGTCTTCCCTGATATCTGACACTATTTCATCTAACTTTAATTTCGAGATTATAGGTGCTACTTTTTTCATTTTCTCAATTAAATCTTTGTTTCTAGCTTTCTTAATTTCGTCCTGCACCGCTTTTCTGATAATTACTGTTGGGTTCAGTCCAAGTTTCTTCAATTCCTCTCTCTCTTCTTCTGAGATCTTTGCTGATATAGTGGTATACATTTTCATATTACGTGATGTATTACATACATTATAAGTTTTGGGATTACAATATGTAATCCAATGTAAACAGCAAATGGAATTTTTAGATGCAGAAACCTTTAAATGTGCTCAGACTGCTATGTGTGTCACTTTTATTTTCCCTTAAAATATTAAGTAGTACCCACCCAGTCTGTTCTAATTTTCCTGGTTCTAAATGTAAAAGAAATAATTGTTCTGCTGACCGGTTTCTATGCAGGGGTCGTTAATTAAAATGGGTTAGTCCCCGTAAGTCCTGGCACGTTTGTGATTCTACTGTCAATAAACAACCTTTCACATTTCTGGTGTGTAGTTATGTGCACAGGTTCTTATTGGAATACATAGTACTCATTTAATACCCTGATCCGTTATGTAAGATCTTCCGGAAGATCTGGAAATAAACCCAAGATAAACCATATACACTGCATAGACAATTAGAGAAATCACGAAACCGTAGATTAACAGCACAGAACTCGTGTTTCCAGATGTAGCGAAATAAAGTGCAATCATTACGATAATAAGCGTAGTTGTCCCGAATAATGCTCCTGTGAGGAATGGCGAAAATGACTGATCAATAATCAACGGCAAACCGTCTTCTTCACCCTTTTTTATGAGAAAATTCTGCTTTGTTTTGCAATTTGGACATGTGAATATCCAGTTGGGCCCAACCCTTACGGCACTCGCGGAACCCCATTTAGAATGTCTAAAATTGAACTTGTAGTGACAATTGGGGCATTCCGTGTGCGAAGTTACCCATGACCTGTGATCTTTGGATTCATTTGTTGTAGTCATTCCATTCTCTCATTAACTTTATACGCGATAAGTATAAGGATTTTACTAGCTAAAGCTTGAAATATCCACGTGGAGACGCTACCACAGTACCTTTACCATCAATTTGTCTCAACTTGGACTGGGATACCCCTTAGAGTATAGTTCAAGGATGAAGTGTCAAGAGAACTAGAGTACACATTTTATGTAAATATCGCCATGCTATTGCTCAATTTGGAGTCCGTTCGATACTGAGGTCAAAAATGGAAAATTCAGACCGACCCACACTCTTTCAATGAGCCTTCAAACCCACATTTATGCAGACTATAATTGCTATTCATAGCAATAGTTATTAGATTTTATCTGAAACACAGGGTGTGCTGGTTATGTTGAACTCAAGTACTGCATTTCTCGGAAGGAGCATTTGAGATGTTCATTCGACATAGAATATCTCCAACATCTCACACGGTTTAGGAGAACATACAACATGATCTCTTCCATTATGATCAGGAAGAATAGACTCCAGTGCCGATAGCGTCTAACATCAAAAGCAAGAGCATCACGGTTGCGAGCCTCGTGGCGGAACTCGAACTAGCTTTACTTTTTACAATCAACAAGGTTGGGTGAAAATGATGATTAAAATCTACACCATAATCTCAGACCTGCTTGGATAATGAAAAACTTCCATCTATATTGAATATGCACACGTTTATCTATCAGGAACTGTGGAAATAAAAGTTTGTTCATATCTCAGTAAGTATGGTTAGTAATATGGCTCCTCAATTCCTTGATCGCTTCCTCCTTGTCTTCAACCTCAAGCGCAATGAAGTTGTATTCATTATTGACCAAGTGTATTACAAAGGCTTTTTCCTTGTTTTTCATTGCATAAAAGCCATATCCTTCAGTAGTCTGGAATCTGCCATAGTTATAACCCTCCTCACCAAGAGAAGTGCCGCCCAGTCTAGTTCGAATATGAATATCCCCAACGCTCTCGTCAACACTGCTCAGATTGCTGTAGGGAATGAATAGTTTTCCTTTTAAAGCTGAGAATTTTTCCAGTCCTGTTAAGTCTACCTCAAACCCGTCCTCCTTAAAGAGCAACTTTACCATTTCTATCATCAATAAATACTAGAAAAGCATATAAAATATTGGCAAGTTGTTGTCTAGTAAGCTCATTATTAGGCTTTGTCGGCGGCATTCCATCGAGACTAGTTTAATGTTATGGTTTCTGTTAATCATGTAAATACCCATCTTTAGGAGTTGCCATCTGTCTGATCCTTACACTTCTTGGATGCCATTCAGTTTCTTGACTCTTGGTTCTATAGCATATGGCACATGAATACTAATATGCAGGTTAATATTAAATTATGCCGCTTTAAAAAAACCAATTAATAGTTGAATATGTGTGAGGATATAAAGTCTTAT
>JAKAYB010000059.1 GCA_021826925.1 Thermoplasmata archaeon | reverse complement strand
ATTTTTTATTTTTTGCCAATTGTATGAGAATCATAAAAATATAATTAATAAACAATATAATTCTCTTTCTGCGTATAATGTATTTTTTCAGAATATGATATTCACCGAGTTAGTTAGTTACCAGAATATAAATAAGAGTTCAATATTACCGTGTTTAATGGTAGGAAACAGCATTCTGAGAAGGATTAGTTCCGTAGGAGAAAGAAACATTTTCCAGCGACTTCTCGGATTTGTTGACATGGCAAAAGAATCCGTGCAGACCTTGAGCGATATGCTTTTTGCAGAAGACTTGAAACGGATAGAGTTCAACGCAAGGATAAGGAATATAGAGAAGAGAGGTGATGATCTCTCCGTTACTGTTAAGGAGGAGATAACAGGTGGGGCAATAAGCTCAAGTCTGATGGACAACCTCATTATGTTAGTTGAGACTTGCGATGACCTTCTAGATACATCCTATTTCATAAGCAGGGAGCTAAGAAGAATACATGAGAATTCGCATAAGTTTGATGAGAATACAATTAATATCTTAAATGTGACATATAATACTGGTAGAAATATATTACTACTGGCTAAAACAGCTCTGGACCATGTTCAGATTATGCTCGAAACCAAGAACGGGAAAGACATGGAAGCTGCAAGAGTAGAAATAGAATCTCTCGAAGAACAGGTAGACGACCTTAAGGACAATATGATAGATGCGGCTTACAACAATGCTGATAGACTACCATATGTAGCGTTTATCCATATAACGGAACTTGCACACAAGCTTGATGATCTTCTTGACAACTGTGAAGATATAGCTGACCTACTATTTACTATAAACGTTGCGATTACCAAATGAATGTTTTACACGTACCTTATACTGGCTCTTGTCACATTACTCGTTGCCTTCGTTTCTGGTAACAATCTTTCTGCAGCGGTTGGAACACTCATAGGGTCGAGGATACTTAGCCTCTATGGCTCAATTTTAATAGCAGTTGCAGGTTTTGTTGCTGGTCTCGTTATACAGGGAGGGAGCCTACACTCCACCGCAATCTTTTTAATACCCGATAACCTCTTTATCATAACTATCTCGCTAGCAATTGCGTTAGGGATTTTTGTGATAGCTGCAATAGTGCGAGTACCACTTTCCCTTGTAATGGCTCTGGTTGGAGTCTCAATAGGAATAACATTGAAATTCGGCATTACAAGCAACTGGCCAATAATAAGGGACATTGTAATAACGTGGGTAATTGCGCCCATTGGTTCGGTTGTTGTGGCCTTTTATCTTAATCGAAGATTTGCTAAATTGCAGCCAAAAGATGTATGGAGCTATGCCGTTTTTATAAAGCTAATGCTCATTGCTGTTTCATTCTTCACTTCATTTACGCTTGGTGCTAACACACTTGGATTCATAGATGAAATAGCAAGAGTAACTGGCTACGATATTATATTCCCAATAATTGGAATAATTGTTGGATCATTTTTCTTAAGCAAGGGAGTCTCAAAAAGAGTTGGCCAGGATATGTATTCAATGAGATATACAAGCGCTTTCATTTCTCTTATAGTCTCCTCCGTTTTGGTCGAAGTTGCCACAGTCTTTGGTTATCCTCTCAGTAACACACAGACACTTACTTCAAGCGTATTCGGCTCAGGCCTTTCGTACAGAACAAAGGCAATGGACGCTTTGCCTTACCTCTTCACTGTTGCCATGTGGGTCGTTTCTCCGGCAATAGGGATAATTTTGGGATATTTTATTGCTTAGCTACCGATAAATCTTATTATCAAGACATCACTATCTATCCTTAGAACATGGAATTCAAAGCAAAATTTAAGATTCCAGCCTCACTCTGCACGAAATGCAGGGGTGCTAAACTTCTATGTGGACTTTCATTTTGTCCTATCACTGTAAAGTCTATCGTTACACCCAAAGTTAACATGTTCAAAGGAAACAGGATCAGTGGATCTTCGCCTCCAAGTGTATTTGTTGGAAGGTACGGATACCCTAAGGTAAAAGTATACCCCTCTGTTCCGCAGGTTCATGGGGATACCTCCTCCTACGAAGATCCAAAGGAATGGATGAATCTTCAATTGGAAGATTTTCTGAGCATGCGTCTTTCGATGATTAGGGGTGGTACGGATGTTTACGTTCAGAATGCAGCAGATCCTGACAAGCTGTTTCAGGAGCTCCAACTGATGGCCCTCTCTGAAAAATATGTAGAAGTCGACATGACCCTAGAGAAGAATCTTTCTGAAATGTCTGTTATTCTTGACGAGAATACGCCCCCTATGGGCCCGTCAGCTCCGCTATTGAAGTTCCAATCCGATTATTCCTCTCCCAGTTTGAGTGTCGAGAAAGTTTATGGAGACACCGATCTTAAGGCTATGGATGCAATGAAATTCTTATATTCAAGAAATGAAGATGTTTCAAAGATATCAAAGATTCTCAGTGTTGGAGCTATAGGAACAAAGAAAATGAGAAAGGTTGTTCCAACAAGATGGTCTATAACTGCAGTTGACAAAAACCTCTCAGATGATCTTATAGAAAAAAGCAAGGACTATCCACAGATAGACAAATTCCAGGTGTATGTGAGAAGGACAAACGGTAACCTCTTCGTAGCAATTCTTACTCCATCCAATTGGATATATGAATGGGGTGAGGCTTGGGGAAGAGGAACAACATGGAACCAATGGGGTGAAGAGACTTACACGGAAATAGACAACGAAGGGTACTATGGAAGGAAAGACTACCCAGGAATCGGTGGATGCTACTACTCAACCAGGTTGGCCGTTGGAGAAAAACTTAACCAGATGAGGAGAAGTGGAGGTGCAATTACCTGGAGAGAGATATATCCTGGTTTTAGCCTTCCTGTCGGGGTATGGTATGTCAGGGAAAATATGAGGGAACTTTTTAAAATGAAGCCTTCAGAGTTTGATACTCTTGATGATGCTCTGAAATTCGTATCTAAGTTCCTTAAGGTTCCTCTGGAGAGCTGGCTACGTAGATCTACAGTGGTAAAGACTTTGAAGTATAATAACCTGGAAAAATTTTTCTCGATTTGACATGAAGATCATTGAGTACTCGGTTTCAAAGGCAATCTCAAAAAGTGGCATGATGGAATTAGACTATGCTATAAACCCTTATTCCGGCTGTTTTCACAGGTGCCTCTACTGCTACGCAATAGATTATACATACCAGAAGGACGCCGCTTCAAACTGGGGTGAGGTAATTTACGTAAAGAAGAACATAGACCTTGTTCTAAAAAGAGACATTATAGGACTGCCAAGAGGAATTGTGGGGCTGGGGACGATCACAGATCCTTATCAGCCTGCAGAAGCAATCTACAGATTATCACGAAAGATACTCGAGATCCTGCTTGGAAATGGTTTTAGAGTAACCGTACAGACAAAATCCCCTCTTGTTACGCGGGATGTAGATGTCCTCTCAGCGCACAGAAGCACTGCCGATGTTGGGATTACAATCACCACGATCAACAGAGCAAAGTCTATTACTATAGAAACGAAGACACCCTCACCGTCTGCAAGGATAAGGGCTTTGGAAAAACTGAATGACGAAGGTATTAAAACCTGGATATTTTTAGGGCCGATTGTACGTAATTTCAACGACGACAATGAGAATCTAAGAGCCATCTTTGAGGTGGCTGTGTCAACAGGGTCTAGGATAATCTATGATTTTTATTCTCCGTACAGAGGAGCAAATTCCATGATGGAACGTTATCTTCCTGGATATGATGGTAGAAAGGTATTCAATGAATCAAATGTCTGGAAAAGTGATCTTGTAGGACGGATAGAGAAGCTCGCGGAAAAGTATAATGTAGAATGCAACAGCCAGAAAGATGAATGGATGGCTGAGAGAGGCTATAACTTTGGAAAACTCTTTTGACTCGAACCAAGATCCTCTTTATAATAGGTTCTCCTAGATTTAGAATGGGTCTTTTATTGTTTAGCAATTTCTTTTGTGTGTGCTAGGATAACAGAACCAAGTGTGAAAGCCGCAAGAAATTAAAGAATACGGTTTGCTCTCCAAATGTCTCTCTTAATTAATCGCTAAAACCTTCTGACCCTTTACGGCATTGGATATGTAAAATACAGGCAAGAAATGTTCGAGTACACAAAATTCAGAATCCGGTATAAAATTTCACGAGTCTTCCAAAATATTCTGGATTTTGACCTATCAGTTCCTTTAATTTCCCAATGGTCTTTTCTCTGTCGTAGGTGAAGCGTTTAAAGACAATCTGATTCTGATCCGTATCGAGAATGGAGTACATTGGCAACCAATTTCCATCTCGCGGTTGTCCAGAACTACCCGGGTTTATGATTCTTCCGCGATAGAACATCTGAAAATGTGTATGTCCAACCAGGATATAGTCAAATTTCTTGAACTTCGCGGATTTCCATACCATCTCAGCCTCGGATCCGTACATGTAGCCATTGAGGATATTGTTCGGAGATGCGTGTACCATAAGAAAATTCTTTCCATCAAGTGAGAACTCAAGCATGTCTTTCAGGGAATCGAGTTTCGCAATATCCTCTTTAGACAAAAATTTTAGAGAAATATTATCACGTGTGAATATACTTAGGTCATGCATTTCCGGGGCACATCCGCAATCAGTATTTTTTGCAACAGCCTCGTCATGATTCCCTCTTACAATAAAATCAGACTGATTCAGAACAGCATCTAACGTTTCTGCCGGCTCAGGTCCATAATCTACTATATCACCGAGAAACAATGCCTTGTCAAATTTCTCGACATCAAATAGGGCTTTCAGGGCCTGGAAATTGGAATGTGCGTCAGAATATATTAGGATTCTCATATTGTGTAATTTCGATTTGATATTTAAGTACTGCGTAATAGCGTTGCTTAGAAAAAGTAGGTTTATGAACAGTAATCTATATGCCGATCTAGGATGAACGGGACACTTAAAAAAAATAATCTTCTTTGGTCGTCTGCAGTTTGCGACCATGAATTTGGATTTCTCAGGCTTACCTCGGATTCACTTGTTTTTGAATCTAATGAACATGTTCCGAAGAGAGTCATACCGTTTTCATCAATATTAAGCACCTATGCTGGCGGAATATTGAGAAGGAGACTTACCATTGTAGTTAAGGGAGCCCAACAGAAGGTTGTATTTACTGTTCCCAAAACTGCTGTTTGGCGAAAGAATCTTGCGCTTATAAATCCTCGGCCTGAATATATAAAGGAAAAATCAAAGTTAAATGGCGAAGCGGGAATCCTTTCAATTGTTGAGAATTCGTTAATTTTTCAAAAGGTCGAGGGAAAAGAAAAGAAGGTTATTAGAATCGACAGCATAGATTCAGTTCACCCGAGAGGCATTCTGAAAGGTACACTTGCAGTTAGATCAGGCAACATTGAATATGATTTCAAGGTTTCAAAAGCAGACCAGTGGGCAGAGATTCTTTCATTTGCGATACAGATGAAGCATCCTACGGGTAATAAACCCCAAGTTGCTCCTCAGTCTACTCAAAATACTCAAGTGAAGACAACAAGCCCAATAACGAGCTCTATCATCTCTGGTCAACAGAAATCGTACTACAATCAACCTTCACCTTCGGCTCACAGGAAACTGAATCTAGGAACAAAATCGGGGCCTACGCTTACAACCGGCTCAAACACAAAGCCGATTGCACCTAACACGCCAAAAACAGTTAGCAAGAGACAGTCAATCGCGCAAGGCATTACGGCAACGAGAGCTCCAGTACAGACACAAAGTTCGAACAGGGCGAATCCAACCGGCCAGTACCGTGGTTCATGGCCTATGGGGCAGGATTACGATCAAGCTTTTCAAAATGTTGCTAAAAACATAAATCCTACCCTCGGAAACGCTTCTGCCTGGGAGGTAATTAGGAATCCAAGGAACCAAAGTATGCTCGTCTATGCCGCAGGAAATTTTGGATCTGTCTATAAGGTCAGGTTCGGCGATGGCAAGATTTACGCGTTGAAATGCTTTACCAAGAAATCCACAGAAATAAACATGAGGTATGAAAAGATAAGCAATTATCTTGAAACAAATTCCGGGAATCGCAAATTCCTTGTGCATTTCAAGTACTTCAAGGACGGTATAAAAACCAAGAAGTCCGATACATTTTATTTTCCGATACTCAAAATGGAATGGTGTGAGGGGCAGAGCTTGAATAACTTTATAGCATCGAATCTCAACCGTCCTAAAAAGATAAAATCAGTGGCAGAAGCGCTTGTTAAAGATGTCGCCTCTCTTCAGGATATAGGTATAGCCCACGGTGATCTCTCTGGTGACAATATAATAGTCAACGACAAGAACGAAATTTTCTTCGTTGATTATGATGGCATGTATGTACCAGGATTCAAGGGAACAAAATCCGTGGAAATAGGTCACGCTGACTTTCAGCACCCAAATAGAACCAGAGAAGATTACTCAGAAAAACTTGATAATTTTTCAACACTCGTAATCTATACGTCCCTTCTTGCAGTTTCTGAGAAACCATCGCTCTGGTCTGACTTTAATGATGATAATCCTGACCGATTGATCTTTGGGAAGAATGATTTCAAATCCCTCGAGGCCTCAAAGGTGTACGCAGAGATCATGAAAATAAAAGATCAAAAGACTACAAAATTATTGAGTGTCATGAAGGAAGCATTAAGCAGACCGGTTCTTTGGGATGGAGACAATCCAAATGCTCTTCTTTCTATGTAAAGCTAAGATAAATTAGACTGATATCATCATTCCTCATTCTTTTGGCATCAATTTCGTTTGAAAGATAATCTCTCATCCTTGAATCGTTGACAACAAGATCTCTTAAGATTGAGAAATTACGGGTTTCAATAAGCCATTTCGATAAAGCATCCGTTGCAAGAATGATTTCATTTTTTTCCGTAATATACCCCCCAGTGGTAACAAAATCCGGAAGAAGTGTATCCAAATTATTTGTCTGCGTCTTTCTACCGGTCCATATTAGTTTTGGTGAATTATTAAATTGTGACGCTTTTTTGTAGGGGAACGAATAAAACGTACCTCCAGGGCTAAGAACAAACATGCAGGAATCTCCAACGCATAGCGCTCGGTATAGATAACGTTCTTCTATTCTCTTTATTTCAAGATATAATAAAGTGGAGTAAGATCCCTGAAAAGATTTGTTAGTCTGGAACCACTTAAGGTTGTTCCATTCTATTCGCGAATACCATTCCTCCCTTGCTATTGGAAGAAGTATATGGAATAGATCTGACGCGTTTGTGAAGAGATCAGTTTCCAAATCGATGACATTTGACGTAAGACAACTAGCCCATACATCGGAAAACATGGAAGAACTTGCACCGTCTGCTATCGCAAACCTCTTTTTTTTAAGGTTGAAAGAAATTGAATCTTCACATTCACTATCCTTATTACCCAGCTTGCTCATCTGGAAAGTGAATGCTTTCAAATGAAGATCACTGCATATTTTCTGTTGGAGCTCTTGTTCCAATGTCCAGAAGTTCTATCAATTCGTCCAGACCTGCATTGAATACGTAGGCTCTTGAGTTTTGAGTTACATTAAGAGAACGCTCTGCAGCAACATCGACAAAACTTTTCGGCAAAGTACTGGACATTGTGAAAAGCTCTTTTGCAAATTTATCTTGAGGTGGGAGGACGCCCTCGGAGGATGGGAATTCGAGAGGGGTCACGCCGCGGGATTCAGATAGATGGCAGTTCCACATGAGTACGTTCCCATCCGAGGTGGATATATCCATAATAGAATTTGCCACTGGAACAGGATCGCCATCGGTCGCAGAACCATCCGTTATATGTATAACGACTGGGGGATATGAATCTTTATGCTCAGCAACCCAGTCATCTACCCATTCCTTTACGAGGTTAAGTGCTTTTACCATTGGAGTATTTGAGCGGGCTACAGGATCAAACCATATCGGAAACTCAAACTCGTCTCCTTCTTCTACCCCTTGAGATCCACCAGCTCGTTCCTTTCTTCTTTCGGTTCTTAATGGATTCTGGGCCAGTCTAGAGATTGGAACAATCGTTTCATCTGCTATTAAAGAATCGGCTAGATCAGGAGCGGCACCGTATCCGACTATCCCGATATGAAAGTAATCTCGGACACCATCTGTTTTTGTGCATCTATATATAAGCTCATAAATTTGCCTGTTAACCGCATCCGCGGCTTCCTGGGCCTTGGATCTCATCGTGCCGCTAAGTTTGTGGCTCATAGATCTGGACTGGTCAATAAGGAATATGAACAGCCCCGGGTTTCGTCTGCTTATTTCTGATTCATACATGGTAATAAGTTATGCAAATGAGGTAATAAATTCTTTTGCATTAGGCGGAACCGATTACAGAATCTAGCTTAATACTCCGAAAATATAAGGAGCACTAATCTATTTGACATAGAAAATTCCTGTTACACTGATATCATTTTCCGATTCGATTCTAGTGATTCAAGGTTGCCTCTTGAATTCTCTTTGGATAGAATCCGTATGCACCATTGGTTACGCTACCTTTAATGCTGTAAGATACAATAAAGATCAAGGAGGATGTAAGGTTTCAAGCATCTCTGAAGGAAATTAATGAGAAATTGATGGTACCTACCTAAACTGTATCAACTTGATTAACGTCAAGTTTCCAGTCTTTGAATTTATCAACTGCCCGGTAGAACACAGTAAAGAACTCTGGTAGCGTGATGTCAGGAACAAATGTCGATATATAAAAATCCTTACCACTTAATTTTTGTGGCATACCAAGGCTCACAACCTGCTCCTTCGAAATTTCATCAATAAGAAATTTCACAACTGGATTCATGAATGTGGTTTCATAGATTCTCTGCGAAGGGGATATAGCGTGGATCCACTCCTTTTCTCCCTTTAAAAGTTGGCTGTTGTCGTAAAATACTCCCCGAGTCTCTTCTTCAATCAAAAATTTTAATTCTCTGTACCAGCTTACACCGAGGTTCACGATTACTGGATCTGAGTTTATGTCTATGGATGAGGGAGGTACTGAGCTACTTATCTCCACGTACTTTAAAGGAATGTACTGAGAAATCTCAGAGAATGTTGCAACTATCCCAGGATTCGGACCTATGTACCTAACTGCAAATCTCTTGAAATCCTTGAATGCATCCCTTATTGCCGAAGTAACGTTAGCTTCATCATTATGATGATACCTAAAGTAAAGAAAGTACGAGGAATCCATAAAAAATACTGCGTCTATTACCACAGACGATACACCATTAAGTTGTTTGAATGCACCAATGAACTTTCGGCCAGATAGATCGGAAAACAGCATAACAGACTCACTTGTTGTTTTCATTTTGTATTTCGTCAATATTTTCTGCTCCTCCTTGCTAAAATCATTAAGATTTTCAAAGTTATATATCGCAAAACCACCAGTTTTCGATAATCTTATTCTGACAATCGAGACAACCTGATGCGCAGAAAGAATCTTGGCGATCTCACTGTCACTTTCAAACGAAATAATGCATTGCCTATCTAAAAGAGTATCTATGTCTTTTATGAACATAACGTGTTATACCTAATGAATAAATAAATTAATCCATTGAAATAAGTGTGTTGCACAATTCAATAAGCATATGTCATCCCCCTAAGAATGTTGTAATACTGCACCTTTAAGGCAATCTCCTGTGCAATGTAATCAAGCCTGTTGGCCT
>JAKAYB010000003.1 GCA_021826925.1 Thermoplasmata archaeon | reverse complement strand
GGTGGTCACGGAAATCCAATGGGGCCTCCAATGGGTGTAACTAGCTGGATGGACGGAACAGTAATATCTGAATAAACAATGCAAACATTTTCTTTTTATGTTTTTTTGTTCGATTGAGGAATATTTTAAATTTTTTCGATACTGTTATCGCTGGGCAAATTAATGTGACTTCCGTAACATTCACAAATATCCAGGTGTTTCACAATAATGGACCCATTGTCTTCACTATCAGATATTATTAATGAAAAGAAAATTCTGGTACTTCACCTGAATCATAAACTCGAAACATTTAGCAAGGTTTTCAGTAAATTTGAAGTAATAACCGCACTGGATTTTCTGAAACATGCTTGCGATAAGTTTCAAATTCCTGAATTGTTCCTTAACATCGAGGAAAGGACCATCAAAGATGACGAGTTGTATAGTTACTATAAACTAAAAGAAAATCGCCGCAAAGAAAGAATAACGCCCCCTTCAAGGCTTGATAAGAAGTTTGTGGATCAATTTGCAAATTATACTCTAAACGTGAGTCCAGTAAAAGTTCAATCTCCTGATATATTTATGAATGAAGAGGTTAAAAGATCTATTAGATCTAGTGGCAAAAAAATCCTATTCATAACTGGATTTTTCACAGAAGTTGATGTTTTGCGTAGCTCCGCCTCTGCGTTGGATAACGGTTATATCCCATTTGTGATTTCTGATGCTACGTCCACATATTCAGAGAGGGTATACTATGAAGCTCTTGATATTATATCACAGTATAATGAGGTAATAGATTCCAGGGATCTGATGAAACTATGGCCAGAGGTGGTCGATTGAAAAATTCGAAATATGTAATATTTATTGGTGGTATACCGGGCGTCGGTAAAACAAGCATTTCTGGTTATCTTGCAAAGGCACTTAACGTTGATATAGTGCTTTCTGGTGATTATCTTAGGGAATTCATGAGACCTTTTTTTCCCGGTGATAATGTAATACAGCATAGCGTCTATGATGCATGGAAGCAATTTGGAACAGATAGCAGGGAAAACATAGAGAAAGGATTCAGAGAGCAGGCAGAACTAATAAACAAGGGCTTTAATTCTGTATTCAGACGCGCAATTAGTAACGGGGAGAGTGTTATCCTTGAATCTCTTTACTTTCTCCCCTCGCTAGTCGACGTCGATATAAGAAACGAGATCATAATGCTATATCTTTACGTCGAAAATATGGAGGAAAATGCGAAGAAACTACTCGAAAGGACAAAGTTTACCCATTCTGGATCTCCAGGCAATCGCCTCGCTGACCAGTTGCCAAGATACCGGATTCTTATGGATACGTCAATGAAAGAATGCAAGACCTTCAATATCCCAGTTTTTGATACTACAGATTATTATGTGTCAAGAATGAAAATTTCACAGTATGTACGTGGCCGATAGTGAATCATGCCATGGGCGTTCTGGATAACAACATTAATTAAACAAATAAGCATTAATAAATTATAAATCTAATATAAATTTGGGCGGCATCTCAAATCTCCCCAGGTGAAATCAAATATGTCTGATGGATCGTCATTTAAAAGGATTGAATCAGAACTCGTCGAAAATGGTGTGATCAGAGGATTTCATAATTTTGAGCCAGCACTTGAAGACGGAAAAAAGTCTTACGGAATCGGATACCCAATTACTGGTTTCGAAAAGTTTCTTGGCTACTTTGACAAATCGATTAACATTGCAAATTTTCCCTCTATTTCCTTGTTGACAGATTTTTCCATTGCCCTTTCTGAATGTGTTTTTATTAGGGATACCGGCAGAGACCATGTAATACTTGATGGTGAGGAGAAACCTACGTATACAGAAAGAGCAAGACGGGCGCTTGAATTTTTCAAAAATATTTACGATATAAAAGGATCCTTCCAGTTCAAAATAACTCGCAAGAGAAAGTACAAATTAGGTAAAGGCCTTGGTGAATCGGCGGCCATTGCTGCAGCAACTGCACGATCGTTGGTTTCCAATGTCTTCGGCGATGACGCCCTAAAGGAAGTATCGATGATCTCTAGGTTAGCCAGACTGGTTTCTGGTTCTGGAACCCGGTCGGTTTCTGGCGGTATCTCCATTTGGATGTCGTACCCATACATTCGTGAGGAAACAAGTTATGGGTCAAGGCTTCCGGTTGATGTTGGCAAGATACATTTTGGTTGTTATCCATTTCCCTCGGTTATTCAGACCTCTAATGCACATGAGATAGCACCAAGGTCGCCGTTTTATCCTGAATGGGCGGCAATGAAGGCTGGAGAGATAGAAGGCATTATCCAGAGTGGGTATGATATTGATAATTTGCTTTATCTTGGGCAGCAGGAAATGTACAGAATGCATTCTGTTTTACTTTCACAGGGCGTGTTTATACACTCACCGCAATCGTTGAAAATTTTGCTAAATTTCATCGATTTTCAGAAAAAGCATGAAGGAATATACATAACTGCAGATACTGGCCCCAGCCTCGTGCTCATGAGCATAGATAAAGGGCTGATCCAGGAGTTTGTAGAAAAGCAGAAAACAGAATTTATTTGGGGAGAAAGTCCTAGTGATCTCGGTACTCCTTCAGAACAACGAAAAGCATTCGATAAGTTCAATACCTATGTTTGAATATTTTAAGGAGTGGATAAAGCACAAATTTTCAAGATGACAGCGTATAAGGATATTCCTGAACTTTCCCTTTCTACATTGCGTTATGTTTCTCAAAAATTTGGCATAGCAGATGTTTCAGATTTTGATCCTAAGGGCGACAGATCTGGAAGCAGTATTCCCTGGAATATTGTTTCTCAAGCCGTCCTAGTAAGAGACAATTATGCGTGTAGAATATGTGGTGCGAACTATCTGGGACCCGTTGATTCTTCCAAGAACTATGATAAGCTCCATTTCTCAGTCGAGGTTCACCACATAATTCCGAGAAAAGATGGAGGAAAAGATACGTTCAAAAATCTCATAACACTGTGTGAAAGCTGCCACCATAAAACCTTCTCTAATAATTACTCGGGAATACCCGGTGAAAATTCAACCAACCTGGATATGTTTTACGGGAAGATCTGGTTGATCATCCCATCTCAGTTGGAAAGTAATGTTAAAAAATTTGAACTTGGTGTGATCCAGGATTATGGTATTGTGTTGGATCCCAACGATGGTATTAGGCGCATAACTCGCATAATGGGTGAAAAGATCAAGGTCTCGGTCGTGAAGATTTCAATCAACGATTTTCTCGAAATAGCTGAGCTAGCTATAAAGACATTATCTGCAATTGATTACTTTTCCTTATTTGTTAAACTGAAGAATGGAAGAGAAATCGTTGCAAGATGCTTTAAAACGGACGATTGTATTCTTGTCTAGAGTACCAAATTTTCGTGCTGTACAGACCTGTTTCGCAGTCCCAGGGAGGATGTCTTGATCACAGCACCATTGTATAATTCTGTCTCATCCTTGTTGGAAAATAGGGCTTCAACAACTCTGCCTATACTGTCAGCTTTCATGATCCCACTTCCACTTGTGCCAGTGGCAACTATAATGTTGAGTTCCCTGAAAATATAAGGCGTCATGTCTATAGTATTATAGGAGTAATATCCTGCCCATTTTCCTGTAATTTTTGCATCTCCGATAGAAGGGAGATAAGAACCAAGGACTTGAGCTATGTTATAACTGTAGAAATCGTCCTCAGCCTGCGGATCGTCTACAAGAGAAAAATCCCTGTTGTAGTCATCAGCACAACCTATCCATAAGGAATGATACCTTGGGGCGGGTCTTATGTAGACTCCATGCGCGGGGAGTATCGTGAAAGGGAAAATATTTTCACGATTTTCTTTCCACGAGCTTAAAATTTTATCAACTGGCCCTCCACTAAGCTGAAATATCTGTCTCTTTTTCGGTCTGACATGCGAATCTATGCCCGTAGGGTCAAGAAGCTCAGTCGTCCAAACATCAGATGCCAGAACGAGATCATCAAATCTGATATGATCAGTTTCTGTTTCAATTGATCTTAATATATATTCCTGCCAAATAAAAGGCTCTCCAGGGAAGTCGAGTTTATCTTTAGCATCAAGTTTTAATGGCTTCACCTTAGAATCAAATTTGAACTGAACACCTTCATTTACAGCAAGATTGTAGTAGTGTTCGGCTACAAGTTCCGGTTCAATAATACCACAATTTTCGCCTATAAATGCGAGATCTATATCACTCAAGTTAAGCATGGATTT
Organism: Thermoplasmata archaeon; assembly: GCA_021826925.1. Classification (GTDB taxonomy): domain Archaea; phylum Thermoplasmatota; class Thermoplasmata; order Thermoplasmatales; family Thermoplasmataceae; genus JAKAYB01. Next base: position 32,603 of record JAKAYB010000003.1, on the reverse strand, counting down.
TACTTCTGACGGTAATTTTGTTTGCAAAAATTCGTACTTCTCCAGGTCACTTACCTTTAGTTCCCTTACCTGAGTCTTTTTAGCCAGATCCATAAGATATTTTATGTTTGAATTTTCGTTGTCTAGAAGAAACAGATACCCAACGAATTCCATTCCAAGGTCTATCCCGTTTTTCTGTGTGTCGGAGTAGAATTTTATCGATGAATTGGAAAGCTTGAAATTTATATCCGAGGTGAAAAGATCTCTGAATCCAGCAGCACTCTTTCCTGTGTTTCCCTGTCCAAACGTATGGGCCTCGTCGACAACCAATACGTTCTTTTCCGGGTGGTTCTTCTTTATGTAGTATGCTGAAGATAGTCCTACAATTCCTGCGCCAATTACGACAACATCGGCACTGATATATGACACCCGTGGTAAACTTCAGTAAAAATAAAAACATAACGTCTTCATGACTTTCTCAGAAAATCCAGAGGGCATTAAATTATGTTCGCGGAATCAGTGCTCAAATCAGGAAAACTGTCTGTTGAAAGATATTTCATTCCGTTGTCAGGCGCTATTGCGACTACCTTCTCTTCAGGTTTCATGGTCTCTGCTATTTCCAGCGCAATATGAAGTGCGCACCCGGAGCTTGGGCCAAGAAAAATGCCCTCCGTCCTTGCTGCATTCCTTAGTGTGTTTAACATTCTTTGCTTCATTTCTTCATTTATTTCTATGAATTCGTCAAAAGCATCCATTCTTATGAGTTTAGATGGGTTTTCGTCCTTTGGATTCCTAATTCCGTCGATCTTGACTCCAAGTGCAGGAGCTACTCCGACAATCTTTACTCTACTGTCAACCTTTTTCATTCGTAGGGAAATGCCCATGCTTGTACCACCAGTACCAACTGGAATCACAACAGCCTGTGGTGTCCCACCCAGCTGCTTGAGTATCTCTACAGCCGTTCCAGAATAATGTGCGTAAACATTCGCGGGGTTACTAAATTGATCAAGATCTATATATCTCCCCGGATTCTTCATCAAAAGTTTATTCTTCAGCTCTATGGCTCCTGCTGTTCCCAAGTTCCCAGGGGTAAGTATTAGTTTTGCTCCGTAGGCACTTATTATTTTTCTTCTCTCCGCACTGGCTGATTCTGGCATTATTATGGTACAATTGTAATTCTTTGCAGCAGAGAGCATGGCAATGGCTATCCCTGTATTTCCAGAAGTAGCCTCAAGTATCTCAATATCTGGTTTCAATAATCCTGCAGACTCTGCATATTCAATTATGTACTTTGCAGCCCTATCCTTAATAGAACCGCCTAGGTTAAAGTACTCAAGCTTAACAAAAACATCTGCTCCACCTATCTTAGGCATCCTTCGCATCTTGAGTAGTGGTGTATTTCCTATCAGTTCTAGGGGATCTGTGTAGAATCCGTTTACTGTCATATTCATAGATATTTACCTAGTAGATAAGCCTATGAGTTTCATCATATACGGTCAATGCGTGAGACTACAAAAAGCGTCAGGTTTGCCTATGGAACATTATTATCGAACGGAATTATATCTTCAAGCGTTATGGAAGAGAATGTAAAAAAGAAACTAGGTAAGGAGATATCCTTGCTACGGAGCAAAGAAGGATATCTTTACGCTGGCTTCCCCAAATTCAGAGCATTATTTGGACGCGATTCTATAATTTCTTCTTGGGAACTACTTGATTATGATCCTGAAATAGCAATTAAGACATTAAATGCACTCGCTTCTTTGCAAGGGAAAAAGGTTGTGGCAGAAACGGGGGAGTATCCTGGAAAGATCCTCCATGAATACTACGATGATCCTGCGGTTTATGAGGCAAGGAGGGAGGCCATTCCATGGTTGAAAAGAGGCCCAAGTTTTTTCTCTGTAGATAGTACTCCACTTTTCATAATCCTCTTCTTCGAATTAAGGCAACGAAAGAAGAAGGCGTTTTCCAAACAATTATTGACAGCCGTAGATAATGCGTTAGCTTTTTTATTAAATTATGGCTTCAGAGGTTATTTTTTGGGATACGAAAAAGCATTAATTGGAGCAGGATTGCAATCCCAGTCATGGAGAGATGGAATAGGTGACATCATGGATCGGCTTAAATCTCCTGTTTATACCGTCGGTGTGCAAGGATACGCCTACTATGCTCTTGTAAAGATGAAAGAAATCATGCAGGGTGGGCTTTACAAATCTAGCAAAAACTTAGCTGAAACTCTCGAGAATACCGAAAGGCATATCCGCGACCTCAGGGAAAATCTGGATAGCTATTTCTGGATAGATGAAACATCATATTACGCCCTTGCCTATGACGGTGATGGAGTTGCTGAAACGGCTGTTACTAGTGACGCCGCACACATGTTATTCAGTGGCATTCTTAGTCGAAAACGTGAAAAGGAGATAATTGGACGAATATTCGAGGACGACATGATGACAGAATTTGGGTTACGTTCTCTATCGAGCAGAGATCCAAGATTTGATGCCAAGGCTTATCAAAGGGGGGCAATCTGGCCACAGGACAACTGGATTATTGCAATGGGATTGAAGAGAAGAGGTTACCTAAGGGAGTACAGGGAAATCAGAGAGCGAATCATTGCAGCCTACACAAAAATGGGGAAAATGCCTGAATATTTCAGCGTTACTCAGGGCGGTTCCTTAATTTATGATAATCTCAGAATAGCTCCTTGCTACCCTCAGGCTTGGTCAACAGGAGCAATGATGAGTTTCTTCTTAGAAGATTAATCAATGGTCGTAATTCAAAATTTCCTATACAACACATGGTCGAACATCAACACATTCAAGGAGATAAACCAACAAGGTAACACTTTTTTTGTAATCTATATTTTGGATCATAGTAGAAATAAAAATATCACGCGAAAAGCATGGACACGGTAAGAAAATTGTATGTATCACTCAAAAGTTTATTCAAGAGACTTTGGAATACATTGAAGAAGTGTTATACCCGTCAATAGGCTCCACAACGAACCCTCTGCTGTTTAAAGGAAAATGATGCTCTGGATGGGATGAGGCTTCCCCCACTCGTCTGTTTGTTATTTTGAGCGTGTCCTTAAATTGTGCACATATCGCAACACAGAACACCTTGGCATCTCAGAATTAAAATAGAATTTCATGCAATAGAAAATATCGTAAAATAAATATCCCATGCATTAATAAGTTTTGAATACTGTTCAAGCAAATGAGGCGATTGTCACATGGATGATAACATAGATATGATAAGGCAGAAGATGATGAGGGAAATAATGGAAAGACAAAATAATAAACAAGCATCTCAAAATAATGGTAAACCCAAAGTCTTAACGGATCAGACTTTTGCAAGTGAAATTGCCAATAACGATGTAGTTGTAGTGGACTTCTGGGCTGAATGGTGCCAACCCTGCAGATTTGTTTCACCAATTGTTGAAGAACTCGCCAGAGACTATTCTGGAAAAGCAGCTTTTGGAAAACTGAATGTCGATGAGAATCCACTGGTGTCCAATCAGTTCATGATAAGAAGTATACCGACTATAATGTTTTTCAAGAAAGGCAGACTGGTCGATTCACAGATAGGAGCAGTTCCGCGAGGCGTTCTGGAAGCAAAACTTAGGAAATACCTGTAAAGAACTGATATTTCATGGAAAGCTATGACGTAATAGTTATTGGCGCGGCATCTGCTGGACTGTCCGCGGCACTTTACTTATCCAGGCAGAACCTGAGAACTCTTGTTATATCAAAAGATATCGGGGGGCAGGCTCTTCTAACCAATGAAATCGAGAATTATCCAGGTTTTGAAAACATTTCTGGTTTCGACCTTATGAATAAGTTTCATCAACAGGCATCGAAATATGGCACCGAGTACGTTTATGATGAAGTTGTTTCTGTGACAAGGGACAGTGATGGTAATTTCTCTGTTTCGACGAATGAATCGAAATTCAGAACCACGGCTTTGGTACTTGCATTCGGCAAGACGCCAAGAAATTTGAATGTTCCAGGTGAGGAACGTCTTGCAGGTCATGGGGTATCTTACTGTGCTGTCTGTGATGGTCCCCTTTATAAAGGAAAAGAAATTGCTGTTGTTGGCATCGGGGATCACGTATTGCAAGAAGCTGTCTATCTCTCATCTGTGGCCTCCACACTGCATATTATATACACAGGCTCACGAGTAGATAAGGATGATGAGAACTATAAGCAACTTGTTTCTGACCAAAAGAACAAATTCTACTTGAATTCGGTCGTTAAAGAAATAAACGGTGATAAGTTAGTAAAAAGTGTTAAAGTTCTAAATCGTGGCATTAATCCACCTTCTGAGTTTGAACTGAATATAGATGGGTTGTTCGTTGAAATGGGCTACATAGCCAAAAGCGACTTTGTAAAAGACCTCGTAAAACTAAACTCAAGTAAGGAAATAATTACTGATAAACTGGGTAACACAAGTGCTGAGGGGATTTTTGCCTGTGGAGACATTACGGATATACCATATAAACAGGCAGTGATCTCCGCAGGTCAGGGGGCGACTGCTGCGCTTTCCGCTTTTAATTACATCCAGAAAAAGAAAGGCCTAAGATCTATGAATACTGACTGGAAAACGGTTAAAACCGATAAAACTAACGTATCTGTTAAACTTTCGTAATTATACGATCGAATGACGTAATGGAAACAGTCGATAATGAAAATTAACTTTGCTAAAAAAATCAAAACCTTAATGTGTTCGAATTACATAAAATATTGAGAATATGGAGCATCTTGATCTAGGAAGCCGTGAATTCCTCGAGACACGTGAGTATAATCCTAAGATAAGCTTCATAGGCGCAGCACATAAATTCGACGCAAAGCTGGAGGCAAGCGTTAAAAGCATTGACGAAATAGCCAGAGAACTAGGCAATGATTATGAGCTCATTCTTGCTAATATTTCAGGCTTACCTGTAGCGAAAGAGACAAAGAAAGAATATTCTTATTCTATTCCAAATCTGCAAATTGTCGAAGGAAAGAAGGGAAATTTCGGCAGCGGAAAGAAAATGGCGTACAAAAGATCTGAGGGAAAATACATTGTCCCTTTCTGCACAAATATATCTTATCCAATTGAGTATGCAGATTTAATCCACGGTTTTCTGAAGATGAAGATTAAGCGACTATTTTATTCTGAACTCTCCTTGATGAATCGCGAGTTTATTGATCAAGTCGGGGGGTGGAGAGAGTTAGCCAATGGTGAAGACATTGATCTTTTTTCCAGATTAACGGTTAATTACGGTGTTTTCGCTTTTCCAACATCCTTGATGAAACTTAGCGACGCGGAGAAAAATGAAGTTCTGAGCATACGTTTCCAGGATAAGGATTCCTCGTGGTCAAACTATCGTCTTGGGCTTCTCAGGGACCTGATAATCTCATGTAACTATTCAATTTCAGATATCAAAGAGTTAAGGAGGCTTGAACGGATATTATCGAGGGATTACACGCGAGGCAGCCTAATCGCCTATCTTATGTCTAAATTTTCAACAACAAAACCAACACGTTATACTAAGAACAATTTTCTTATTTTATTTGAAGGTATACTTGAATCCATGGTCCTTAGAGAATATCTTAAAATCTCGGAACTCCCTGTCGATGCTACACTAGAACTCGATCAGGTTCATCTAGCCTACTTAAAGAATAAGAGTAAGCTCTTCAATGATCTGAAATCGTCTGCATCAAAACTTTTTGTATCATAGGTTGTTGCGCACTTTTTTGTTCTGATATTGGCTCATCAATTATTCAGTGGATTAAGAACATTTATCCTCGTTGAGATAAATGTTATAAAAATGGTCGCGATTTGCGGGTAATGACCGTAAATGGTAAAAAGGACATTTTGGTTATATTACAGATAATACTGATTTTAATCGTATCGTTTTCCAGCGTTATGGGTGTAACTCACCATGCTAATGTAGTTATGAGCGAATTTCACAGAGGCATAAGAGAAACGGAACCTCTGAATGATGTTATTTACAATTCGACGTACCTGACAACTAATATTGTAATACCTAGTGGTAAAAAACAGATATTCGAAAACACAACCATAATAGCAGAAAATTTGACTCTGAAGACAATTGCGATTTGGGTCATAGGGACGTTAGTGCTAGATAATTCAACACTTGAAATTTCAACAGAATACTCCTCTGCGATCAGACAGGTGCTTATTCATGGTTTGCCGAATTCCACCATAATTATAAAGGGCAGTAAAATTATTTCTCCAGGTGAATTTTACCTGAACCAATCCAGCTTAACAGTCATAAATTCCAGCATATCCCCTGTGAATCTCAGTAAAAGCGATCCTTTTGAAAGAACAATGAGGATTGTAAGCAAATCCTCATCAATTAATGTGATAAATAGTAGCATTGGTGGCTTGTTGAATTGCTCGGGTAATAGATATTTCTCTGTTGCTGTATGGAACTCTGAGATTTCGAATTTCGCCCAGAATTCGACCATCCCACTTAATGAAACAAATATAACTTACCGTAGTTCTTATGTTGTTTCGGGAGATGTCGCATTTAATTATTCAGGTGTAAGTACAGAAGATAACAATTCACTCGTGGTGCTTTTCGGGGATAAAACCGTGGAAAAAATAAGTCTCCCGTGGAAACATGGCGAGAGGGTACAGAGAAATCAGTCAGCTTTTATTTTTTCCGTCCCGCATTTACCAGCGTGGTTTCGGAACAAATCAAATTTTCAAATAAAGTTACTTGACAATTCCTACAGCCCAGTGGAGATCAGAAACCTCTCGCTCACACTAATTTCCAACGATACGGTCAGCCTGTATCCAGTGTCAATTTTTAATTATATCCTCACGAATTCTACTTTATTTTCAGTCCACTCTTCATTAGGCATAAATGATAATCCGTTGTTTATAATGAAGAACATCCTTAATCCCGAGAAAAACAGAATAATTGCAAACAGAAGTAGTGTGTACATCGTGAATTCCATCATTTCGGGAGGTACTTACTATTCCAGTTCACCATTTTGCAATATAAACTCTGATATCTATCTATCAAGGATCGTGTCGGTGAGAGGTATGTACCATAAACTATCAATAATAAATTTTCATCCGGCGATCAGAGATGGATCGAATACCCTAGAAAATATCTCAAAGAAAATCAATTCAAAAATTGATTCTATGATGAATGTATTCAATATGTTGAACGGCAGCCAGACAAGCCTCATTTATGGATATAGTAATGGAACCTCGAACTTTACCTATACAGGAAATTATGAAATAGGATTCATGAATTCAAGCACTTCGCTATTCCTCCCGCCTTTCCCAAGTTTCAACGATAGTATGCTAAACGTGGAACTATCCGTTATTGTACCTGAAGTATCCTTTCATTTGGATAAAAGCAGTTTTGTCTCAGGTGCTAATTCAATACTGAATTTTTCCATGCTATCATCATACTTGCGACTGAATACCGCATTGATAAATGCCACATTAATCCAAGGAAACAGATCGGTATATTCCATTCATTTCTTACTTAAAACCCCAGTTTCAGGGAATTATTCTGAAACATTCTATATGCCTTTCAATATACTTCCGGGAAGTTACACATTGAAGCTGAATTGGAGTTCCAATGGGGCTTATGTTACAAATTCCAGTGCGATGAGCTCTGAATCCATATATGTCTTTCCTGATTTGTCGGTCCATATCTCCGGTAACTTTTACGTCATAGGTACGAATATGATTCTGAGTCTGCATATAATCAAAATCGGATCATTTGAAATCGGTAAAGCAACACTAAGAATACTTGAATACGAAGGTAACAGCTCATCAAGATCTCTATTCGACATCATAAAACTGAATAATGGAACTTATTATTTTTCACTCGGGAAAGAAAATCCTGCGATAACAAGGTTGAATGTTACGCTGTTAACTAGCGTTAGATTGTTGGGGCAGAGCAAAAATAGCACATCAATATCAATAAATGTAAAGTTAACACCGAAGAGTAGTTATGTAACATCATCGTTTTTCGATACGCACTTTTTCGTGTTTATCGCACTTTCATCTGTTGCTGTTCTTGGACTTTACACATCGTGGAAGTTTCACCACACTTACCATGTTTGCAAGACATGTGGAGGGCTTTACAGAGGCTTTGGAAAAACCTGCGAGAATTGTAAACTCAGAGAGCCTCCGCAGAGATAGTAGGTATCTAGGAAGCCAAGAAATATGTTTCAACTTGTAGAGAGATCTTGTATTCCAAGTTTAAAGCATTAAAGAGAAAATTAAGTAAACTGATAGGGAGACGAAATCGTTTTACGTGATCATTCAATTACAAGACATGATAGTTGCGGATGTAACTTTTTATCCTATAGGTAAGGGGATTTCTGTTGGACCGGTTATCAAGCGCGCAATTGAGACACTCAGATCAAATGGCCTCAAGTGTTACCCTAATAGCATGGCAACGGTCGTGGAGGCGAATTCTATCAAGGAGCTTTTCAATGCATTGGAAAATACAGAATCGTTCTTGATATCATTGGGTTTTCAGCGTGTTGAGACAATAATAAAAATAGATCACAGAGTTGATCTTGAGAATTCTGTAAGCAGAAAGATCGACGCAATATCTTAAAGAGGAACTTCATGCAAAATTCTAGCAAGAGACCTGCCCTGTTTATTGATCGCGATGGGACAATAAATAAAGACTGTCCCTACTGTCACGATCCAAAGGATCTTCATATCTATAAAAAGGCCGTAGAACTAATAAAATTTTATTCAGACAAAGGTTATCTTGTTATTGTTGTAACAAACCAGTCTGGGATAAACAGGGGCTATTTTTCCGAAGATGAAGTCGAAGTATTCAACAATGAGTTAAAAAAAAGGGTCGAATCAATGGGGGGTAAAATAGATGACTTCTTTTTCTGTCCACATAGGCCTGATGAGAACTGTGACTGCAGAAAGCCACGTACCGGCATGTTGAGGAAAATCCTTTCTAAATATGATATTGATCTTTCTCGATCAATCGTTGTAGGTGATCGTGACGACATTGATGGAGAATTTGCGAGGAACGCAGGCCTTGAGTTCAAGATTATTTCCAACGATGGCGATGAAAGCGTGGGTTAACGATTTCTTTCATCTCGTGTAAAGAAATATATCGATTATTACCATACCAAAATAATGCAGTACAAGTGGGTGGCACTTTCAAACACCACAATAGGAGTATTCATGTCTGCTGTGAATACAACCATTATTTTGATATCCATTCCTGCGATTTTTAAAGGGATACATCTTGATGTTTTTGCCCCAGGTTCATTCGTATATCTTCTCTGGCTCCTAATGGGTTTCAACATAATAACTGCCACTCTCTTGGTTACTTTTGGGAGGCTTTCAGATATATTTGGGCGTGTAAAGCTCTTTGTCCTAGGCTTTGCTATCTTCACGTTCGGTTCTGTGTTGCTTTTCATAACTCCTTCAACAGGTACCGCGGGGGCGCTCGAGCTTGTTATTTTCAGGCTAGTCCAAGGTGTAGGGGCAGCATTTCTCTTTGCAAATAGTTCGGCTATCATAACAGATGCTTTTCCCATAAGCGAAAGGGGAAAGGCGCTTGGAATAAACCAGGTCTCATTGATGTCAGGGGCATTTATAGGGCTCATTCTTGGAGGTATTTTGTCTGTTTACGACTGGAGATATGTATTTCTTGTTAGCATCCCAATTGGTCTTCTTGGAACGTTCTGGAGCCTGTTAAAACTAAAGGAGACATCTCCCCGATTATTAAAGCAGAAAATTGACTATATTGGAACTGCACTTTTCGCCGGGGGACTGACACTTACTCTTATCGGTCTCACTTACGGCATTATGCCATATAACGGTAATCCCACTGGATGGACCAGCCCATTTGTTATTGGTTCTATGTTATCTGGTGTGGTTTTGTTGATAATTTTTCCATTCGTGGAAAAGAGGATTAAGCAGCCAATGTTCAACGTCTCACTATTTCAAAATAAGGATTTTTCAACTGGCAATATGGCTAACCTCCTTAATTCCATAGGCAGAGGCGGAGTAATGATAGTTCTGATAATACTGTTACAGGGTATATGGCTTCCTTTAATCCGCGGTATTCCATACTCGCAGACTCCACTTTGGGCTGGCATTTACATGGTCCCTCTCACAGCAGGTACGTTAATAATGGGTCCGCTTGCAGGGATATGGTCTGATAGACATGGCCCAAAATTACTCGCCACATTAGGAATGCTTCTTGTCGCCGGAGCTTTCCTCGGGCTTTCTTTTTTGCCTTTTGACTTTGGATATGTATATTTTGCCATCGCCCTCTTTGTCATGGGAATAGGCAATGGTATGTTTGCCGCCCCTAACACCGCGTTGATAATGAATTCTGTCCCCGTTCAGTCCAGGGGGGCTGCGTCCGGTATGCTTTCCACTTTGAGAAATGCCGGTATGACTGCAAGCACAGGTATATTTTTTGCTATAATACTGAGCTCGCTTCAGACTTCACTTCCTATGCAATTTTTCAAAAGTCTCAAAAGCATCGGTGCGCCAACATCTGTAATCAACGCTTTCATGAGTACTCCTCCAACAATATCAGTATTTTCGGCCTTTCTCGGTGAAAATCCTGTTAACGAGATACTTGCGTCTGCAGGCTTTAATCCTCCGAGCAGTGTTGGACATATCTATTCTATAATTTCAGCGATACACTGGTTTCCAAATGTTTTGGCACCAGCTTTCATGAGTTCTATAGATGTTGCTTTCTACATTGGAGTAGCAGTATCGATAGCAGCTGCAGTATTTTCATACATGACAAAGACTAAGAGGCACTAAAAATCATAGATATTAATTTTAATCTCCAATGGTTGTACAAAGGTTATTGTAATTGTTGAGATACCCTTCTGTTGTTATCTACCCGTTCTCCTATAGTCATAATACAGCACGTGATAGGGGCAGTTTTAGGTCTCCTTGGATTATTATTTATATTGCGAGTTGGTAACTTCAGTGCTGGATGGGGTTTTGTTTCTTTTGGTATAGGGTACACTGGGATACTTTCACTATTTTCTGATCTCGGATATTCTACTGCCCACACGATCAAATTATCCAACGGTGAAGACGTAGGGGCGTGTAATGCGACCTATTTGCGAATTAAGTTGATTCTAGGCGCAGTCTTTGTTCTTCTGGTCATCGGTTCATTGCTTTTCTGGGTACATGTGCTTCATAGGGGATTCGACAATCCTATAGAATTCTGGATCGTTGTGGCCCTGATTCCATACTATTTTTTCAAAAGTCTAATAGGATTCCCTAATGCATACTACAGAGCAAAAATAAAATCCGGGAGAATGGCCATACCTGGTATTATAGAGGCTGCGTTTAGAAATTCAGTTTTTATCTTTCTTGCCCTCGCTATTCGCTATGGCATCGCTGGAACAGGAGGATATACCCCTGCACTTTATATATCGATTACATATAGTATTTCGTATGCACTTTATTTTGGTATACTGATGATACTAGGCCGTCCATGGACTATTGGGAAACCCTCACGGGAATTGGCCAAATCATATACTATGCTTGCCATACCTCTAATGTTTGTGTCTTCAGTTGCAGTGATCAATGGAAACATAGACAAAGTGATAATCAATTTTTTCTGGCAAAACATAGCTACTGGCGCATTTTATACGAGCCAGATGATTGCCAACGTTGTGATAACACTTTCAACTTCATTAACTATGTTCTTTCTTCCCTTGCTGAGCATATCCAGAAGGAATAAAAAGGCCGAAGATTATAAGAATTCTATACTTGAGTATGAACGGTTGACGTCCCTATTTGTCCTTCCAATTGTTGTATACTTTGCGTTGTTGGCTGGATACATTTTGAACCTCTTCACACAGACTTACTTCTCATATTTTCTTATGCTCTCATTGCTTTCAATTGTCGCTTATATAAGTGCCATTAATACTCCATACAGGTCGGTGCTGGAATCAAGGCAAAAAACAGGTATCATTGCAAGGATAGATATTTCCGTGATAATTGTTAACATAATACTTATACTTATTCTGGTTCCGCCGAATATCTTCGGAATAACAAGAATATCCCAAGGGGCCTCTGGTGCCGCAATTGCAATACTGAGTTCCAGTATACTGTCTGCAGCACTTTACAGATTGAACGTTTTCAAGATAGAGCACATTTCGTTTAATTGGAGAATCTTAAAACATATTGGTCCTGTAATTTCTGAGGTAGCTGTTATATTGTTCATCGAACACTTTATTTCTCCCAAAAGCGTTTTTGTGCTGTTGGGCACTGCAGCATTGTCCGTAGTCGTATATTTCTCTGTGGCTGTTTTAATAAAAGAAACAACAATATCAGATATTTCGAGGATAATCACAGAGTTCAGCCCTAAGAGCCTAAAAAAGAGATATAGAGAAGAAAAATAAAGATCCACATTAAGAGCACCAATACTCAATTATGGGAATCAAAGAAGGAGTATCCCAAGACACTAATACATTTTATTCAGGACGTAGTCTTTAACATACTTTATCGTTTTATCCATATGATCAATAGTCAACTGCTTGGCAAGGTCCGGTTTAGATTGTCTTATGGCGTCAAATATCTTCTTATGTTCTTTTGATTCGTCAAACCTACGATCATAACTACTGAAAAACGTTGTTCTAATTACCTTGAGTTTGAGTCTTATCTCAGTGGTATATTGGACTATGTACCTGTTCCCTGATGCTCTTGCAATTATTGAGTGAAATTTCCCATTGAGATCTGCAAGTTTAATAGGCTCCGGATTCGGTTCTCTTGAAGCCTCAATTATAGCATTCAGGGCAGCATCAAGATCGCGAACAACCTGCTCGTTAACGTTTTTTGCTGCGTAGTATGCCGCTTCTGATTCTAGAATCCTTCTGAGCTGATAGAGCTCTAATACCTCCTGTTCATCAAGGTATATGACATTATAGTATCTACCGTTCCTAAAGACAAGGTTTTCTACTTCTAACTGAAGGAGTGCTTCCCTTATTGGTGTTTTACTCATGTTTAGATTCTTTGACAGCGTATCTGGACTAATGGACTGCCCGGCTCTAAATTTGCCGTTGGTTATTCCATCAAAAATATATCTGTACGCGGCTTCGGTAAGTGTTTGTCCCCCATCTTCCTGTTCTTTCATTATCTTGATGTGATTACATTCAAATAGAAATATTTATAGTTAATAAATTATCGAGTCTCTGATCGATTCCTTACGTGCAAATAAATTTTGGAAGCATGATCCCATCTTTATTCTATAAACATTATATATAATTTGGAGAGCGCTAAAATGTGTATATTTGCGAATTAAACCGTTTAATTTATATAATAGATATGATATACTCATGTAATGAGTGACGAAGAAGCGAAGAAAAATTACGCAGACCTTATTTTAACTATTGTTGGCGGTGGATTTATTCTACTCGGAGGGATTTTATTTATTTTCATAAAATACGTGCCGTCTTCTCTTTCAAATATTATAAAGCCCTTTAATTATTTTTCAGTGGATTATCTACTATTAGGAATTATAGGCGCAATCGTTGGCGTTATAGTCATGATTCTTGGTGTTCTCCTGGCAAATGATAAAAGGCATAAGGTTCCTTTTGGGATAACTATTATAATATTGGCTCTTGTAAGCATAGTGACCTCTGCTTTTGGAATCGTCGTGGGTGGCGTCTTGGCTTTGGTTGGTGGCATGGTCGTTGTTTCTTCTTCTCCAGCATTGGTTGAAGAAGCGAAAATACCGTCCAAAGTCGCAGAAACGAAAGAAGAAGTTAAACCAGTCACCGCTCCTAAGCCTGTGGATTATTCCGCCTCAAGTGAATCAAGTCCGCTGGTTAAGCCGAAAGTTGGGAAAGAACTGGTTCCAATTATAGTGGAACCTCACAATGCTGATCGCCTGAGGGTTCTTGAAAGAACACTTATAGATATCGAGAAGTGCCCAGACGGCGGCGAATGGGTGCCTCCGTACAGGCGGAAAGATGGGAAATTAGTCCGAGGACACTGCAGGAAGATCAAGGGATACGAAAATATTTCCAAAGGTTCGGTAAACAAAGAGTACAAGAAACTCCTTAAAGAGCAGGAAGCAGGTCCAAAAATAATCGGGTACGAGAAAAAACCCTCCACTGAATCGGAAACCAATGCCACTAAATGAAGTGGATAAGGTCCTGTGGGAAATCTTTAACATCTACATATTTGTCGTTTGATAAAGCAACTCCAACATTGTAGCATAACTCAAAGTCATACGGAATGGGGCCATTTGATATAAAATATTTTCCACCATTTCGTGTAAAACTATATGCAACATCTATCCTTGATGCTGGAAGAACGATGTCGCCTGATATATTCAGAAGTTTATCGATGGTGTCTTCGCTCGATTGTGAATCAATGACAACTTTAGATGCGCCTGAGATCATGGAATCTATCACATCATCAACTCTGTATGACAGATTAAAGACCACTATTTCTAAAAACTTTGAGATCGAATCATACAACTTAAAATCAGGTTTTCCGCTGATTATGGCGTCATAATCGATCAACATTGCATCTTCCCATGGAATCGTAGCAAGTGTCTCGTTTGGTGGAATTCCATAAATTTGGTGGTGTTTAATTTCCAGACAGTTCACAAATAAGGTACGTTTAATTTGTAGATAAATATTCTTAGCTCCATAATGCTCCATGATATTATGTAACAAGATAGCTATAATTGTTCTTATCCCTTACATGCCAGAAAAACCGAAAATCCTATTATATCTACTATATAAATAATTTAGCTTCTATCCGTTCTTGGTTCCAATTTAGAAAAATTATTTAACAAAGATGACATGAATATTTCATGATCCAGTCATCTAAAGTTCACCATTTTAAAGTTGATAAAATCCTAGTTCCCATGGCAAAAGGGAGTACCTCCGCTGTTGTCTTGAACCTGGCTTTTTCGCTCTCAAAGATTTTTGGCAGTGAAATAACAGCTCTTACTGTCAAGGAGGAAATCAGAGAAATAACTTGGAGTGATAAAATATCAGTAGTCGTTAGCGCCTACAAGGATGGGCTGGAGAATGATGTTAAGGTCGTGCCAAAGGTACGTACTTCAAAGGCAGTCAAATTTGGCATCGTGGAGGAAGCAAAATCCCGTGGATATGACTTGATTCTGATAGCGACGTTCAAAAGATCTATGTTTTCAGCTTCTGTTTTTGGTAACATTGGTGATTATGTTCTGAAGCATTCTGACGTTCCAGTTGGCCTGATAAACACAAACAAGGAAGCATCAAAGTATAAAACCATACTTATCCCTCTTTCGGAACAACTTGTGGAAAAAGATTCCATACTCTTTGCACTTAATGTCAAGAAAGCCCTTGGCTGCAGGTTAATTATGGCTGACCTTAGAGATTATGATGAGAAACCTTCTCAGAAATTCTCTTCCTTGATCGACAATATAGGTGAAATAATATCCAAGTTTGGCGAAGGAATCAGTATCGTGAGATCTCACAGAAGACCTAACCTTTCCGAAGAGCTCTTACAAATAACCAAAGAAAATAGCATTGACGCAATAGCTATCGGGATCAAAGAAACCGGTAGCCATAGAATACGGTATAGTTCGCTTTTAAAGGGTCTGATCAAGGGAACGGATCAGGATATAATCGCTTACAGGAAGTGAGAAACTGGCAGTTTACCGGTCCTGAGAATATCATCTGATCCTTTTTGTTTGTTCATAATATTCCAATTCCATTAGTTATAAATGCGGTACCTAATCCAGATAGTTCGAAGGAAGCGCTTTGAGATTCATTAGGTAGGCAATTATGGCAAAATTAAGAAACACGGTGTTGACATAGTACGATCCGAAGAACGGAAAATTCTGTTTCTTGTTCTCGTTAATTTTGCTCATGAGGAAATTGGTAATGTTTTTTACTCCAATGTCTGAACTCTTGTTTTTCAGTAAATCGTGTATAGATATTGATATCCTGTTTACCTGGTCAAGGGCTCCCTGTAGTGGTATGTTAGGATCCAGCCCAGATCCAGAAAAAGATACCATGCCTTCCGGTATCTGAGATACGTTTATGCCAGGATTTTCCTTTTCAAACTTCTTTATATATTTATCCGTAAGATTCAACATTGCGCTGCTGTCAAGAGAGCAACTCCCACCCCCCGTCTGGCTCAGATTGTATGAAATTGCCGAAGGCCTTGGCTGAAAGAAGATTGAGCTGTTAAATGCTTCCGCCAGAAGGTATGATCCGTATATTTTCCCACCTATTTTTACTGGGCTTCCGGTTGATTGGTTTGGCAGGGCTTTTTCGGTGATTACAGACATAACAGTTGGAAAAGCAAAACCCATCACGAAAAGAACGACAAGTGCCAAAGCTATAGGTTTTATGAAGGTTCTAATTTTCACCATACCGCCCCGCTTGCGATCATTATCATATATATCACCTTTATAGCTATGAACGGCAATATTACGCCGCCAAGACCGTAAATAAGTACGTTCCTTCTTAAGAGTTCATTCACAGATGATGGCTTGTATCTGACTCCTCTCAGGGCAAGAGGGATCAAGACAATGAGGATTACTGTGTTAAAAATTAAAGCAGAAGTTATTGCAACAATAGGATTTGTAAGATCGAGTAGATTCAGGAAATCCAGCGACGAGAAGGCGGCAAAAATTGCAGGGACTATTACAAAATATTTTGATAGATCATTTGCTATACTAAATGTGGTCAGAGAGCCACGAGTAATAAGAATCTGTTTTCCGAGGAAAATTACGTCCATAAGCTTTGTTGGATCATTCTCTAAATCAACCATGTTTGCTGCTTCTTTTGCAGCTGCTGTTCCGCTATTCATTGCCATACCTACGTCAGCCTTAGCCAGTGCAGGTGCATCATTGGTCCCATCGCCAACCATTGCTACCATCCTTTGTTGTTCTTTTTCTTTAACAACTACGTTGTATTTGTCCATAGGTTTGCTGTTTGCTATGTAATCTGTTATTCCTATCTGGCTGCATATATATTTTGCAGTAATTTCGTCATCACCGGTGCACATTATAGGTTTGATATTCATGCTCTTTAGTCTTTCAAGCCTCTGTCGTATCCCAGGCTTAAGTATATCTGAGAGCTCGATAACGCCAATGAACTTCTTGTTTCTGGTAACAGTAAGTGCGGTCCCACCTCTCAGGGAAATATCCTTGCATATGCTGTCTATGTACTTATCCGATAGATCATAAAGGCTCCTGAGAGCATTATACGATCCTTTCATTATCTCCTCTTTATTTCCTTTAATACCGCTAAATTTTGTATCGGAAGAGAAAGGGATGAATTTGAATGATTTCAAGTTAGATTCGCTTATCTTTATCCCTTCTTTCTCAGCAAGTTTGAGTATGGACATACCCTCCTTGGTTCTATCCTGGAAAGAAGCCATAGCACAGTATTTTACGAACTTCTTATAGTCTACCCCTTGGTTTGGATAAAATTTTACTGCGCCTCTTTCTCCAACTGTTATAGTTCCCGTCTTGTCAAGGATTATGGTATCTATATCACCAGCGTTTTCTACGGCTTTTCCACTTTTTGCAATTATGTTGTGCGAAGATATCTTGTTAATTGCTGAAATTCCAATAGCAGGTATCAATCCACCTATTGTAGTAGGTATTAATGCAACCAAAAGGACTATTAGTATTATCAAATCGGGTTTTACTCCCGCAAAACCTGAAACCGCAAAGAGTGCAGCGGTAACAATCATAAATATGAGGGTAATTCCAGAGAGCAAAACTTGCAGTGAAATTTCGTTTGGTGTCTTTTCTCTCTCTGCTGTCTGGACTATCGAAATCATCTGGTCTATGAACGTTTCACCTTCATTTGCAGTAACAAGAACCTTAATTTTATCAGTAAGAAGTACCGTCGATCCTGTTACGCTGTCTCCAAGTATTTTTCTGACCGGTCTGGATTCTCCGGTCACACTGGATTCGTTAACATAACCTGTTCCATCAATTACCTCCCCATCTGTAGGAATTATGTCATTCGCCTCAACGATTACAATATCCCCTCTCTTCAAATCCGAAGAGTTAACTTCGACAATCTTCTTTCCATCAACCTTTTTAGCAGGGGTATTTCTCTTCAAGGCTCTTAAGGAATCTGTGATAGCCTTGCTTTTTCCCTCAGAGATTGCGGTGCTTACATTTGAGGCGAGGACTGTAAGAAATAACAATACTATGACTGCAACATAGAATTCTCTGTAAGTGGGCGTAACAGGAAGATCGAAATAACCGGGAATTATTGCGGCTATAATTGAAACTATGAATGCCAACTCTGTAACGAACATTACGGGATTATGCCTGAGGAATCTGGGGTCAAAATCCTTCAATGAATCCAGCATGATTTCTTTAATTTTGATCTTCATTATACGCCTCCGATGAAGAGGCCGAAAGAATGTCCCCAAGCCTCAAATGGTCCGACGGCAAGTATTGGAAAGAAGGAAAGCACTCCAAGAAGGATCATCGTGGAAAAAAGCATAAGGCCAAAAGTGAAGGATCCAGTATCTATGGATCTACCCAACTGTACCTTTGGAATTTTATATGCAAATGATTGCGCAACAGCAAGCTGGAAAAACATCAAAAGATACCTTCCAAGTAACATAATCACACCCTCAACATAATTCAAATATGGTTGGTTAACGGTGAATCCACCCATTGCAGATCCGTTGTTGGAAGCCGCTGAAGCAAATTCATAGAATATCTCCGTTATTATGTCCGATCTTGGATTAGTAAAAGGTGCAAGGATATGCGGGAGAAAGAAAATTGTAATACCAAATGGTATGAGAATTAGAAGGGGATGGGTAACCAGCGATAACGTGGAGTACTTTATTTCCTTTGATCCAATTTTCAAACTCATCAATTCAGGAAGCTTTCCTACCATCAACGCGGTTATAAATATGGCAAATATGACGTACATGAATATATTGAGAACACCCGTGCCAACACCGCCAAGTGGGTCGTTCAAAATAAGGTTCCCAAGTACACCCAGAATACCTGCAGGCGTGAAAGTAAGTAGCTGCGTCGCCGCAGCACCTGTTGAAGTGAATACCGCTCCGGTTGAAAAGATCGAGCTCTGGGAAAGACCTATTGCAGTCTCTTTGCCTACCATGTTTCCGTTATAAATTATCCCCAGCATGGATAACTGTGGTATGCCAACATACTCACCGAAGAATGTCATGAATGTGGTGAAAAGGAATATACCTAACAATACACCTATTAACATATTCACGAATCTTTTGTCGTTAAATATGTAACGAAGAGACATCAATGATCCAAGAGGAATGATCGTGAAACTTACGAATTCAACGAGGTTTGATATCCAGTTAGGGTTTTCAAATGGTGATGCCGCGTTCGCCCCATAAAATCCTCCGCCATTTGTGCCTATATTCTTTATCGCTTCCCATGTGGATACAGGTCCAAGTGGGACCTTGAAAATAGAGTTGGAAAGAATAGGATGTACTATAACATAAGGCTGCATTGTCTGAGGCACCCCTAGTGGAAGTAGAATTATGGTGACGATGAGAGTAAGGGGAAAAATAAGGTATATTATAGCAACTAAGAAATCGTGATAGAAGTTTCCAAGGTAGCCGTCGTCATTCTTGATGCCATGAATAAATGCCTTCGAAGCAGCAAAACCTGTCCCCGCACTAAGAAACATCAGACCCATGAGGACGAAAGTTGTTGAGAAATAAGAAAGATGCAATGGATTCGAATAATTCTGCAGGTTTGTATTAGTTAAAAAACTAGTCACTGTATTGAACACCAGTGATGGGCTATATTGATAATAAGAGCCGAAAAACGGGATTCTATTCTGAAAATAAAGAAAGAGGAAGGCTATAATACCCGCAGAGGCGTTGAATAAGACTAGAGTCAAGAAATACTCTCTTAACTTCATCTTTTTGGATGAATCTTCCCCAAATAATTTCTCAGCGAAAAGTAGAATAGGCTTAAGTATTCTGTCAACTGAAGTCTTTCTGTCAAGATATATGCTGCTTATGTAGCCAGAAATCAGATAGGCAAAAATCAGCATTATCAATATGTAAATTATGATTATTATGGCGCCAGAGACCAATCGGTTCTGGAGAAAAAACATGCCCCAAAAAGAACCATTACCACTTACATCTAAATTAGTCAAAATTTCTCAGCTCCGACTATTGCATAGATAAGGTATAATACAAGGCCAAATACTATAAGGCCCAATGCGAGGTATGCTACAATCATCGGTTTCTCGCATTAATGCAACACGTATATTTAAAAATGTGTAAATCATTCTTTGAGGGCTAAATTTATGCACGTTCAGACACTAAAATATAAAACAAAAGATAGCAAGTGTTCGGCATTTGCGGAATTTTGAAAGCCTGAAAGCAAGAAACATCTGGCGTCGTTTTCATAACTACTTTCTGACTCGTACGGTTTTAGACCATCTAACAATTTAGGAATGACTAGATAGAGAATGAGCAGAGTTATTTCAATCCAGCCACGTCTTTCGCCATGTATGGTCCCAGTCGCTCGTAACCGAGTTTTCTGAAGTACTCACGAGCTCCAATTCCGCTTATAACTAAGATTCTCCTTCTATCAAATTCCTCTTTTGAAATCCTTTCCGCTTCTTTCATCAAGTTAGTTCCAAGGCCGTGGTGTTGCCACTGCTCCTCTTCATGAAACCCGATTGGAACAACGTCCCCAAGTACTTTAATTTCCCTTACAATGGAACCGTCGCGGATCTCCTGTCTATGTGAGTTTTCGCTCGGTATTCTTAACCGAAGATAACCATAAATATGTTCCTCATCCTCAATAGAAAGAAATACCTCCTTTCCATTTGAAGCCTTATAATCACGCCTGGTTATCCCTATAGATTTTACCCTGGATCTCCTGTGTCCTATCTCCCTGGTCCTTATTTCCCAAGTCTTTATTCCCTCTTCCCTCAATCTGTCCATAACGAGATTTCTTAGGTCACTTCGCTTTACACCTGCTTCTATAAATTTCACGGGGATATCGCGTTGCATCCTCTGTACGCGTATCCATGGTGGCATATTTTTCATGAAATATGTGATAAGATCCACAGCATCTTCTGTATCTGGTGGGGTGTATTTACCGAGTTTCCACAGCCTGTATAATGATGTACCTTTGACCACAAGTGTTGGGTATATCTTAAGCATGTCTGGCCTGTAATCAGGATCGGACACCATCAGGTCGAAGCTTTTTTTATCTTCTGCTATGCTGGAACCATACATTCCTGGCATGAGATGATAGACTATTTTAAGGCCTGCGTCTCTGGAGAGGGCAGAAGATCTTATAATTTCCTGAATGCCATGTCCTCTTCCATTCTGCCTAAGTATCTTATCATTGAGTATCTGTACTCCAAGCTCTACCTTTGTGGTACCGTAAGAGAGTGAAAAATCAATCTCTCTTTCAAAAAACCAATCAGGTTTTGTTTCCACTGTAAGCCCGATACATCTTCTGGAGGCCGTTTCATTATTCGCTATAGAATACTCAAGACTCGGTGAAATGAATTTATTCATAGCATCCATGGAACCTTTAACAAACATAGTTTGGTAATCATTATCTCGTGCAGTGAAAGTGCCACCCATTACGATAAGATCGACCTTGCTTGTATCATGGCCAATAGTTTCCAGTTGCTTTAACCGATTAAAAACTATGTTATAAGGATCATAATTGTTTGCTCTGCCGCGTAAGGCAGATGGTTCATAGCCAGTATATGATTGCGGAGAATTATTGTCTACACCGCCCGGACAGAAAATACACTTGCCATGTGGACATCTCTCCGGTGATGTCATTGCGGCTACTACTGCAACTCCGGACATAGTTCTAGTGGGCTTGATTTTCAGAATTTCTCGTTTATCTTTCTCAACTAATCCAGAAGCAAGTATCTCGGAATTACTTGGAACGTGATCAAGGCCTAATTTCCTCGAAAGTTCCAGTTTCCGTTTCTGCAATCTGCTGTTGTCGGTTAATTCCGAGCTGTTTATCTCGGATGCAATGAGCTCGTAAAACTCCACGAAAATGATATACATAACAGTTATTTAATTTTGTACAATTCTTTTGTTCAGAGGCAAACTTAATCTTAATCTTTATATTATCGAAGTATGGAAACAAAAATAAAAACGGTAAGTTTGGAAGTGCCAGAAGATTCCAACATAATACTCGGATATTCTCATTTCATAAAGACGGTTGAAGACTTAAATGAAATAATCAAAACTTATGTACCACAAGCAAAGTACGCTCTGGCGTTTTCGGAGGCTTCAGGTGAAAGACTCCTCAGGTTTGAGGGCAACGATCGTCATTTAATAGAGGTGGCTTTGGAGAACCTTAAGAAATTATCAGCTGGACATACTTTCCTAATTATATTAAAAAATGCGTTTCCTATCAGTATTCTTAACGCGATCAAGAATTGCCAGGAAGTCGGAAGAATTTTTGCTGCAACAAGTAACCCTGTGGATGTCATTCTTGCAGAGCTCGAAAGGGGATGTGGAATTTTAGGAGTAATCGATGGTTACTCCCCTCTTGGTATAGAAGATGCCTTGCAGAGAGGCAAAAGAATAAAACTACTTAGAGAGATAGGCTACAAGAGTTAGGGCCCATAGTGTAATGGATCATCACATAGGCCTCCGGAGCCTATAATTCGGGTTCGAATCCCGGTGGGCCCGTTCTCTATACGTGTGTATACAAAAACACTTACATTTGTAATGCTTTATTTTAATCGTCGTTCGCCGACACAGTATTCTAGGGTATTCGCATGCAACAAAAAATTTTATTTGTTTTTGTTCATTTTATTTACATTTTTAAATAACAATAGAGAGTAAGGGACTTTTGGACATAAGTCGTCATTCATCATCCTTTTCAATTATAAGATAGGCTTTCTTTCCCAGGAATTCCTTGGGGCAGTCCACCTTTGCTCCTGATCCGAATTTTGTCACAACTCTTTCCATATAGGCTTGAATGTTCTTAACCGTAATCTCATTGGCCTCAACAACTTTGACCTTCTTCACAAAGATATATATACTCAATATATATTATACTTTCGTCATCACACAGTCTGAATACGAAACATTCAGAAATAACATAAATGCACTGATGCAGGAATACAGGGGGAAATTCCCAGTGCCGGCGATCACAGATTCAAAAGAATACGAGGCAACATACAGGAAAAGGCTTCTGGGCATGTCAATGGAAATCAGATTCATGATCGACACCGCCTCAGAGATCCTGGTGGATGATGCGACACACCATAGAGCTGGAAAGGATAAGAGAGCAGAAGGACATCCTTGATGCACTTGAAAAGGTATCGTGGTAGTAAAAGCAGAGAGATCAGGATACTGTAAATTGTAAAATATATACAACATTTTTGCCATAATGCTAGTTTCCCGAAACGATCGGTTCTGCGGTTTATTATACATATAGAGACGGTAACAAACAACACAATGATAGGATGAGGCAATATCACACAATCACGCTGATCCCGGCTAAGCCCGGTGCACGCATTGCAACGTTCTCAGATGTAGAGAACTACTTTAAGGCATCCCTCAGTTCATTTTTCTGGATCTTTCCGACAGAGTTCTTTGGTAGTGCATCAATGAAAAAAATCTCCTTCGGGCATTTGTACCATGCAAGATTTGATTTGCAGAAATCAATTACCTGTGTATCGCTCATTTGCGCATCCTTCCTAACAATAAAGGCAACAACTTCCTCGCCATATTTCTCGTCTTTTTTTCCGACTACTGCCACCTCTGAGACTCCAGGCATTGTACTGATTACGTTCTCAACCTCCTTTGGGTACACGTTTTCTCCTCCCCTTATAATCATATCCTTCTTCCGGTCAACAATGTAAAAATAACCATCGTTGTCCATGTATCCAAGATCACCAGTGTGAAGCCAACCATTTCTGAGAGTTCCTTCAGTTTCATGTTTCCTGTTGAGATACCCTTTCATGACGTTTGGCCCTCTGATCACAATTTCCCCAATCTGACCAGGCGGCAGATCCTCATCGTTCTCTGAAAAAATTCTGACATCCTGTCCGGGCAGTGGTATACCTATAGATCCTATTTTTCTTGTCCCGAACCTTGGGTTTATTGTTGAGGCTACCGTGCCTTCAGTCATCCCGTATCCCTCGATTATCTTTATCCCATATGCCTTCTCAAAGTCTTCAAACCATTTCACTGGCATGGGGGCAGCACCGCAAATTCCAATCCTGAGTGAAGAAAGGCTTGCTATATGACCCTCGTTTGCTGAGTCTAAGAGTATCTTGTAAATTGTGGGTACGCCCGAAAAAATGGTAGGCTCGTATTTCTTCACAGACTCAAAGAACTCCTCAGGATCAAATTTCCTGAGAATAACAAGGGATCCTCCCTTAAGGATGGAGGCAATGCTGAACATGAGATTGTTCACATGAAAAAGAGGCAGGATAATTATGATCCTATCGCTGTCTTCTAGACCAACGGCGTGTTGAAGTTGAATGGCTTCTCTGTAAACATTCTGCGCTGTGAGAACTGCGCCCTTTGGTTTTCCCGTGGTACCTGAGGTGTATATAATAAAAAGATCATCAGGATTGTCTGGGGAAGCAGTAAAATTCGCCTTCCCATGAAAGACCTTTCTGTAGAGGTCTCCTGATAAATCACCCTTATCAAAGTCCAAAATTACCTTTTCAACTCTCACTCCTGTCCTTTCAATGGCATTTTCGATCTTTTCCCTGTAGGATAATTCCCCGAAGACTATTTTTGCCCCTGAATCCGCAATTTGGTAGGAGATCTCCTGTTCCTTTAGATGAACGTTTATGGGAGTAACCGTGGCACCAGCCATCCACGATCCCATGATGATTATAATCAGTTCCGGCCGATTAAGAAGATCAATAGCAACCACATCCCCGTTGCCGATACCAAGTTCAGTGAGGTATCCTGCAACAGACCTGTACATTCCCACAATATCGCCAGACGTATAAGTCCTGCCGTAAAAGATGAAAGTCTCCCTGATACTCTTGAGAAGGCTCTCCTCCATCATCTGAAGCAGCTGTATCGCTCTCAGGGGTATCACTCCATTATTTCATACCAGAAATCAGAAACAACTCCTTTCCTCTTTTCCTTAAACCTTGCGATAACTTTTGTGCCGGGTTCAATCCTTTCTCTCCCTTTGAGGTCTATTCTCTGAAGTATACCGGTATCCGCATCTATAGGCTTGACGTATCCAACTGCGTAGGGAACCTTATCAAAGAACTCAGAGGTCGCATACCAGGAGGTTGTACTGGACAGCACAATTCCCTCGGTACTCACTTTTTTCCATTCAGTTTCCCCGTAACATTCAGAGCATCTCGATCTTGGTGGGAAATGAACGATTCCGCATTTAGTGCACCTGGAACCGTAAAGTTCAGCGCGATTCATGAGTTCAGAGAAGAACCTTGACTGCTTCCCGTAGCTGTATTTATAGAACATGACCATCTTATCAGGAATCTCAAAATACTTCTCGTGTTCCAGAACAGACGAATTCTGGTTAAGTTTTTCAAAAATAATCCGGTCTATCACGCTTTCCAAAGGTTCGGACTTAAGTTCCTTTCTTGCAGTCTCCCTGGCCTTTTCGGTCGATGTTTTCAATTCAATCCACTCCTAGCACTGACACAGAGCAGTATGACGATCCTGGCCCGCCGATTGAATGCGCCAATCCAGCACCTCTATTTATCTCCACCTGTCTCTTTCCCGCCTTATTTCTCAGCTGATTTACAACTTCACCTATCTGCATCACCCCAGTTGCTCCAACTGCATGTCCGGCACCCAGAAGGCCGCCGGAAGGGGATACTGGAAGATCACCACCTATCATTGGAACTGCGTCCTCTATAAATTTCCCTCCCTTGCCTCTTTCACAGAAGCCCATAGCCTCGTAAGCCTGAATTTCTGTAAAACTGAATGCGTCATGGAGTTCAGCGACATCAATCGACTTTCTCGGATTCTGGATGCCTGCCATTCTGTAAGCCAGTGCCGCGGATTCGTAGTGATTCCTCAGATCAGCTATGTCTCCATATTTTCCCAACCTGTCATTCACAGTTCTTGATCCGGTGAAGGACTTGTCGTTGGATGAACCTATGCCCATAACCCAGACCGGATCCTTAACTCCAGCTTCTCTGGCTTTTTCCTCACTCATCAGAACAAGTGCATATGCACCCTCAGTGTAAAGGGAACAGTCAAGCATCTTGAAAGGGTAGGAAATCATCCTGGACTGCATTACCTCGTCAACAGTTATCTTCATTGGACTTTGAGCAAATGGATTGTTGATGGCATTTCCATGGTTCTTCACACTAACTAGTGCAGCCTGTTCCTCGGTGGTGCCATATTTCTTCATGTGCGCAGATGCGAGAATGGCGTACGAGGAGGCAGCAGAAGTCCCGAGAGGGAATTCCCAAGTCATATCTGCGCTATAGGCGATGGACTTTATGACTTCTGGTGTTGTTTTTCCCTGAGCCCAGTCGTAACAGTCCTGAGCCTTCTCAACACCTATCACCAGGGTGACATCCGCAAGACCGGAAGCAACCTCCGAATATCCGGACCTAAATGCATAGCCCCCAGTAGCACCGCCAGTTGTGATCCTGATCCCAGGTTTCCCGTACATTCCAAGGTAATCATGAACGTACGTATCCGGCATTATCTGCCTCTCAAATAAGTCGTTATAAATTCCATAAACGACCGAATCTATGTTTTCTGGGATAATTCCCGCATCGCTCATGGCCATCATGGCGGCTTCCAGGGCAAGTTCATAATAGGTTTTATCCGGAGTCCTCGCCTCAAATTTGGTCTGTCCTGTTCCCACGACCGCAACTCTCCTCTTTTCACTTTTCAATTGTCTGTACGATTTCATAACTTATATCTCCGTTTTATCTCTTTTTTTCAAGGTGCACTGTGACGAATTCCATCACGCACTCCTTTCTCTGGTTGAATGTCTTCGCAGAAAGTGTTACCACAACCGAACCAGGCCTAGATTCTCTCCTTTCTGCTGAGTATGATACTGTTATTGTATCGCCTATTTTCACGGGTTTGAGAAAACGGACCCTTTCTATAGATTTCAGCGCTATGAATATGTCAGTATTGATTGCGCCGGAGCGGATCATAAGACCAAGAGAAACGGACAGTGTGAGATAGCCGTGGGCCACCCGTTCACCAAAAATGCTTTTTTCCGCCATTTCCTTGTCTGTATGAAGATACGTCCAGTCTCCCGTGAAATATGAGAACATCACAAGATCGGTTTCGGTTATTGTCCTGCCTTCGGTAGTTTTATCCTCTGCGGTCACTTTTTCACCTGATCGTTCATGTATGAGTCCTTGTATTGCTCCCTTAGTTCCTTCTTGAGTATTTTCCCGCTTGCATTATGCGGAAGAGAGGGGAGAACTATGATCTTCTTAGGTATCTTGTAATTTGCGATTCTTGGTTTAAGATATTCAATGATCTCATCAGGTACCACCTTCTGATCTTTTCTGGCGGTGACAAATGCGGTTACTGCCTCCATCCAATAAGGGTGTTTTATACCTACTACCGCAGCTTCTCCAATGGATCTGTGTGTAAGAAGCTCTCTCTCTACCTCTATGGAAGAAACATTCTCTCCGCCTGTGCGGATTATGTCCTTCTTTCTATCTACAAAGTAAAGGAAACCCTCGTTGTCCATTACTGCTTGGTCTCCGGTCCTGATCCATCCGCCATCGAAGGAAGCTTTGGTCTTTGCTTTGTCATTGAAATAACCTTTGGCAACCGTAGGTCCTTTCATCAGTATCTCCCCAACTTCTCCTATTCTAGCCTCGGATCCATCATCCTTGACAAGCTTAAGAGAGATGTTGATATGAGGCTTCCCTATAGATTCCTTTCTGTCTTCAAAATCACCTGGTTGAAGCGTTGTTCCCATTGGAGTGGTCTCAGTCATGCCGTAATAATTTCTCCACTGCACTCCAGGGAAAATCTTGGAGACTGCATCAAACTGCGTCTCACTTATGAAAGCACCAAAGCTGATGCACTTTTTCACAGAAGCGAAGGGCTCTTTCACAAACTGAGAAAGCCCTATGAATACAGTGGGTGGAAAAATAAGATATGTAACACCGTAATCGTTTATCAAGGAAACTATTTCAGCTGGATTTGGAACAGCCTCAAGTACTATGGAGGCCCCAACATTCATGAAGCCTAAGAATGTGTACATGCCAGCCACATGGTAAACAGGAATGCTCAACAAAAACACATCATCATGACGCCAGTCCAGATCATGTATAGAACTCAATAACGAGGAATACCAGTTTAGATGGGTGTTCATAACGCCTTTTGGAGCAGATTCAGTTCCCGAGGTGTAAAGAAGAGTCGAAACATCGTTTGGGTCAGTTTGATAGACAAAATCGTCAGTATCTTTAAGATTTACTCTGTCAAATTCCACTGTTCTAGTTCCAGGATCAGTGTTTAAGGCAGTATCAGTGAAAAGAATAACAGGTCTGGAATCTTGGATAAGCGCCTTAATCTCATCCTGTTTGAGGTTGAAGTTATATGGAGAATACACTGCACCTATACGATTTACGGCCATCCAAAGTTCAAGCATTTCGGGCCTGTTTTTAGAGAAAACAGCGACAACGTCTCCGGCCTTTACACCACTCATTCTAAGATACGATACCCATCCGAGAACCCTTTCTCTGAACGTCTCAAAGCTAGATGTTCTGTCGTTAAAATATAGAAAATCTTTACTGGGCCATTTTTCCGAGGACCGATCAAGGACATCCGAAACGTTTAACATGATCTATCAATAAGATAGCAGTATCATGGCTTAAAAACTTTATTCATGTCCAAAAACATGTGATATTAGCTATCATTTTAAAATATCTATAAATTAGATGAAGTAAATGGTAAACGTTAATATCTAGTAATCTCATATTAGCGTAGAGATAATCATGGTTAATTTGGCATCCTATCTGGATAGATCTGTACTTGAACATCCTGAAAATATTGCTATAGAGGAATCAGGGAGGCAGGTGTCATATAAGGATTTTGGGAAGATGGCGGAGAATCTTGCAAGCTACCTTTCGAATGCTGGAGTCAAAAGAAATGACAGAATAGGGATACTGCTACCCATGTCGGTGGACTATCTTGCATCGTTCTATGCAACGTGGAAGACAGGCGCGGTTGCTGTGCCGATCAACAACAGATTTTCTGTCGATGATATACAGTTCGTGATTGATGACGCTGGACTGAAATATCTTTTACTCTCTGAGCAAGAAAAGGAGAGGCTGACTCCGGTACTTAATCGTAACGCATCTCTCAAAACTGTTGTGCAGGGGCCGGAAGACACTGAAAACAGTTTTGGCCATATTTACAAATCGGATCATGAGAGTAAGGGGGATGGCGAAAACTGGGCCCTCGATGGCGATGATGCAATGGTTATGTACACATCCGGCACCACAGGAAAGCCTAAAGGGGTGAGGCAGAGCCACAGGAACAATTCCTCATCGATCCACATGGTTATGGATGCCTGGAAACTGAAATCAACAGACACTCTTCTGAACAATGTTCCTTTATTCCATGTCGGCGGCCTTCAATGCGGAACTTTTCCCGCGCTCTTTTCAGGGGGCAGAATAATACTTCTGCCGAAGTGGAATGCCAGGGAATGGATTGATCTGTCCATCAACAAGAAGGCGACATGGTCAGGGTTGGTCTCAACCATGGTCGTGGATACGGTGAACAACATCAAATCTATGGGGGACCTCAAAAGGGATAAATTCACCTACAGATTCATATTCTTTGGAGGATCGCCCACTCCAGATCCCATAATATCATATTTCAATGAATTTTTCAAAGTTCCACTCAGGGAAATATACGGTCTGACTGAGGCCGCGGGATTTATCGTTTCGTACGCGGAAGGCCAGAAATGGAAACTCGGATCCATGGGTTCTATCATGAAACAGGTTGGAAGATTCAGGATAGTAAAACCGGAAAGTTTCAGTGATAAAGGTCAATTGAAAGATAGCAGGGAAGGAGTCCTACTTCTGCAGGGTGACACAATCACACCCGGCTACCTAAACAGACCAGAATTGAATCTGGAGCGCTTTAATGACGGATGGTTCAACACAAAGGACATAGTAAGGGTAGATGATGACAATCTAATGTACTATCTTGGAAGGATTGATGAAATGATCATATCAGGCGGAGAAAACATATATCCACAGGAAGTTGAAGGCTTTATATCTTCACATCCCGATGTGAAAGAGGTCGCGGTAATAGGGATCCCGCATGAAAGATGGATAGAAGCGGTAACCGCAATTGTTGTTCCCAAGAAAGACGGCCTGTCGCCAAACGACATAATTAAATTCTGCGAAAGCAGCACATCCCTAGCATCATACAAATGGCCTAAGCGAGTCTTTATTACAGATGAACTTCCAAAAACCGGGAGCGGAAAAATAAACAAAGCCATGTTGAAGGAAATTTATGGAAGCAAGACGCAGTAAAATCCTGCAACAGATCCAGCGGAACCACTTTTTTGTGAGATATACATAGGAAACATTGGTGCCTTCTGATGTCAACTATGGAGATGATTAGGTTAAATGGCCAATATTTCGCTACATCGCGAAAATCAGGGAATTTGTGAGAACACTTGAAGGTAAGTCCGATAATGGCGTCATGCTAACAATATCCGCATTCACCAAAGATGCATATGACATAGTTTATGTACTCGACCATTATGGTAATAGGATTAAGGAAGTAGATAATGCATTTGAGCCTTTCTTAAGAGAATCACAGATCCAAGATTCCTTAAAAAGAATTGACAAAATGTTCTCAAATGAGAGATCAGAAGGGCCACTATTATACGCAGAATTTATGGAGTCACTTAATGAAGAGGAAAGAGAGATTTTTGCGCATAGAGGTTAACATATCTCTCTCATGGAACTGGAAAATATATTCCTGCAGCCTGTCAAAACTGTTATCAAAACTGTCCTTTCTCACTATTTTTCCGTTTGCATCCAGAGTGGTGCATACAATTATTTTTGAATGTATATCCATTCCCGTATACGTGGAATCATCACCTCCTTAAACGGTGATCCCATAATAACTATAGGTGGATGTTAATTTTTCCTTTCCTGGGTCTTAAGCATTCCATCACGCTATATGACGATGTAGCGTGAGAGTCGGAAGGCAGCAGAAATTTCACTTGGCCCATGAGGCCGCTCTTTAGATTCGCTGCCCTTCGTCTCGACATACTACCCTGAAACAAGGGTGAATAGAAGACTGTCGAGCATACTCCGACTCTAACTCTCACGAACCACAAAGGAGGTGGT
Source organism: Thermoplasmata archaeon (assembly GCA_021826925.1). Lineage (GTDB taxonomy): Archaea > Thermoplasmatota > Thermoplasmata > Thermoplasmatales > Thermoplasmataceae > JAKAYB01. Next base: position 1,338 of record JAKAYB010000003.1, on the reverse strand, counting down.
CAATATCTATATTGGTTTGGATGTACATAAACGTAACTGACATGCTCCCTTTATTATTTGTACAGTTATAAGAGAGATAATATACTACGAGCTAGATATAAGGCGAAGTTCAGAGCGGGTTTTTCGAAACTCCTGCATACTCCAGAGAATACGGTGATTTGAAATGACTGAGAGATTCACGGTCGAGCAGAAGGTCCAGATAGTGATAGAATCATTCACATCAACAAACATTGCAGAACTGTGCCGTAGACATGGGATATTAGTGACACAGTTCTACAGATGAAGGGAACGTTTCCTCGAGGGTGGAAAGAAGGCCCTCGCAGAGGAACCTTTGGGAAACGAGTACGATAAGAGGATCGATGAGCTTACAAAGATCATAGGTGAGCAAACACTTGTTATAAACGAGCTAAAAAAAACATCGGCAGGGAAGCGATCGATACGCTGTTCATTGATCTCGGTGGGCCCAGTTTCGATTTTTATATTCCAGTTTGTTAATTATACCCTTTAATTTTGAAGCTGTTCTGTCAACTTTTTGTCAAAATCGAAAAATTGATTTTTTTAGAACCCTATGGATTAAACAACTAAGGTATGCATTTTTAGAATGCTATTTCTTTGTCTTCACTTTGTGTGGGGTTGCAAAAGATGTTATTTATCGCTCTTCTGCGTTTACTATTGCTAACTGAAGCCTTAGGAGAAATTTTCTCATTCTCGCAGGGGTACATTCTACAACATTGTTTCTGAACTGAACATCTGTCATATTTTTTTCATTATTCTCCGATACTAAGACATGAAAGGACGAAATATTGTCAATGTCATCCACCGAGGGTAGATCATCGAATACACCGTCATTCCCATCCTGCAGAGGCTTCACAAATTCAACAAACTGAACAGTGTAATTAAAATTATCAGCATTAAGAGATATTTCCGTACTTCCTGATTTCGATAGTAATCCTACTAACTTCCTCACAACGGATTTGGAAATCAGTGGAGCGTGATCCGATAGGTCTTCTTCTTTTAATTTATCCATCTCTTTCCTGATTAAACTCTCGTGATTTTGAATTTTATCGTTGGCCATGGTTTATTCCTATCCATAACTATATCATGTGCAGATATATTAATCTGCGAATTACATCCATCTTATTTCCTGTCTTATGAATATAATATAATTTGTAGTTCCAAAAACCTTATGATAATTCAGCGATATCTTTTTAAATACAGGAGACCTGTTAAAATGGTCTTTACGACTACGCAATAAAATCGTTACTAGGTTGAATAGAACATTAAATTATATCACTTAGATAAAGTAAACTAAGCCAAGAAGTATACTATACACTAAGC
>JAKAYB010000058.1 GCA_021826925.1 Thermoplasmata archaeon | reverse complement strand
CTTAAGGACGCCATTGAGGTTGGAAGTGCCGGATGAAACTGTGTCGCCTTTCTTTTTCAATACCGGTTCCTGTTCTCCGGTGAGCATGGATTCATCCACTTCAGCCGAACCGTCGTAGATTTTCCCGTCTGCAGGGATGGATTCGCCAGGCCTTATAAGTATAATGTTGCCTTCCCTGAGTTCGTCTGTTGGTGTGTCAACTTCCTTTCCATTTTCTGTGATCACGTGCGAAACATTTGGGATAAGCTCCAGAAGCTTACTGGCAGCCCTGTTGGCACGAACCTTTGTCAGGTTCTCAATGAAGTTTCCCGTGAGTATGAGTGTAATGATGAATGCAGACGCGTCAAAGTAGACGTCTGCAGCCGGTATCTTACCTGGGAAAAAGGTAACATAGCTGGAGAATATGAATGCAGTAAGTGTTCCCATTGAGATCAGGAGGTCCATGTTTCCGGATCTGCTCCTGATAGCATGATATGCTCCTTCGTAGAATCCATATCCAGAGTAAAACTGAACCGGAAGAGTCAGCATAAAGAGGGCAATATCCTTGTATGCCTGTCCAAGAAAAAGGCTTCCTGGAACCAGGTAGTTTATGATTATGATTGGTATCGCGAGGCCCCACCCAAGAACAAGCCGCCTTTTTAGGCGGGTCGCTTCTTTTTCCGGTGAACTATACTTCTGCTGGCAGGTTTTAGAACAAAAATAGTATGTTTGCCCGTCGACTACCGACGTCAGATCGGTATCCTCCGGTACAAACATTCCACATACGGGATCAGTTGGCATTTATGTTCTCCTTACCTGCTGTATTTCAGGGGGTTCTTGTCGAATTCTGACTTGCAGTGGCTACTGCAGAAGTAGAACGTTTTTCCCTGGAACTCGCTCTTCAGGTCAGTGCTCTCCTTCACTTTCATTCCGCATATTACATCTGTTGCCATAGTTATGAATTGTGTTGATATACATATATTATCTCTATCCATAATGTTAAAGTAGCTGAGTAAAATCATTACATTATGAGAAGAAATCTTTCTGAACTGGAACAGAGGCTCATATTATTGCTCAAGAGAAATTCCAGGATGAGCATAGTGGACATGGCAAGTGAGCTGGGCATCAGCAGGCTTACGGCCAAGAAAGCCCTGGACTCCATAATATCAAGCGGAAGGATCAAGAAATTCACCATCTCCATTGCAGATGAGGAAAAGGATATGGTCCTCGTATACACTGACAATTTAGAGAACATACCGGAAAATATTATCCTGGAGCGCTTCTCTCTCATAGACGGATCCTATATGGTGATCCTCTACTATGAGGACCTCATAAAGTTAAAGAAGGCTAGCATAAAAAGAGTTGAAATAGCAACCTCAAGAGAATCGTATGAAAACATGAACAGGGTAGAAAATATCCACTGCGATTACTGCGGAAAAGAGATCAAGGACAGTCCGATCTCAGTAGGAATAAGGGGGAAGACATATTACGTGTGCTGTCCGAACTGTGAGAGAGACCTCAAGAAAAGAGGGGAGATGATTCCTGAAGAAGATTCCAGACACTAGCATGTACGGATAGATGCTGTTGATAAAAGGGATGCTACAGTTCTAATCAAACATTCTCATAACGTCTAATATATTGGAGCTGCCTGGACAGTTTGGTCAGAGATATTATAAATAACTGAGATGAATTATAATCTACCATGAGTTCAGTGAGAGATTTAACTAACGGAGTGGACTCATCATCTGGCGTGGCTGAAAATAAACTGGCGGACAAGAATTCAAACATTCCAGATTCAATTGCTGTTGGGAAAGGGAAAGTTGAATCGGGAAAGGGAGTAATAAAGGCTGTTAAAGGGAAATTTTTAGTCTTGGAACTGGTTGAAGAAAAAGGGCCTTGCCCCGATAATATGTGCCAATTGGAAGCTAAAATCACTGCAAGGATTCTTTATGACATCAACGATCCATCCCTATATGAAATGATTAAAACAGACAGGTTCACAATAGCCATCAGCAAAGCTGTCTGGCGCGCCATAGATAGGGGCAGGCAGAACATCTCTATCAGGAAAGGACGATTTGGCAGTCTGATCGTGAAGGGTTTCTCACTAACCTACTGATACGCCCATGCTCTTTTACACCATCTTATGGGGTGTGATCTCACCTCAGGGTGATTCTTATCGTTATGTACGTTTCTGGTGATCATATTTTACAGATTGAATAAAGTATGGTTTTATACATTAACAAGATTTCATAACTATGTCTTGTGGATGTATGAAGAATTCGGGAAACCACATGGGAAAGCATCAAATGCACAGCCATGGCGATGAGGGAAACTCCTCAGCGGATGACACTAAAACTGCACTGGAAATACTGAATGAGAGGTATGCAAGAGGAGAAATCGGAAAAGAAGAGTATTTAAGCATGAAGAATGAAATTCTGTCCAGGTGAAGAAATGGCAACTGAATACAGAGTCAAAACAGAGCGTTCTTTTGATGAAGCGTGTGACAAGGTTAGAGAGATTGTACCTCTAAACGGTTTCTCTATACTATCTGAGATCAGGATAGGCGAGATCCTGAGGTCAAAGGGGTTTAAATATCCTAATTTCACAACCTTTGATATCTGCAATCCTGAATATGCACATGAAGCCCTTTCCTTCGACCACAAGGTAGAGACGCTCATTCCATGCCATCTGATAGTAAAATCAGTGGAAGACGGTGCTGAGATATCTGCTCAAATGCCTGCAGAAATTTTCCATACCATTCAGACAGATAAGATGGAACAGAAGACGGCCTTTCTAAATGAGGTTGAAACAAAGCTCAAAATCGTTGTTGACTCACTCATATAATCGTTAAATGGGCCCAGGTACAGGCGGGAAACCTGCCTGGCGCACCAATATTTTGCTGCAGAGATTGTTTCCTTATGGTATAAAATGCATGAATGGATATTTGCCTGTGCGAATTCATTCGACGAGAGGCAGCGACCCATCAGGGTTGGTTTTATCGTTAACTATTGTTTTTCATCCTTTTAGTTGGTCCTGTCATTTGGCTCAAAATACTCGCTTATTTCGCAGGCACATCAAAAATCCGCCGCAAAGCAATGATGTTTACTTCAAACTAATTGAAAAAGTTAGATAGGCAGCATTGCTGCTGCCCGTATAATTATTGTTCTACAACTATCCTCCCATACATCCCGTTTTCAGCATGACCGGGATAGGTACACAGGTACCAGTACGTTCCGGATTGCGAAAAACTGTAACTCATATTGTAGTAATAGAAATAACCCGAATTTGTTGGTGGAAGAAAGCTCATGGATGTCATCGAACTGTATCCCCCCGATCCCATGGAACCCATTCCGCTCATGTAGGGATATGGTGGACCCTGATTGCTAAGTACAAAATTATGTTCAGAATCGGTATCGATATTTACCACTGTGAAATGAACAGTCACTCCCTCTTTGATCACTATCGTTGGGTTGTACATGCCTAGTATCTCAAAACTGTACATGCTCGGTCCGTTCATGGGTCCAGTCATCACAAGCAAGCTGCTGGAACTGTTTATGTAAATAGTCGAGTTAGTCTGTGAAGCATAAACTCCCGGCTCTGTTACATTCAAACCTTCAAGCTGTGACTGCGTCAGGTGCTGGGAACTGCTGGGTGTGTTGTATCCACCGTAGTAGTAGAAAGCCGAAAATACAAGCACGACAGTAAGGAAAGCAACTCCCACAATTCCTATAGCTTTATATTTGTTCATAGAAAATTTCACCTTCTTATGGTTTCAATCATCTGACGGTATTCGGACTCAGATATTTCTCCCCTTGCGAATCTTTCTTTCGCAATCTCCTCTGCCCTTGCCATCCGATCAACAGGTCGATGCGGTTCAGGGGTTCGAACGTCTTCAAATATGAAATAAATGAACACCAACACCAAGATTACCGATATCACACCTATGATCGGCATTATTATTCCTATACCATAGAAGCCACCCATCATCCCATATGGGCCATAGGTTCCATTGTAATAGTTGCCTCCAAACAGAATGGAGACAATTATTGTAACTGCCGCAACTGCAGAGACAAGCGCCACAATGAACCACATCAAGTTTTCAATATGTTTACCCATGGTATTCATATATGGTGGAAAGACACTTAATTCTTGGTTGAAACATGTTTCATGAAACTAATTTGAATAGGTTTCAGTAAGGATTATTTCATTTGTTACGCCTTTTCTCATCTTCACAACCACCCCTTTATTCTCCAATGCTGTCAGGGTCCTGGATATAGAGGCTTTTGAGGCATTAATTGTTGTCACTATATCACTTTGAAGCATTTTATTTCCATTTTTGTTTATGAGATCTATGATTTCAAGCTCTAAATCTGTAAAGTGTTCCGGGTTAATTCTGATCGCTGAGGCAGTATTACCAGATGGGTACGACCCGTCCAGTTTCGATAAGACAATGGTTTTGTACTCTGTATGTTCAGGTTGAATCAGTGGATATAGCGTCATTAGCCCTTTTACAGAGAGTGCCGAAATAACAAGATTAACAATTACTATCCCTGTAAAAAGATAGAAAAAGTCATCAGTAACTCTCCCCTCAAGGTAAACAACGACCACAAAAAATGTAATGGATATGACTACGATAAGGAGAGAGAGCAAGAGGGATATGCCATAGAATATGACCCGTCTTGTAACCTGTGGTCTCCCAGATTCTGCGAGGGTAATGGCTTTGCTGTTTCTCATAAATCATTATGTCCTATAATTTATTGGGCATAAATAGTTCCTGTCATCCAGCCAGGAGTGGACATTGCGCCTCCCCATCCTGTTGGTCCTGAACCACAAGCAGCCTCACATTGCCAGACATAACTTCCACTGCTGTTTAAGTAAAAAGAAGCAACCTCAGTATATCCCGCTATTACAGGAATGTTAACAACGGTGCTCGAACCTTGTAAGATAGTGAAAGTATGCAATACTTTTGATGCTGGGAATGATGTTATGTTGGTAGACCATGACTTTGAAGTATTGCTTCCCATAGCCGTAGTGCCGTTTATGACATAGACCTGATCATTTAGAACCCCACTGGCAGTCAAATACTGCGCAGGTACCGATGTGTTACCCATATCGTACGAAGTGATGGTGATGGTTATTTTTGTGTGTGTAGGCAGGGTTATATTCGACGTGGATTGAAGTGTGCCATTCATAACCTCATAGTACCTGGGTTGAGCTCCAATCGAACTGTTGTAGTTTGCGTCCATGACTTCCATCAAGTCAAGATGATATCCACCATTACTTTGCTGATTACTGCTCTGGCTACTGCTGACGGCGACCTGATGGTCATAAGCAACACCAATTCCCACTCCCCCTATAATCACTATCGCGGAAACAATGGCGTAAAAGACTTTTTCCTGCATAATGAAATAATGGTTGAGAAAATTTAAAGGATCTGTTATCATAATGTAAAGGAAATGAATCATGATTATTCATAACGTATGGTAAGTGGAAGTCAGGAAAAGATCATGATCGTGAGATTAATCGTGTTGTAACTCCCATCATCGGCTGAGTTAGGGGCAGTTGACAGAATTAGGAAAACTCGGAATGGGCCGGTCGGGATTTGATTAATGTTTTAAGATGTCAATGAAAAAAGTTCTTAGGAACACGCTATATGACGATGTAGCGTGAGAGTCGGAGAGGCAGCTGCAGTATTCGCTGACCTGTGAGGTCGACTTTAAGATTAGCTGCCCTTCGTCTCGACATAGTACCCTGAAACAAGGGTGAATAGAAGACTGTCGAAATGTCTCCGACTTTGAACTCCCACGTACCATTAAGGAGGTGGTTAGAATCTATATTGGATTGGATGTACATAAAAGTAGCGTATATGTTACCGCAATGGATGAAGAAGGAAATGTTTGTGAAAGCTATGAGATCGAAAACACAGAGAGTGCATTGAATGCATTCAGATCCAGATATCTGGATCTGAGACCTGAGATTGCGCTTGAGGTATCGACATCAGGAAAATATATGGCAAGAAAGTTAAGGGACATTGGTTTCTCAGTACACCTGGCGGATCCTTCAAAACTCTCTCTAATATTCAACACAGTCAAGAAAAATGATAAGGAAGATTCGTATAAACTTGCAAAGCTTCTGAGACTCAAGGAACTACCTGAGGTACATCTGCCCTCAAGAGAATCAGAGGACCTACGTTCCATAACTAGGTACAGAAAGTCCATAGGTGAGGATATTACCATGCTGAAGAATCGCATACACGCCTTGTTATCTTCATATGGAATATCCATAGAAGCGACAGACATCTTTGGAAAGAAGGGTATTGCGGAGATCAAAAAGGCCTCATCGATCCTCTCGGAATCTTACAGATTCATCCTCTCCTCAACTCTGGAAAGGATATCGAATCTCTCAGATCAGGCAAGGAGTGTTGAGGATCAGATTTCCAGGATGGTTCTCGGAAACAAGAATGTTCATCGGATCATGACAATTCCAGGCATAAATGTATACTCTGCCTCTGTCATAATCTCGGAAATAGATCACGTATCGAGATTCGCAACAAAAGAGAAACTCTCAGCTTATGCCGGCCTTGTACCGAGGCAGGATCAATCCGGTAATCGGGACATAAGAGGGCATATAACAAAACATGGCCCATCCATGCTAAGATTCATACTCGTCAATGCAGCACACATCGTAATCAAGCACTCAAAAAGATTGAAATCGAAATACCTCAGCATTGTACGCAGGATCGGAAAGAAGAGGGCAATAGTTGCAATAGCCAGAATACTGCTTGAAATGATATACACAATGCTGAAGAAAGACGAGGATTTCGTTGACGAGATCGATGCCTTGACAGAGAGGAAGATGAATTCCATGCGTGTAAGGGCACAGAACCCCTCTCTGATAAAGAAACTCGATGAGGTGATGAACTTTATAAATGAGAAAAGGATGAGAGGTTCGCCTAACGAACTTTTTTCATAGAAGGGAATACTCTGAATCCTGATGAACTATGTCTCTTCAAGTGGGCCTTCCAAAGCCCCGGGAAAAAATACATCTAAAATATGTAGACTACCTGACGAGGATCATACTTACCGTTGCAGTAGTAATAATTGCATCCACTCCCATCAGAAGCTCTTAACTGCACCGGCCATAGGTGGTCCAATCGAATAACAGTATTCAAGATTTTGTGGGGTCTGCTGATTCAAACTGGATCGTGACATGATTAACCCCATACGTTAAAAGCAGACTCTTAATAGCAGTCTTAGTTTTATCAACTTCACCGATCTTCGTGCATGGGGGAACACTGAGATGTAAAGTAGCAACTCTCTGGTGTTGGCAGATGTCCCATATGTGAAGGTGGTGCGCATTCGGAAACTCTTTCTTGATCTTGTCCTCAACTTCCCTTACACTTACCTGCGAACCTTCCATGAGCATGTTGAAATTTCTTCTGAACATATTTCTGTTTCCATACAGTATGATCAGGATAACTGCATAGCTTCCAATATAACTCAACGATGGTCCGATAAAATATTCTGAAGCAAGAGAGAACACCAGTGTGACTAATATTATTTCAAAATCCTGGAGGGTGTGTATGAACATAACCCTGAAGTTTGATTTCTTATCTCTCTGCATGGTAAACGCCGCCAGCAAAAGCAATGGAACGGCAACAATTGAGGATACAACCGTAGAGGCCGGTGATCTGATTGCGTTTGTCAGAAGAAGCTGAGTGGTCATTAATGCTGAGTAAATAGCCATAGCCACGAAAAGGAGGATGACTGTTGCATTCAGTATAACTTCAACTCTGTGGAAACCATAGGAGTGATATTCATCACCAGGTTTTCGCGCTATTCTGTTCACTAGGAAAATGAATGAAATGGATAAAGCGTCAACCACCCTGTCCGTCGCAACGGACAGCGATAGGGGATTTCTCGTCTGGAAATATGAATACAGGAATATACCAAGTATTATCCAGTATATTGAAGCCGTAAGGAGATCCCTATATGGCGTGTTACCCTGGTTACTGCTCATTTTACCTCTTGCATATATATTACAGCAATTTATTTAATCATTTGACAACCCATTGCTTGACGTGAAATATTCGTTTGTCCAGAGATAGAAGAAGATGCTTATTATTAACATGGGCAGGCCGGTATTTGGGTCTGTACTCAAGATTCCCAGTATGCCAAGACCCTGGAAAACTATCCATGAAAAGGATGCAAGAATGCCAGAAAAAATATAGCCATAGGACTTTCCAAGTATCCATCCAGCGGCAGATGCCAGAATAAGAAAAAGAGTCACAATGTCTGGCCATACTGGCGATTGGGTGAAATAATACTGAAATTCATTTGCAAAATTCAGTATTCCCGATGGAGACGGCATCGGCATAAATATCACTGACATGTTCCCCAAATAGCCATTGGACGGCATAAGTTGTACAATTAATGATGGTATGAATGTCAGGCCTCCGAAAAAATAAGATGATTTACGTATCATTCCGCCGCGATTTTTCGATGATAGAAGGAGTATTAGAGATGCGTAGACATAGATTAATACAGAGCCCGGAAACCCGGTAAGAATGGTAGCTCCCGAACCGAATGCGCCTCCGAATCCTTCTCCAAAAATCCAGATGGAAAATCCCCATAATATGGCTATTACTTGTGTTAAAGAGTATATCTTTCCTCTGTTTTGTGTTAAAAGAACTCCACCTATATATAACTGGATCAGGGAAGACGCAACATCCAACACAACAGGATGCATATTCCACAAAGAAAGGGCAAAGATTGAAACATAACTGGTTATTCCCCCTGCGCTGATGTTAGGGGCAATTATCATTGCAGCGAAGTATTCGTTCATCCCGGGTTGCATCTGCAGGAGCGCGTCAAGAATCCACAAGTAGCCGAATGAAATTCTTAAAAAATGAATGAACTTATCCTCCTCTTGGTATTTGTGTTTTCCCCACCAAATGAACAGGTAAAATATTAATGGTATAGTACCTATAGAAAATTCTGCGTAAAAGATGTCCAGCGTACCGGAACCGATCTTCAGGTAAAGGTCTTCTGAATATATATATGTAAGAACAAAACTTGAGACAAAAACAAGAAATAATTTCAGAAGTCTGTTAGAATTTTTTTGCATGTCTATGGAGTTCCGGTTCGCCGATCACTGCTGGAAATCATGTATAATATTGATGCATAGGCAACAACAGTAAAAATGAATCCTAAGGACATGAGGAACGAGAAGGTATTGTTTGTGAAACCAGAGAACATGAATTCAAGGCCGCCAACGCCAGCAGTGAGTATGGATGCAGAGGCAACAGCGCTTAATAATAAAAGCCTGTAGTCTCCAGTTATTGCAAATACAAAGAAAATCATCAAAGACACCAGTCCAATAAGAATTCCTAGCATCATGTGAACCATGAGTTCCGGTACGGAAAACATTACCTGCATCATTCCATACATGAAAAGAGAGTGACCAAAGGAAGGGAACACGGCGAAAAGATTCATCCACATTCCAATTACGAACTGAATGATCAACAAAAAGAATTCCAGCAGTATCAGGTTCACACCTAATCTTGACGTGGTGCCCATGCGGTTTCTTCTCGTTGCGTCATAATTCATTTTTATCATCCCCAGGCCTAGAAACAACGACCCAATCCATCACGACTGATGATCCTGAATCTACCACATCAAATGATCTCTTGATTCCCTCCCATTCATCCTTTGGAACGCCCAGGTCGTCTTTCCTGAACAGCTTTGCTACGCTGATGAAACCTCTTGA